>JBBSHJ010000031.1:0-32181 GCA_038253135.1 Mycobacteriales bacterium | reverse complement strand
CGCCTGAGCCGCACACGCCAGCGCCAACACGAGCTCTCGCCGGACCCGGCCGGACCCGTCTCGGCGCTTGTGCCGGTCGTGGGCACGGTCTCGATGAGTGACACCTGCCGCTCCCTCGCGTGGTGGGTATTCGCCCGACCGACGAAGGAGGTGACGCGCCATCGACATCACTCGCGAAGATACGTGTGAGGAGGTTCAGAGCTCGCGGAGACGACCGGTCAGGTAGCGCCGTTCGACCTCGGTCGGGGCCAGCCGGAGCGCATCCTCGTACGCCGCCTTGGCCTCGGCCACGCGGCCGCCGCGTCGGAGCAGATCGGCCCGGGTGGCGGGTAGTAGGTGGTAGCCGTCGAGCCGGCCCGACTCGGCAAGCCGATCGACCAGTGCGAGGCCGGTCGGGATGCCGTCGGACATCGCGACCGCCACGGCGCGGTTGAGCTCCACCACCGGGGACGGCGCCAGGCGTCCCAGCTGCGCGTAGAGGGTGGCGATCTGCGGCCAGTCGGTGCTCGCCGGGTCGGGAGCGGTGGCATGGCAGGCCGCGATCGCGGCCTGCACCTGATAGGGACCGGTACGTCGCATGGCCAGCGCCTGGTCGAGTACGGCGACCCCTTCCGCGATCAACGCACGGTTCCACCTGGATCGGTCCTGCCGTTCCAGCGTGACCAGCACGCCATCGTCGCTCCGCGTCGCGCGTCGAGCCTCGTGCAGCAGCATCAACGCCAGCAAACCGTGCGGCTCCGGTTCCTGCGGCATCCGGCGAGCGAGCACCCGGGCGAGATGAATCGCCTCGGCGGCCAGGGCCCTCGGTCCGTCCTGCTCGTCATAGCCCTCGTTGAAGATCAGATAGACCACGGCGAGCACCGCGGCGAGCCGCTCGGGCAGCAACTCGTCGGGAGGGACGCGGTAAGGGATGCCGGCCTCGGCAATCTTCCGTTTGGCGCGGACCAGGCGCTGCGCCATCGTGGATTCGGCCGTGAGGAAGGCTCTGGCGATTTCGCCGGTGGTCAATCCGGCGCTCGACGGAGATTGAACCCTCAAGCGAGAGGCGAGGGAGCCATGAGCCGTCATCCGGTGGTCTACCTGGGCCACGGCGCACCGCCGCTGGCCGACGACGCGCGCTGGACGGCCGAGCTCGCGGCGTGGCCCCGCCGGATGCCGAATCCGGAGGCGATCCTCGTCATCTCGGCGCATTGGGAGGATCAGCCGGTCACCCTCTCGGCAACGACGCCGGTGCCGCTGGTTTACGACTTCTGGGGCTTTCCGCAGCATTACTACGACGTCCGGTACGACGCCCCAGCGGCACCGGAACTCGCGGACGACGTACGCCAACTCCTGTCTGCATCGCAGCCCGCGGTCGCCGACGCACCGGCCCGCGGGCTCGACCACGGGGCCTACGTTCCGCTGGTGGAGATGTACCCGAACGCCGACGTACCCGTCCTGCAGATGTCCATGCCGTCCCTCGACCCGACCCAGCTTTTCGATCTCGGTGCGAGCCTCAAACCGCTGCGCGAGAAGGGAATCCTGATCATGGGCAGCGGATTTCTGACCCACAACCTGCGCGAGATGGCGGCCGGCCAGGCCGACGCCGAGCCGCCGTCGTGGTCGGCGGAGTTCGATGCCTGGGCGACCGAATCGGTGCAGGACGGTGATCTCGACGGCATCCTGGACTTCGCCGACAAGGCGCCGGCCGCGAGGATCGCGCACCCGAGGACCGAGCACCTGGCGCCGCTCTTCGTCAGCCTGGGCGCGGCGGACGGCGATGAGGGCACGACGCAGATCGACGGCTATTGGTGGGGATTGGCGAAGCCCTCCTTCCAATTCGGGTGAACTGCCCACCGGTTGGCCGACCGTTTTAACTACGCCGAGAGCCGGACGTGCTCCCGGTCGCCCGGCAGGTGCGACTCGAGGCTCTGCACCTCGGCCGCCGCGCGGTCATCGTCCACCCGACCGTCGGACACGCGGACCACCCGGTCGACCCACTGCAGGGCGTGCGGGCGGTGCGTGACGACGATCGTCGTCCGGCCCGACGACACCCTGCGCATCGCGCGGTTGACCCGCCGCTCTCCCGACATGTCCAGATTGCTGGTCGCCTCATCGAGGATGAGCACCCGCGGGTCGACGATCAGCGCCCGGGCGAGGCACAGCAGCTGACGCTGGCCGGCCGACAGCGACCGGCCCCGCTCGGTGACCTTGTGGTGATAACCACCCTGTAGCCGGCTAACAAACTGATGCGCGCCCACCGCACGGGCGGCGGACTCCACCTCCCAGTCGGTCGCATCCGGCTTGCCATAGGCGACGTTGTCGCGGATCGACCGGGAGAAGAGGAACGGCTCCTGCGGCACGTATCCCAGTCGGGATCGGTACGCCGCGAGGTCCAGCTCGGACAGCGGCCGGCCGTCGATGAGGATGTGCCCGGCGGTCGGATCGTAGAACCGCGCCACCAGCTTCGCGATCGTCGATTTGCCGGCGCCGGTGCGGCCGACGAACGCCACCCGCTGCCCGATCGGAATGCTCAGATCCACATCGTGGATCGCCGGGTCGCGCGCGGTCTGGTAGCGGAGCGTTACGCCGCGCAGCTCGATCTCGCCCCGGACGTCCTCGACCGGCTCGGCGTCGTCGGCCACCGGGGTCGACGACTCGGTGGCGAGCAGTTCCTTGATCCGCACCAGACCCGACCGGGCCCGCTGGTAGACGTCGAAGACGCTCGACAGCTGCTGCACCGGCGCGAAGACCTGCGCGAGATACAGCAAGAACGCGAGCAGCACGCCGATCTGCAGCGCGCCGTGGGTCACCATCTGGCCGCCCACCGCGAGCACCACAGCGACCGCGACGACTGACAGGAGCTCGATCGAGGCGACGTACACCGACGTGGTGAAGGTGCCGTAGGTGCTGGACTCGAGGTAGTTGTCGCCCAGCCTGGCGAACCGGCGGGAATTCTCGGCCTCGCGGCGATAAGCCTGGGTGACGCGGATACCGGCGAGGCTCTCCTGCAGGTAGGTATTCAGCAGCGAGGTGCGCTCGCGCATCTCGTCGTACGCCTTGGAGGCACGGCGGCGGTACCACACGGTCGCGAACGCGGCCGGGGGTACGACGGCCAGCACGACCAGCGCCAGGCGCCAGTCGAGGGAGATGATCACGCCGGCCATTCCGAGGAATGATGCGACGCTGACCAGCGCGTTGATCAGCCCGACCTGCAGCAGGTCCGAAACCGTGTCGACGTCGGAGGTCATCCGGGTCATGGTCCGCCCGGCTTGGGTGCGGTCGTAATAGTCGACGCCGAGCCGCTGCAGGTGCCCGAAGATGCGCAGCCGCAAATTCAGCAGCAACCGCTCGGTCGTGCGCCCGGTCCACGATGTCTCCGCGCGCATGTCCCACCACAGGAAGGCGATGAGGATTGCGAAGACGCCGCACACGGCGTACAGCTTCGGTGCGGAATGGCCCAACATGCCGTTGTCGACTCCGGCGCGGACCAGCAACGGTCCGACCAGCCCGACCGCGGCATCCATGAGCACCAGCGCCAATCCGACCAGCAGGGGCTTCTTCCAGTGCCGCAAGAATTCCTTCAGGCTGAATTCGCCGCGCTCGTCCGCCGCCGCGACGACATCGAGGCGGGGATCGTCATCAGCCGGCGGCAGCGCGTCGATCCGGGCCCGCAGGTGCGGTGTCATGACGTCGCCGATCAGCGCCGGCGGGGTGCCGGTCGCGTCAAGGCGGGACTGCCAGGCCGAGGCGGTCACACGGTCGGCGTGCTCGCCGCTGGTGTCGGTGTCGTCCTGATCGCCGAAGAGCTCGCGATAACGCGCCGAGCGAGCCAGCAGCTCGTCGTGCGAGCCCTCGTCGACAACCGTGCCGCCGTCGACGACGACGACCCGGTCGGCCAGCAGCACGGTCGACGCCCGATACGCGACGACGACGACGGTCTGGCCGCACAGCAGCGGCTCGAGATTGTCGTGGATCTCCTTCTCGACCTGTACGTCGACCGAGGACGTCGCGTCATCCAGCAGCAGGATTCCCGGCCGGGTCAGCAGTGCGCGCGCGAGCGCCACCCGCTGCCGCTGCCCGCCGGACAGGGTCAGGCCCTGCTCGCCGACGACCGTGCCGTAACCGTCGGGCAGCTCGGCGATGAATTCGTCGGCGGCCGCCGCGCGGGCCGCCGTCTCGACCTCGTCCATCGAGGCGTCCGGACGGCCATACGCGATATTGGCCCTGACCGAGTCGGAGAAAAGGAAGCTGTCCTCGAAGACCATGCCGATCCGCTCGCGCAGGTCGCGCAGGCTCCAGTCCCGCACGTCCTGGCCGTCGACGCGCACCGACCCGGTGGCGGCGTCGAAGAATCGCGGCGCCAGGGCCAGCGCCGTGGACTTTCCGCATCCTGACGGCCCGACCAAGGCGACGGTCTCGCCCGGCGTCACCGACAGGGTGAAGTCTGTGAGGACCTGATCGCCGTTCCCATCCGCATAGGCGAACGAGACATTGCGGAAATCGACCGAGCCGGGCTGGGATTTCGGCGTGCTCGGCTGGACCGGGTCGGTGATGTCGGGACGCAGGTCGAGGATCTCCCCGATGCGCTCGACCGCGGCCCGGCATTGCGGGCCCATCGTGAGGACCGAGCCGAGCACGCGCGTCGTACCCGACAGGTCGGCGAGATAACCGGAGAAGGCGAGGAACGTACCGACGGTGAGATGTCCGTGCAGGGCGAGCAGCCCGCCGACGAGCAGCACGATGACCTGCCCGGCCATCGGCACCATCTGCAGCGACGCCAGGAACGGCGCCCGCATCCGCACCGCGCGCACGCGGGCGCGGTACATCTCCAGCAGGCTCTCGGTGAAGCGCTTCAGCTCGGAGTGCTCCTGCCCGAAGGCCCGCACGACCCGCACACCGGTAACGGCCTCCTCGACCTCGGTCGTCATATTCGCCTCACGCTGCTGCGCGTCCCAGCCGGCGGCGTACACCCGCCCCTTGTCGTGCCGGATGACGAAGAAGACGAGGCAGAGCACGCCGATGACCACGGCGGCAAGGACGGGGGAGAGGACCAGCATGACGACAAGTGCCAGCCCGATCCGGACGAGGTTGCCGGCGACCATGGGGATCCAGGACACCAGCTGTTGCACGAGCCGCAGATCAGTGTTGGCGCGAGAGACCAGCTGGCCGCTCTGCATCCGCGAGTGCCCGGAGAAATCGAGGCGCTGCAAGGTGTCATAGACGTCTGCACGGATCCGGCTCTGCACCTTCAGCGACATCTTGCCGCCGGAATATCGCCAGAGCGCGGAGGTCAGGAACCGGGCGACGGCCACGGCGAGAAGCAGCGCGATCCACGGGGCGAACCGGTGGTGGTGCGAAATGATGACGCCGTCGACAAGCACTTTCTGGATCAGCGGCACGCCGGTTACGGTCGCGACCCAGATGCCGACCGAGACGAGGGCGAGGATCAGCGAGCGACGCTGCTCCTTGATGTAGGGGGCGAGGCGGCGGATCCAGCTCGTATGAGGAGGCTCCTCGGCCGCCCGCTCGGGCAGCGCGGTCCTGTGGTTCGACGTCGTTTCCGGCTCGACGTCGACACTGCTGTTGCTCACGGGTTGCCTTTCGGGGAATTGGGCACGGCGCAGCCGCGCCGCGGCCCGACCCGTTTCGAGCACACGGGTAGCCGCGGACGTGGCTGTGTCGTGGGATTTCGGGACTAATTGCTGGTCAGGAGTCGCCGACGGCGGGACTGGATCTGCGATGCCGAGGACGAGAAGGACCAGCATGATGGCCAGGGAAGTGGAGGCCGCTGGTGTGTGTCGTAAGGAATACCCCGCGAAAAGTCCGGATCTGACAGATGTCAACTGTACCCCGGCGCAACCGCCGGACCGCCACCAAATATTGCGGCTATCCCACTTATTGGCTGGCCTTATATGGCCAGGCGACCAGCTCGGCCGGCTCACGTGACGCGCGCCCGGCAGGAATCGAACCTGCGACCAAGTGCTTAGAAGGCACCTGCTCTATCCGCTGAGCTACGGGCGCTGGACCAGCCCAGGATATCGGTCGGCCGGATAGCACAACGCGCGCGTTGACGTGGCGGTTCATCCACAGCCGGCGTCCCCGTCCACAGGTCGTCCGCAGTCGCCCCGAGCCGCTCTGTCCTGCCGCACGGTAGAGGCCAGCGCCGCGAGCGTCGGCGGAGAGGTGGAGTGATGAGAGAGGGAACGACGACGGTCCAGGGCAATCTGTGCGGCGATCCGATCGCGTTGCGCGGCGGTGGCGCGCGCTTTCGCGTGGCGTCCACGCCGCGCTTTCCGAACAAGTCGGGGGAGTGGGTCGACGGGCCGGCACTGTTCGTCAACGTGGTGTGCTGGGACCGCATGGCGATGAACGTCGTCGCGTCGCTGCGCAAGGGCGATCGCGTCATCGTCTACGGTCCGCTGAAGACCAACACGTGGACGGACAAGGACGGCAACTCACGCGAGAACGTCGAGATGGGCGCGGACGGTGTCGGTGCCAGCCTGGCGTGGAATCCGGTCGACGTACGCCGTCGACGTCGCGACGCGGCACCGGCCGAACAGGTCGACGTACCGTCCGCCGAGCAGGCGCCGCCGGACGAGCAGGCGCCGCCGGAGGAGGACGAGTACGGCGTCGCCATGGCCGGCTGACGGGCTGACATGCGGCGAGCGCCATCGGGCTGAAAGACTGGGTCGCGGAGTGGGCCGGCAGGCCTTCCGATCGACGAGCGAGCGAGGATTCCCACCGGTGGCGCAGTACATCTATTCAATGCGCAAGGTGCGCAAGGCGCACGGCGACAAGGTCATCCTGGACGACGTCACGTTGGCGTTCCTGCCGGGAGCGAAGATCGGCGTCGTCGGCCCGAACGGCGCCGGCAAGTCAAGCGTGCTCAAGATCATGGCCGGGCTCGACCAGCCCTCCAACGGAGACGCGCGGCTCAGCCCTGGGTACACCGTCGGCATCCTGGAGCAGGAGCCGCCGCTGACCGAGGAGCTCGACGTGCGCGGCAACGTCGAGGAGGCGGTCGCAGAGACCCGCGGCCTGCTCAAGCGATTCGAGGAGGTCAGCGCGGCGATGGGCGAGCCGGACGCCGACTTCGACTCCCTGATGGCCGAGCAGGGCGATCTGATGGAGAAGATCGAGCACGTCAACGGCTGGGAGCTCGACTCACAGCTCGAGCAGGCGATGGACGCGCTGCGGTGCCCGCCCGGCGACGCCGACGTCAGCACGCTGTCCGGCGGCGAGCGGCGGCGCGTCGCGCTGTGCAAGCTCTTGCTGCAGCAACCGGACCTGCTCCTGCTCGACGAGCCGACCAACCACCTCGACGCCGAGAGCGTGCAGTGGCTGGAGCAGCACCTCGCGCAGTACCCAGGCGCCGTGCTGGCCGTGACGCACGATCGCTACTTCCTGGACAACGTCGCCCAGTGGATCCTCGAGGTCGACCGCGGTCGGCTCTATCCGTATGAGGGCAACTACTCGACCTACCTCGAGACCAAGGGGGCCCGGCTCAAGGTCGAGGGCCAGCGTGACGCGAAGCGCCAGCGCCGCCTGGCCGAGGAGCTCGACTGGGTGCGGCAGAACGCCCGCGGACGGCAGGCCAAGAGCAAGGCCCGCCTGCAGCGCTATGAAGAGATGGCGGCCGAGGCGGAGAAGACCCGCAAGCTCGATTTCGACGAGATCCAGATCCCGCCGGGCCCGCGGCTGGGCGCCAAGGTCGTCGAGGCGGAAGAGGTGGTGAAGGGCTTCGGCGACCGGCTGCTCTTCGACGGGTTGTCGTTCACGCTGCCGCGGGGCGGCATCGTCGGCGTCATCGGCCCCAACGGCACCGGCAAGACCACGCTGTTTCGGATGATCGTGGGCGAGGAGAAGCCCGACGACGGCGTGGTCACCGTCGGGGAGACGGTCACGCTCTCCTACGTCGATCAGGGCCGGTCCGGCCTCGACCCCAAGAAGAACGTCTGGCAGCTCGTCTCCGACGAGCTCGACTACATCCAGGTCGGCCGGGTCGAAATGCCCTCGCGGGCCTATGTCAGCGCGTTCGGGTTCAAGGGCCCTGACCAGCAGAAACCATCGAGCGTGCTCTCCGGCGGAGAACGCAACCGGCTCAACCTCGCTCTCACCCTGAAGCAGGGCGGCAACGTGCTGCTGCTGGACGAGCCCACCAACGACCTCGACGTGGAAACCCTCTCATCGCTGGAGAACGCGCTGTTGGAATTCCCCGGTTGCGCCGTGATCACCTCGCACGACCGGTGGTTCCTCGACCGCGTCGCCACCCACATCCTTTCCTACGAGGGCGATTCGCAGTGGTTCTGGTTCGAGGGCAACTTCGCCGACTACGAGGCCAACAAGCTCGAGCGGCTGGGCGCGGAGGCGGCCCGACCGCATCGGGCGACGTACCGGCGACTCACCCGCGACTAGATGCCGCGCCATCGCTACCTGCGAGCTTTGCGGTGGCGACATGTACGCCGATCACGGATCGCCGGTGGTGCTCGCCGCGCGCTCTGCGTCGCCTTCGACCCCGCCGCCGGGCGGCCCCGGCTGATCGATGCGGAGCGCGATTTTCTCGGCGGATGCCGTGACGACTGCAACCGACCCGGCGGATCTTCCTCGAATCGTTCGGTACGGCGCTACGTCGCCGGCCAGGTGGCAAGGGTGACCGCCGCGGTCGGTGGCAACGTGTAGGTGTAGTCGAAGCCGGAAACGGGGAAGGCCACCACGGCGTCGTGGCGGCCGCGGTTGTACCGGGCGATGACCCGCGTCGCCGCGCCGCCGGGACCGCGGCGCTCCGCCGTCCGGGCCGTGGATCCGCAGCGCGACATCGACCGCGTCCGGGACCGCCCGCGAGCGTCGCCGTCGCGGTGGTCAGCCCGCCGTGGTCCCGCTGGCCCACCGATCCGCGCGCCGTACCCAGGTTGAGCTCACCGATCGACCACCAGCTGCCCGAGCCGGCCCGGATCAACATCGCCGCGGCGGCCATCAGGGCGAGAATGGGGCGGCACCTTGGCCCGGCGAATGTACGCCGTCAACCGCTGGGCGCGTGACTTCGGAGCCGACGAGCGGCGGTGCTGTGTGGCTCACCGTGCACGAGAGCAGGCGATGGCGGTGACCGCAGCAGAACCTCCGCCACTGACCCGTGCTGCCGCCAGGTGACGGCAGGGTGGGTGTGATCTGGGCTCGATCGGCGTGCAATTCAAGCTGTGGGAAGAGCAAACCAACGGGCGCGGTGTCGGTGGTCGAGCATCCGTTCCCGGTCGGTTCGCTCGTGCCCCCGCACCTGCACACCCGAGAAGACGAGTACTCCATCGTCACTGAGGGAGAGATCGGATTCCGATCCGGGGCCCGGGAAGCCGTCCTGGGCCCAGGCGGGTACATCACCAAGCCGCGCGGGGAGATGCACGCGATGTGGAATGCCGGTACGACGCCGGCCCGCATGATCGAGATCATCAGCCCGGCCGGCTTCGAACACTTCTTCCGTGAACTGGCCGACCTGGTCGCCGGCGACCCGTCCGATCTCGCCGAGATCCCCGCTCTGGCCGAGCGATACGGCCTTCAGTTCGGCGAACCGGAGTGGCTGCCGGACCTGATCTCCCGGTACGGGTTAACGCCACCGGGCTGATCGCTGCCGGGCACGCGGCTCGGCCGTCAGATCAGCCAGACCGCGGCGTCGCTCGGGAGCTGGCCGCCGGCCAGGGGGACGCTGCTGATGAGGACCTCGCCCGGTGGCAGCGGCACCGGCGTCGATCCGGTGTTGACCGCGCAGATCAACCCGCCCGGCCGGCGGAACGCCATCGCGCCCTCCGGGGCGCCGTACCACTCGACGGTGCCCCCGCTGATCGCCGGATGCTCGCGCCGCAGATCCAGCAGCGTGCGGTAGAGCGACAGCATCGAGGCGGGATCCTCGGCCTGCCTGGCGGCCGTGAGCGCGGACCACTCCGGCGGCTGCGGCAGCCAGGACGTCGTACCCGCGTTGAAGCCGAACGCCGGCACGTCGCCGGACCACGGCAGCGGCACGCGGCAACCGTCCCGACCCCGGATGGTGTGCCCGGACCGCTCCCAGGCCGGGTCCTGCAGCACCTCATCCGGCAGGTCGACGTCGGCGAGGCCGAGCTCATCGCCTTGCCAGAGGTACGCCGAGCCGGGCAGGGCCAGCTCGAGGAGGGCGCCCGCCCGCGCCCGCCGTACCCCCTGGGCTCCTCCTCCGTAACGCGTGACATGACGCGGTACGTCGTGGTTGGACAGCACCCAGGTGGGGCTGGCACCGGACGCGGCCATTGATGCGACGGACTTCTCGATCGCATCGCGCAGATCGGCCGCGTTCCACTTCGCCATCAGCAGCCGGAAGTTGAACGCCTGATGCAGCTCGTCCGGGCGTACGTAGCGGCCCAGCCGCTCGTCGTTGCGGACCCACACCTCGCCGACCGCCATCGTGGCGGGGTAACGGTCGAGCACCCGGCGTACCGCCCGGTGGATGTCGTGCACGGCGTCGTTGTCCCAGCGGGGGTCGGCCGCCTCGTCGAGGTCCGACGACGGTACGACTGCGTCGCCCTCGCCCTCGCTCGGCGGTGTGTCCGCGTCATGCTCGGCGAAGAGATCCTCGCGCTCGCGCATCTCCGCCCAGCGCTTCTGTTGCTCGATGACCTCTTCGGGCAGGTCGGGCAGATCGGCCGGCTTGGCCATCCCGTGCGCGACGTCGATCCGGAACCCGTCGACGCCGCGGTCAAGCCAGAATCGCAGGGTGTGCTCGAGGTCGGCGAGCACCTCGGGGTTGGCCCAGTTGAGATCCGGCTGCTCGGGCGCGAAGAGGTGCAGATACCACTCGCCATCGGCGGCCCGATGCCAGGCCGGGCCGCCGAAGACGGACGGCCAGTTGTTGGGTGGCTCGGCACCGTCGGCGCCCTTGCCGGGCCGGAAGATGTACCGATCGCGCTCCGGGTCACCGGGACCGGCGGCGAGCGCGGCCGTGAACCACTCGTGCCGGTCGGAGGTGTGATTCGGTACGACGTCCACGACGACCGCGAGGCCATGGCTGTGGGCCGCCTCCACCAGCCGGTCGAAGGCGGCGAGGTCGCCGAAGCTCGGGTCGACAGCGCGAGGATCGGCGACGTCGTAGCCGCCGTCGGCCATCGGCGAGGGGTAGAACGGCGTCAGCCAGATGCCGTCGACGCCGAGCATCGCGAGGTAATCCAGCCGTTCGGTGATCCCGTCGAGGTCGCCGGTGCCGTCATTGTTGGCATCGCCGAAGCTGCGGACATAGACCTCGTAGAGGACGGCGGTGCGGAACCACTCGGGATCGGCGGCTGACGGTCCGCCGGCGGCGACGCTGCGGTGCATTGATGCTCCTTCGGTTCCGGTGGGACGGCCGGTCAGGGCCGGTTCTGCAGGCTGAACGCGGCCTGCTCGAGATAGGTCCAGAGCATCTGCTCGTACTCCGGCGCGAGCGCGAGGGAGTCGAGCGCGTCGCGCATGTGCGAGAGCCACGCCAGGCGCTCGCGCTCACCGATCGCAAACGGCACGTGGCGCATCCGCAGCCGGGGATGACCGCGCGTCTCCGAGTAGGTGCGGGGCCCGCCCCAGTACTGCACGAGGAACATCCCTAGCCGCTCCTTTGCCCCCGACAGGTCTGCCTCGGGGTAGAGCGGCGCCAGGATCGGATCGTTGGCGACGCCCGCATAGAATCTGGCGACGAGGGCTCGAAAAGTTGGCTCGCCGCCGACCGCGTCGTAGAAGCTGACCGGCGGCGGGTCGGTGCCCTCGGGTTGGCTCATGACCACGATCCTGCCAAATGCGGCCGGGCGCCGCTGCCCCCGCCGGCGTGCGGCTACCGTAGCGGGGTGTCCGGCGGTCGGATCAGCGGATAGCGCAGGACGATCCAGCCGACGAGCGCGACACCGATCGCCCCGGAGGCGGCGATCACGGTGCTCGGCGCGAAGGCCACGGACGCCGCGCCGACGAGGAGCACGCCGACGCCCTGCGCGGCCTGCAGACCGGACTGGGCCACGCCGAACGCCCGACCACGCATGTCTCCGGGAACCGCTCGCACGAAGAGACCATTGAGCGGGATGTTGAAGGCCACGAAGAACCCGGTCAGCGCCAGCGGCAGCAACGCCAGCCACAGGCTGTGGACCCATGCGGTCGGCACGAGCATCAGCGGGGCCAGTACGGCGAACGGCATCATCAGCCGGTTGCGGGTGACCGGTCGGACCAGCCGGCCGAGCACGACGCTGCCGACGAACGTCCCGAACGAGGCGGCCGCCAGCAACAGCCCGACTGCGAGGGAGGTCGAGCCGCGCAACTCGGCGCTCCACGGCGCGACGACACCCTCCCAGCCGAAGCACGTGCCCGAAGCCACCCACACGAGCAGCACCATCGCGCGCAGTGACGGCGTACCGAGCACCAACCGCATCCCGGCCCTGGTCTCGGCCCACACCGAGGACTCGGCGTCCGGCGGCCGCGTGGCCGGACGGCGGTGTACACCGATCGCCACGCACAGCGCCGACGCGAGGAAGGTCACGGCGTCGACCCCCAACGCGCCGCGTGCGGTCATCAGGCCGACCAGCGTGCCGCCGACGGCGAAGCCGAAGATCTGACCGAGCTGCAGGGTGGTCGAGACGACCGCGTTGCCCACCACGTAGACCTCGCCGGCCAGGATCTCCGGCCAGGTCGCCGACCGCGCCGATTCGAACGGAGGCGCCAACATGGACGATGCGAGCAGCAGCGCCAGCAGCACGCCGAGCGGGAGCCTGGGCACCGTCATCAGCGCGACGGCGCCGGCCCGGATCAGGTCGCTCGTGATCAGCACGGTGCGGCGCGGGAGGCGGTCGGCGTACGACGCGAGCAGCGGGCCGCCGACGATCCAGGGCAGGTAGCCGATCGCGTAGGTCACCGCGGTGAGCCACGGCGACCCGGTGCGGGAAAAGACGAGGATTGCCAGAGCGACCTTCGCCAGCTGGTCGCCGATGAGTGAGAGCGTGAACGCCGCGTAGAGGAAGCGGGCCTCTCGCGGCCGGAAGACCTCGGCGATCGTGATCCGCCGGTTGTCCCCGGCCAGGGACGAGTCGGCCGACTGCGCGAGCGGGAGGTGCGGACGGATCGGAGCGGTGTCCAGCTCGCCGGGTGCGTCCCCGCTCTGCCGATCGCCGTTCTCGACGGACATCCACTCCTCCGAGACCGCTCCTCCCGGAGAGCGGCCGGACTAACCGTACTCTCGCCGTCGGTGGGGTCGGTGGCGTCTCAACAAGAGGTGGACGGTGGGCCGTCCGGGCTATTCCGCGCCGGGATCCGCCGGCTCGGCCGGAGCGGGCAGGTCCGAGCTCGCGATGCCGTCGGCGGCAAACCGCTCGGCCAATCGGGTCCGCACTGCGCTCTCCACCCGGCGGACATCTCCCGATCGACACGTGAACGACACCCGCAGGTCGAGACCCACGGCATCGCCATCCGGTGCGTCGCTCGCATCCCGCCGGTTGCCCCCGTGCAGGCTCACCTCGCGTACGGTCGGCACGGCCAGGATCGACGCCGCGTAGGTCTCGTCGTGCCACAGCTCATCGATCACCTCGGAGATCGCGGCCTGCGCGTCGGCCGCGTCGGCGTGGTGCTGCAACCGGATGTCCACGGTGACGTCTGTGGCACCCTGGGCGCGATTGCCGACCCGCACGACCTCGCCGTTACGCACATACCAGACCGTGCCCGTGAGGTCGCGGATCTGCGTCGTACGCAGGCCGACCGCCTCGACCTCGCCCGACGCCTGTCCCAGATCCACGTAGTCGCCGACGCCGTACTGGTCTTCCAGGATCATGAACATCCCGGCGAGGAAGTCCTTGACGAGGTTCTGCGCGCCGAACCCGATGGCGATGCCGGCGATGCCGGCGCTGGCGATGATCGGGCGCAGGTCGATGCCGATCTGGCCGAGAACGAGGATGAAGGCGACCACGAAGATCGCGAAGCTGACGGTGCTGCGCAGCACCGATCCGATCGTCTGTGCCCGCTGCCGTCGGCGCTCGGTGAGTTTCGCCGCGACGCCGGCCATCCGGCCGACCAGCGGCGAGTCCCTGAGCGGGCCGCGTTCGCGCAGGGGTCGCAGGACGGGAGAGACCGTGCCTTCGGCCGTGGTGCGGACCAACCTCTTGATCAGCCGCAGCAGCAGCCAGCGCACCACCGCCGCGACGGCGATGATCACGAGGATGTGGATCAGCGGGCCCACGACGGTGTCGGCGAGACGGGCGAGCCAGCCCTGATGGGTCGTGTCCCACACGGTGTGGCAGAACGAGTCGGTGTTCTCCGCGCACCGGGGTTTGGCGATCAGGCTGCCGGTCGAGAGCGCTGCGGGATGGATTGCCACGGGGCCAAGCCTGCCAGTTCGGGTCATTGGCCCGGCGCATCCATCCCGTTGGGATCGTCTTCCGCGGGCGACCGGGCGGCGATTCGGGGTCGCCATTCGACGTTTCATCCGGTTGGATGGACGCGACGGTCGGCGTCATGCGCGCCGGCCGAGCCGTGCTGGCGACAGAATCGGTGCGGGGGGATCGGAGGTGGCTGCGATGTCCGACCTTCCGGTGACGCTGATGCTCAATGCCACCTACGAGCCGCTCGGCGTCGTGTCGTCCCGGCGTGCGGTCGTGCTGATCCTGTCGGACAAGGCAGTGGCGGTGGAGTCCGGCGAGGGAGCGCTGCACAGCGTGTCGCGGACCGTGCCGGTCCCGGCCGTGGTTCGCCTGACCCGGTACGTGCGAGTGCCCTACCGGGCGACCGTGCCGCTGACCCGCAAGGCGGTCTTCGCCCGGGACGGCGGCAGGTGCGTCTACTGCCGCGCTCCCGCGACCAGCCTCGACCACGTCGTACCGCGCAGCCGTGGCGGCATGCACACCTGGGACAACGTCGTGGCCTCGTGCCGGCGCTGCAACCACACCAAGGCCGACCGGCCGCTGACCGAATTGGGCTGGGTCCTGCGGCCCGCGCCGCGGGCACCCTCGGGACCGGCCTGGCGCGTCCTCGGCCACCGGACGCCCGATCCGCGATGGCGCGGCTACCTCGGCGGCGTCCCGCCGCTGCGCGAGGCCGTCAGCGCCTGAGCCCGCCGGTCCGATACGGTCTGCGGGTGAGCATCGTCGAGGTATTACTCCTCTTCGCGGGCGTGCCGATCGCTGTCTATCTCCTGTTCGTGGCCGGCGTCTACCTGCCCGGCTTCGCCCGCAAGAAGCACTACCGGCCCGGTCAGGCCTGGGAGGCCGAGCCGGTGTGGTTCGTTCCGCAGCCGGACAATCTCGATCGCGACACGCTCTCCCTGCTCGAGACCGGCCGGCCGGCGATCGAGGGCAGCTCGCGACCCGCGCTCACGGGCGCCGGCACCCCGCCGGCCGGAGCGACTGCGCCGGCGCCGGCCGTGGCGAGCACGCGTGGAGGAGCCCGCGGTGACTGGTAGCCACGATCCGCACGAGCACACCGAGGTGCAGCAAGGTCCGCAGGGGGTCGACGACCACCTCTTCACCCCGGCCGAGCTGGCCCGCATCGACGAGGCGTTGACGCTCGGCAGCGAGGAGTCCGGACTCTACTTCTCCGTATACATCGGCCATCTCGACGTTCCCGCCCGCGGGCATGCCGAGCGCCTGCACGCCCAGCTCGGCCCGGTCGCTTCGCGGGCCGTTCTGATCGCCGTGTCGCCGGGGCAACGTACCGTCGAAATCGTCACCGGCGAGGAGTCGTCGCTGCGGCTGCCGGACAACGCGTGCGCGCTCGCGGCCCTGTCGATGACCGCGGCCTTCGGCGCGGGGGACCTCGCCGGCGGCATCGCCACCGGTCTGCGGATGCTCAGCGACCGGTCCGGTCATCCCGTTCTGCGCTGATCCTCCCGGTCCCTACCGCAGCCGCCGCTGCCAGTCCGCCGGAACCTCACCAGCGGCACAGCCCGGTCCGTTCGGCACGGCTTCCGGGTCAATTTCGTCGACGCTCGTCCGCCTGCGTCCTCGGGATGCCGGGTGAGCGCCATTCGTTGCCGGCCGCCGTACGCTCGGGCGGCCGCGCGACGAGATGCGCCGCCGGAGGTGGAGGAGTAGATGGACGAGAACCATGCTCGTGTGCTGATCGAGAACGAGCGGGACGCGGTACGACGCCAGCTCGCCGATAGCGCCGAGGCGGGCCGAGAGGATCGGCAGGCCGAGAACCAGACGGGCGACTCCGGCGACGCGGCCGAGGCATTGACGGCGCGGGGCGTGGACGATGCGGTCACCGCCAACCTGCGGCGGCGTCTCGCGGCGCTGAACCGTGCCGATCAGCGGCTCGAGGACGGCACCTACGGCCGGTCGGTCCGCAGCGGGCAAGCGATTCCCGACGAGCGGCTGGCAGCCGATCCGGCCGCCGAGCTCACGATCGAGGAAGCCCGGCAGGAGCAGGCCGGCCGGTAGCTCGTGCCGTGGTCGGGGGCGGCTAGCCTGCGGCGCGGTCGCAGGCCTGCGCGGCGAGGGCCCGGCGTACGCCGTCACGGGCCTCGACCACGATCCGGCGCAGCGGCGGCTCGTGGTCCTCGCCCGCGAGCCAGGCATCGGCCGCGGCCAGCACCTCCTCGGTCGCCCCGTCCGGGAAGAGCAGCGTGGCGATCTGGCTGGCGATCATGCTGGCCCGCCGCTTCCACACCGCGTCGATCTCGGCGAAATACCGGTCCCCGTAGGGGGCGGTCAGCTCCGTTTGGGCCGGATGCGCGAAACCGCGGCAGATGAACTGGTTCGTCAGGTTGGGCAGCGAGTCGTCCTCGGTTGCGCGCCGCCAGGCCTGCTCCTTGGCGTCGG
Source organism: Mycobacteriales bacterium (assembly GCA_038253135.1). GTDB lineage: Bacteria > Actinomycetota > Actinomycetes > Mycobacteriales > QHCD01 > JBBSHJ01. Next base: position 15,427 of record JBBSHJ010000031.1, on the reverse strand, counting down.
CGGTGGGGCGGCGGGCCCGCGCCAGCGCCGCGTGCTGCTCGCCGTCGGTCGTTGCGTCGCGCCCCAGCTCGGCCTCGATCGCGTCGCCGTCCGCTCGGCCGAGGGCGACCAGAGCCTGCAGCAGCGCCCACCGCAGGTTGGTGTCGACCGCGAGGCCCGGCAGCGTCGTGCTGCCGTCGAGGAGTGCCGCCAGGTGGTCGAGGTGCGCGTCCGACCGCGCGGTCGCGGCGAGGAATCGGGCCCAGGCCAGCTGATGGTCGCTGCCGGGAACAGCCGCCTGCAGCGCGGCGTACGCCGTCTCGGCCAGCAGCGCCCAGCCGGTCGAGACCCACGTCGGATCGGCGTAGGACTCGACCGTGCGCCGTGCCTGCGCGTGCAACGTCTGCACCACGCCGATGTCCGTCTCGCTGTCGATGCCGGCAAGGATCAGCGCGACGTAGTCCCGCGCGGCCAGCTCGCTGTCACGGGTCATGTCCCACGCGGCGGTCCACACCAACGCCCGGGGGAGGGACTCGGCAAAGGTGCCGATGCGCCCGGTCACCGTCGCCAGGGAGTCGGCGTCCAGCCGGAGCTTGCAGTAGGTGAGGTCGTCGTCGTTGATGAGTACGACGTCCGGCTTGGCGACGCCGATCAGCTCGGGCACCTCGGTGCGCTCGCCGCTGACGTCGAGCTCGACCCGATGCACGCGGGTCAGCGGATCGCCGGAATACAAGCCGACCGCCAGCCGGTGGTCGCGCCGCACATTCTCCGTCGCGGCGCCGGCGATGGGCGGTGCCTCCTGCGTCAGGGCGAACGACGCGAACGTGCCATCGGCGGCGACCTCGAAATCGGGCCGGATGGTGTTGATGCCCGACGCCTCGAGCCACTGCCCCGACCAGCCGGAAAGATCCCGGCCGGACGCCTTTTCGAGAGCGGCCAGCAGATCGGCCAGCGTGGTGTTCCCGTATTCGTGGTCGCGGAAATACGCGCGCAGCGCGGTGAGGAAATTCTCCAGCCCGACATAGGCGACGAGCTGCTTGAGAACACTGGCGCCCGTGGCGTAGGTGATTCCGTCGAAGTTGGCCTCCACCGATTCGACGTCGACCATGTCGGCGGCGATCGGGTGCGTCGAGGGCAATTGATCCTGCCGGTAGGCCCAGGCCTTGTCCACGTTGGCGAAGGTGGTCCACGCCGACGTGAAGCGGGTCGCCTCGGCCTGGCACAGCACCGATGCGAAGGTGGCGAACGATTCGTTGAGCCACAGGTCGTCCCACCAACGCATGGTCACGAGGTCGCCGAACCACATGTGCGCCATCTCGTGCAGGATCGTCTCGGCCCGGCGGGCGTACGCCGCGTCGGTCACCTTGGACCGGAAGACGTATTCGTCCCGGATGACGACACACGCTGCATTCTCCATCGCGCCGAAATTGAATTCCGGAACGAAGAGTTGGTCGTATTTGCCGAACGGATATCGATAGTCGAAGGCCTGGTGGAAGAAATCGAAGCCCTGCTTGGTGACTTCGAATATCGCGTCGGCATCGAGGAATTCCGTCATCGACGCGCGGCAGTAAAGGCCCAGATCGATGCCGTCATGCTGGTCGGTGATCCTGTGATAGGGGCCCGCGGCGACGGCGGTCACGTAGGGCGACAGCGGCGCCGTCACCGCGAACCGGGTTGTCGCGGTGCCGGGTGCGTTCGATGTGGTCTGCTCGACCGCACCGTTCGAGATGACCTGCCAGGAATCGGGGGCGGCGACCGACAGCGTGAAGGTGGCCTTGAGGTCGGGCTGGTCGAAGCAGGCGTAGACGCGCTTGGCCTCGGCCGTCTCGAACTGAGTGTAGAGGTAGGTCGCGCCGTCGCTTGTATCGACGGTGCGGTGCAGGCCCTGCCCGGTGTTGACGTAGACGAGGTCCGCGTCGAGCACGAGGACGTTCTCCTCGGCCAGATCGGTGAGCGGGAAGCCGCGTTCCTCGGTGTAGCCGTCCGTCGACAGTGTCCGGCCATTGAGCATGACTTCATGGAATCGGGTCGCCACGACGTCGATGAAGGTGGACGCGGTCGGTCGCCGGCAGGCGAAGCGGACCGTCGTCTTGGACCGGAAGGTCCCGGTGGTCGCGCCGTCACTGAGGTCGAGCTCGACGTCGTAACCGTGCACGTCGAGCAGCTCGGCTCGAGCGGCAGCGTCCGTCCGCGAGAGGTTGGGGGCACTCACCGGTCAGTTGCTCCTTACGGGCGATGATGGGCCCGGCCAGTGTTTCACGCCGGCGTGTCCCGCCGACCGTGAGCGGTCGGCGGGGAATAGCCCTGGCAACGCCGGACGCTGCAGGAACGGTCGGACTCTAAAGAGTTCGACCCCGACAGCTCGGTGATGGGAGATTCGGTGAGCGGACGAGACAAGGTGGATTTCTGGTTCGACACGGCGTGCCCGTGGGCGTGGATCACCTCCCGGTGGATCCACGAGGCCGAGAAGGTCCGTGACATGGACCTGTCCTTCCATGCGATGTCCCTGTCGGTGCTCAACGAAGGGCGCGAGGAACTCTCGGACAACTACAAGCAGGGCCTGTCCAAGGGCTTGGGCCCGATGCGGGTGGTTACCGCGGCCGAGCAGGAGCACGGCAACGAGGTGCTCGGCCCGCTCTACACCGCGGTGGGGATCCGATACCACAATCAAAAAGCGGAGGATCGCAAGGCGGCAATGGCCGAGGCGCTGGCGGAGGTCGGCCTGCCGGCCGAGCTGATCAAGGCGTGGGACGACACGTCGTACGACGACGCGCTGCGCAAATCGCACCACGAGGGCATGGACCCGGTCGGTATGGAGGTCGGCACGCCGGTCATCCACGTCAACGGCGTCGCGTTCTTCGGCCCGGTGCTGTCGCGGATCCCGCGCGGCGAGGAGGCCGGCACGATGTTCGACGGGTCGGTCCTCGTGGCGAGCAACCCGCATTTCTGGGAGCTGAAGCGGACCCGGACCGAGAGTCCGGAATTCGATTAGCTCTCTGTCAGACTGACCGGCATGCGCGTCTATCTGGGCTCGGACCACGCCGGTTTCGAGCTGAAATCCCGCCTGCTGACCCACCTGCCGACGCTCGGCCATGACGTCGTCGACTGCGGTCCGGCGCACTACGTCGCCGATGACGATTACGCGCCGTACTGCATCGCCACCGGGGCCCGCGTCATCGGCGACCCCGGCAGCCTCGGCGTCGTGATCGGCGGGTCGGGCAACGGCGAGCAGATCGCGGCCAACAAGGTCAAGGGGATCCGGGCGATCCTCGCCTGGAACGAGCAGACCGCGCGCCTCGGCCGGGAGCACAACGACGCCCACGTCATCTCGATCGGCGCCCGGGAGACGTCGGTCGCGGACGCGACACGGTTCGTGGAGATCTTCCTGTCGACGGAGTTCAGCAACGCGCCGCGGCATGCCCGCCGGCTGCACGAGGTTTCCGACTACGAGTCCACCGGCGAGCTGCCCGAGCTCTAGTCGCGCCGCTCCGGTCGCGCAGGTGGCGGTGTGTAGTGCCGCCGGACGAGCTCGACGTCGCGCTCGGCGGCCGCGATTTGCTCGTCGCTCGGGCGGCCGACATCGCGGGCCCGCATCGCCGGGAGCGTGCCGACCTGCGAGCTGCCGGAGCCGACGAGGTTGCGCAGGCCCCGTTCGCGAGTCGCGGGCGATTGCTCCCTGCCGGACCGGTCGGGCCGGCGGTCGGCTTTGCGTTGGGCGCCGGCGGCACCGCTCGGCGGTACGTCGGCCGGTGTCGGTGGCGGCCCCCCGGGCGCGCTCGCCCGGCGCCGTGTCCGCCTGCGCTGCGGGCCCGGCTGCCCGTCGGATGTCCCTTCCTCAGCCACCTCAGAACACCTCGGGGCACCAGGGCTCGCGCTCGGCCCGGAACGCCAGCGTCGTCCGTGCGACCGCCCCCGGGGTGAGCTCGCGGATCCGGCCGGCGGCCGCCAGCTGCGCGGGCGTCGTGCCGCCGAGATAGATCGCGCCGAGCTCGGCCGCGGTGAGCTCGAGATCGGCAGGCTCGTGGGTCCGCTCGCAGCGCGCCGCGTCCGCGTCCCCCGTCAGCCGCCACCGGCCGGTGTTCCACGGGCAGAAATCATCGGTGAGGTCCAGCACCACATCGAGTGGTACGGCGTAGCGGCGCGCGCTCAGCGCCCGGCCCGCGTCCACGACCCGGATCCAGAGCTGGTCACCGACTCGCAGCTGGGCGGCACGGGCGTCGAGCAGCAGGTGGGGGAGCACCTCGTCAGCGGCCGCGTGCCCGGCGGTGAGCCGCCGGTGCAGGTCGATGCCGAAGAGGAACTTCCAGATCGCCGCGTAGCCCTGCGGCGTGCTGGCCGCGAGGTCGCGCACCAGCACCTCGCTGTCGGGACCGTTCTCACCCCAGGCGGGCTTCTGGGCATAGGCGGCGTACCCGCTCGCCGAGCCGTCCGGTTCGCGGACGACGGCGAATCGCAGCGCGGTGCGCCCCTCCCGGTGCCGCTCCGCGTCGCGAAGGACGAAATCCCACCAGGCGTCGCGCCGGTCCAGGAATCCCGGCACCCGCACCCGCTGCGCGTCGTACACCGTCCGCAGATCCGGCAATGCCTTCTCGCGGTCGAGCAGCTCGACGCGTCCCTCGCCGGTGTTGATGCCGGGTCGGTACGCCGCCCGGGTCAGGTCGACGCGCAGGTTCGCGCCGCGGGCTCCGAGCCCGTAGCCGAACCGGCCGTAGATCAGCGCCTCCGAAGCCCACAGCACCGCGACGGGCTCGGCGCGGCGGTCGTGCAGGTCGTGCAGCTGCGCCCGCATCAGGCTGGTCAGGACCCCGCGGCGCCGGTGCGTCGGCCGGACAGCGACGGACGTCACCGCGGCGACCGGCAGCTCGCCGCCGGGCACGGTCATGGTGCGGCTGAAGGCTCCGGCCGCGCCGACGAACTGGTCGCCGTCGAGCGCCGCCCAGTTGCGGTCGTACTCCGCGACGGTCCGGTCGGTCTTGACGTTGTCCTCGTGGTCGTCGCCCCCGAAGGTCTCGGAGATCATCTGGTGATAATCGGCGAACTCGGTCTCGGTGATGGTGCGCAGCTCCAGGCGCTGAGTGTCAGCCACATGCCCTGTCTACCCGGTCGCCGGCCGGTGCCGCCACCGGATACCGGCGCCGGATCGCCGCACCGTAGATTGATCCGTCGTGACTCCGCTGGAAGCGCTCGGAATCGCGGCCGCCGGATTCGGTGCCGGCGGCATCAATGCCATCGTCGGCTCCGGGTCGTTGATCACGTTCCCGACGCTGCTGGCCCTCGGCTACCCGTCGGTGCTCGCCAACGTCACCAACACGGTCGGGATCTTCCCGGGCTCGTTCTCCGGTGTTTACGGCTATCGCAGGGAGCTTCGCGGGCAGGCCGGCCGGTGTGTCCGGTACGGCGCCGCCACCGTGACGGGCGCCGCCGGCGGTGCGATCCTGTTGCTGACGCTGCCGAGCGGTGTCTTCGACTCCGTCGTACCCGTGCTGATCCTGCTGGCGTGCGTGCTGATGGCGGTGCAGCCGTGGCTGGTGCGGCGACTGACCAACGTGCACGCGCGCAAGCTCGGCGTTGCCGCGGTCGTCGGCGTCTTCGGCACCGGTGTGTACGGCGGGTATTTCGGTGCCGCGCAGGGCGTCATCCTGATCGCCCTGCTCTCGGTGGTCGTGGATGACGAGCTGCAGCGGCTGAACGCATTGAAGAACGTGCTGGCCGGCCTCGCCAATCTGGTCGGTGCGATCGTCTTCGTGATCGCCACGCATATCGCGTGGGGCGCGGCCGGCCTGATCGCCCTCGGCTCGATCATCGGCGGTCAGGTCGGAGCGGCGTACGGGCGCAGGATTCCGGCCAAGGTCCTGCGCTGGATCGTGGTCGTCGCCGGCACCGCCGTCGCCGTCATCCTCTTTACCCGCAACTGATCAGCCGATGTGCGGAGCCGATCAGAGGCGCGCAGGGCCCGAGGCGGCAGCCTCTGCCTTGGCTGCGGCGGCGCGCTGGGTGAGAGCCGCCTCGCTCGTGCGGTTTGTGGCGTTGCGGGCCCTCGCGGTGGCAGCCGGCCAGGTCGGCGAGCAGGTGGCGACCGAGCCGTTGCCGAGCTGAACGGTCACCGAGTTGCCGCTCGCGGTGAGCGGCCCGTAGACCTCGCTGGTGCAGATGACCGAGCCCTCGATGTTGTTCTGCGACGTGATCATCGGCATGGCGGCGACGTGCTGGTAGAAGTATTATCGAACCCATGCACGAAAGTCTGAAAGGCCGTGACGATACGGTCGATGAGGTAGGTACGGCGGGCAATCCGCCGGCCGCGGAGGTAGGTCCGGTGGCGGCGCGCGCAGGTGCGTTGGCGGTGGCAGTCGACGACGCGTTGGCGGCTGATGTGGTGGCTGTGAATGACACGGTGTTGTTGCAGCGGTTGGATGCGTTGGCGGCGCAGCGGCGGCGGTTGGATGCGGCCCTGTGTGGGGTGATCGCGGAGGTGGATGCGCGGTGCCTGGGGGAGTTGGTCGGGTTCCGGTCCACGGCGGCGTTGTTGCGGTCGCGGTTGGGGTGGCTGCCGCGGACCGCGCGGGCGCGGGTTAGCACGGCGGTGGCTTGCACGGCCGGGCTGTCCCCCACTGGCGCCGAGCGTCCGGCGGCCCACCCGAAACTGGCCGGGCTGACCTGGCGGCTGTCAGGGCCTGCTGTTAGCTTCCGTGACCATCAACGGTCACACATGGAGGCTCGCATGAATGTTCGCAGGAATTGGGGCGGTGTCGTGATCGACTCGATCGATCCCTCCCGGCTGGCGCGGTTCTACGCCGCGGTGCTCGGTTTCGAGCTGGTGGAGGACTCACCAGGATGGGTGGTGACGCAGAATCCCGATGGCGGGTCGCCGCTGCTTGTGTGTCAGGGAGTCAACAAGCATGTGCAGCATGGCGCCGAGACAGCCCAAGGGAACCGGTTCCACCTCGACGTGGGATTCCCGCCGGGTGAGCAGCCGTCGGTGGCGCAGCGCGAGGCGGAGATGACGCGGCTGGAGCAGCTTGGTGCCCGCCGGATCGAGAAGATCGACGTGGCGGATCAGCCGGTCCACTGGGTGTGGGCGGATCCGGAGGGCAACGTGTTCTGCGCACCCGGAGTCTGATGACCCGGCACGACTCGAGAATAGCAAGAGTCCGTTGTACGACGGAGCAATCATCCTGGAGAGCCTTCGAGTGGGTGTGACTCTGGAAGGCAACCCGCTGATCGTCCGCAAGCTCAGCAAATACCGGGCGAGCGGGGCTGGTACGCCGACTTCCACAACGAGCGGGAGATCTTCGTGCTCTTCCCGGCTCGGATATTTCGATACCCACGGGGTGATGCCAGGCGACGGTCCGGAGCACAGGATTTCGGTCGAACGCTCGGCATCCCCGAGCCTCAGTTGGACTGGGTGGACTGCACCGACGTCCTCACCCAGCGTCCTCCGCATCCATCGCTTCTTGGATGAGCTGCGCGACGTCGCTATGCCCGCGCTGATGCGCCCAGCCCAGAGCGATGCCGTGAAACTGTGAATCCTTGATGGTGAGGTCGGGGCCAGCGGCGAGGACCACTCGTGCGAGCTCGATTTCACCGCGGTCAGCCGCGATGTGCAGAGGAGTCATCGCCCTGGCGCCGGTACGCCGGTTCACCAGTACCGGATCATTTCGCGAGCAGGTCGTTGACTTCGTCGTGCCAGCCGAGATCCCACGCGGATACGACGTCGGGCGTCGCGCCCTGCGAGACCAACCACCGACCGGAGCCTTGTTGCTTGGTAACGGCCGCGACGCCGAGCGGCGAGAGCCCGCAGGTGAGCGGCGCGTCGAGGTCCCGTTCCGACATCTGGAGCGCGGTTGCGGCGGCGGCGAGGTCGCCGGTGCCGATCGCCTCGACGAACGCGACCTCGGGGCGGCTCGGCTGTTGCCCCTCGATGCGGTCCTTCATCATCCACCAGGTCTGCCCGGCTTCCCCGAGCAAGGTGAACCCTGCCCGCAGATAGACCGGCACCCCCATCGCCGTGGCATTGAGCAGCACGTGCTCGCAGCCGAGCTCGCGCAGTCGCCGGCACGACGCGACGGTCAACGCCGTACCGATTCCCTGCCGACGGGCCGCCGCATCGACCTCCGTTGCGTACACGCCGCCGACCAGCTGGCCGTCGAAGTCGCAGACGTGATGAGCCACGCTGCCCAATCGATGTCCGTCGAGCGTCGCCTCGAGGTGACCATCGACCGGAGTGATGACGAGGCCCTTCGGCGGCGGAATGTCCTCGACCAGGGTCGCGACATCGAGGGCCATCCAGTTCGGCCGCCAGCCCCAGTCGAAGCCGCGCGCGAGTAGCCGGGGACCGAGCACGGTCGGGGCGCACTCGTTGAGCGACCACCAACCGAGCTGATTCAGCGGCAGGTGCCGGCGTACGACGGCAAGGGCATCGTCAGCGAACGCGGACGCATCGGCCTCGGATACCTCGGCAAACGCGACCTGCGCCTCTCCGCCGGCGACGCACGTGATCGTGCCGCCGTTGCGGTGGTGCACGAGCCCGCCGGCCTGCGCGGCCTCGGTTGCGAAGAAGCTCTGGTGATTGGCGGCACCTGCGGACCGAAGCCAAGCCGCCCGACGCGACTGCGACATGCTTTCCTCCCTGTCGACGATCAGCGGAGGTAGTCGAGGCGCGATCGAAAACGGACCGGCCCGAATCATGCTCCTGCGGGCTGGGGCGGTGTCCTCCATGTCCGCTGGCGGCGACACCCGGGCTGGGCAGGTCATACGGTGCGGGAGCGCTTCTTGTTCTTCGGCTCCGACCTGGCCTCGAGCTGGAACCAGCCCGCGTGATGCCGCCGACGGTCGTAGCCAGAATGTAGCCCTACGTTGCAGTAAACGTGAGGGACATGATCTCCCGGCCGAGGGTCCGCTCGGGGTTGACCGCGCCGCCGGTGATGCCACGGCCGCAAGGGTTTTCCGTGTCGGCATTGATCAGGAAGAACGTACCCACCGCGTCGGCGGGCATGTAGGGACCCCGAAGCGATGCTCCTGCAGGTCTGATTGCGGCGTCGCGGCGCCGGGTGAGGACTTGCTCGTCGAACTCATCGAAGGCTCCTTAGACTAGATCGGCGCGGGCGCAGGGCTCGGTAGGTGCCGATGCTCAGTTGGCGAGCCCCCGGCTGTTATCCCTGGGTGCGCTCGCTCAGCCGGGGGTTGAGCAGCACGCGTCGAACGGCGGCCGCACGGCTGGCAGCGGACCGGCCGATGAGGGCGCTCAGCGTGCCCACTTTGATCGTGCCGCTGCCCAGGCTGAGCTCAGTGATGCTGGCGAAGATGTCGGGCTGACGGGCGGCTCCGATGACCGCGTCCACGACGTTGGGCGATGTCGCGCACCGTGCCAGTACGGCGCTCTGCGCCAGGTGCCAGCGCAACTGACGGCGCATCATCGTCCGGTAGCGGTGGCCGGCCTGCTGCCCGTCAAGGGCCGCCTCGCCGGCGCGCGCACCGGACAGGAGCGCGTGGTGAATGCCTTCGCCCGATAGCGGGTTGATCAGACCGGCGGCGTCCCCGGCCAGTAGGACCCGGCCGTCCGGCAGCTTCGGGCGCCCGGTGCTCAACGGCAGTCGATGCCCGCGCACCGTCGCGGGATCGGCGAGCTGCTCCGGGAGCGCGGCCCTGAGCCGCTGCACCAGGGCGCGGCGCCCACCGGCGAGGCGATCATCGAACACCCCGAAACCGATATTCGACCAACCGTCCCCGATCGGGAACGACCAGGCGTAGGCCGGGCTGTGCTGCTTTTGCACCGCGATCAGCAATTCCCTGGCCGCGGCCCCGGTCGGAGCGTAGCCCCGGATCGCGACGGCCATCCGTCGAGCGGGTGCGCCCAAGGCTCGGCTGGTCACCGAGTTCGCGCCGTCGGCACCGATGACCACCCGCGCGTCGGCGGCACCGCCGTCGACCCGGACATACCCCGTGCGCGGCTCGACTCGACGTACCCGGTGCACCCGCAGCTCGGCGCCGCGGGCAACGACCGCGGCCACCAGCCGGGCGTCGAATACTGCACGCGGCACCACGAACGCCGCTCCGGGCAGGTCCCCGAGCGCCTCGAGGCCCGCCGGTGAGCGCAACCGCAGGCGCTCCACCGGCCGATACCCGCCGGTGACCTGGGATACCCCGAGCTCGGCCAGCAACGCCACCGCCTCCGCAGAGACCGCGTCACCACAGACCTTGTCCCGCGGGAAGGCAGCCGAATCCACCACCAGCACCCGCGCACGAGGCTCTAGCTGCAACATCCGCAGTGCCGCGGCGCAGCCCGCCGGACCGGCACCGATCACCGTGAGGTCATACACCGCATGCAGTCCTCGCCTCCGACGCCGTGATGTCCGCTCCTCATGCCACGCCGGCGTCAGATCCGCCGGTCCGATCATCATGGCCCGTCCGGTCGCGTCGTGGGCGACGGCGCCGTACGAGCCCGGCCTCCACCAAAGGCATGTAGACGTAGTTGCCCAGGTCATCGCGCGCTGGGCGGCCGGTCACCGGCTGCGGCACCAGCCGATACCGGCAGGCCCGGCCATGGACCGCCACCGCAGAGACCTGCGGGCCTTCGGGGCAGGCGGCCCTGCGACTGACGCAGCATTCGCAGCTGCGCCGCATCGACGAGCGTGGCCGACAGACCCCGCCGCACCTGGCGGATGCCCACGGCGATCAAGCCGCTCAGGATTTCCTTGAACTGCCGGCAGATCGCCGGGATGGGTTCGCCGTCCAGAACCGACACGGCCGTCGTTCCGGTGCATCGTACGTCGATAACACCCAGGTAGGTCCGCGGGCCGGTCCCGACAGGTGGGAGGACGCTCATCGAACGGTGCGTGAGACAAACCTGGATCCTCCTGCCGCCGTTAATGGGCGTCGGGTCACCAGGATCTGGGGTGATCATCGGACACGTGTTTGTGTCTTCAACGAAGAATAAGCGGTCCGGGCGACCCGTGCAACTGGTGCGCGGGGACACACAAGTCCTCGAATCGCCCGCCGAGTTGCCCGACCGCAGGCTTCTCGAGCTTGGACTCGGCCCGCCGCGTCACGTCGACCCTGTCGTTTCGGGCGATGACGCACGGTCTCGATCTGCTGGGCATCCGGAGAGGGTGCTGCACCGAGCGTCGGGGTGCAAACGACGCTAGCTGATGTAGACGAGACGAGCGATTCCGGTTCTATAGGGCGAATTGTCCCGAGAGGGAAATTCATCGATCCGTACCGTCGAGTTCATGCTGCTGCGGGCGACGAGTTCACCCGTTCGGATCCGGCCGAACACGGCCAGCCGCTCGTTGCTTCGCAAGCCGGGTGGCCCGATGGGGCAGGTGGGTAACGCCCCCGCACGATGGTCGACCATCTTGACGAAATGCGCGATTACGACCGGCGACCAGTCGCGTTCCCCCGCAGCGATCGTTTCACCGCACGATCCGACAACGGAGGCCAACGCGTGCACGACGCCAGAATAGACCGGCATCGGGCGAGGCGGGGTCGTGCGCAAATCGATCATGCAGGCGCTGCCGACCCCGATGGATACGGTTCTCGATCGCCGGACCCGTCGCACCGAAAGGCGACCACTGCCCTTGTTTCTATTTGGCCTTTGTTTCCATTGGCGATTCGTGTTGGATGATCCGCACCGCCGACTTCACCCGTTTGTATCCGGAAGAATCACGCGGGCCGGCGGGCCACGACGGGTCAGGTCGATACAGCGCGTGGGCCGGCGAGAATCGCCTTGATGTCCGCGGCACCCTCGACGACCTCGGTCGCGAGTTGTGACAGCCGCCGCTGGTGCGCGCGGGCATAGCCACGCAGCGCGTTGAAGGCGGCGTCCATGTCGAGCCCGGCGCCGCGCTCGGCCAGGATGCCCTTGGCCTGCTCGATCGTGATCCGGCTGTTCAGCGCGGTCTGCAGTTGCTCGGTGAGGACCTCGCTGCGGCGGATCGAGCGTTCCTGAAGGATGCCGATGACCGCGACGTCGGCCAGCGCCTGCCCTGTCCGTTCGCCCGTCTCATCGAGGCCGCCGGACTCGGTGTGGAACAGGTTCAAGGCGCCGATGACCTGATCACGTAGCCGCAGCGGCAGCGCGCTGACCGAGGCGAAGCCGTCGGCTCGGGCTGCCGCACGGAACCGGGGCCAACGCGCATCGGAGCCGAGATCCCGGCTCACCGTCGGCGTGCCGGTGGAGAAGCAATCCAGACACGGACCCTCCTTGACCTGTAGCTCGAACAGCTCCAGCAGGCGAGCCGCTTCGGACGACGATGCCGCCGTCATGAGTCCACCCCGTTGATCGGCGAGCATGATGCCGGCAGCGGCGGCGTCCAACAACTCCACACAGCGTTGGGCCAAGGTCGTGAGCAGATCCACGACGTCGTAGTCGAAGACCAGCGTGTCGGCCAGGGTGACGAAAGTTTCCGCGATCCGGGCCTCGCGGCGCGCCTTCGCCCGCGCTGGGGCTCCGGAAATCGTCGGTTCGGTCATCGGGGGTCTCCTTGGAATCGGCGCCCGACGATGACGCGGGCAAACTCGCTGACGGGCCGGTCATCAGCGTAGGCGCAGCCACGAAGCCGCACCAACCTGCGTCAAGCGCGGAGCGGGTGACGGGAATCGAACCCGCATGACCAGCTTGAAAGTCAGGCTAAACGGACAATGCCGGCGAAGCGGATTCGCGCTCAAATTGGCGGAATGATGGGGGCTGACCTGCTGTGAAGCTCACCAATGACCGCCTGTGACCCCGGGTTTCCGATCCACTGCCTCTCGGATAACGCCCATAGGCGGAGGGCGCGTCCGGTTAACCGCGTGTGTGACGTGGCTCACACTTCTGCGGAAGTCGTTCTGTCATCCGGTTGTCGTCCCGCTGGTGCCGATACCTCTTGTGCAGGTACGGCCAATGACAGGACATGACGAGCCGCGCACCGGCTCGGAATTCGCCAGTGCCGCCGTGCGGTGGTACGCCGACGGCACGGCGCGCAGCATCCGAGAGACGCTGCGGCTGAGCCGGGCGACGATCACGCGGGACGCTGCCCCGTGGCACGCCGCGCGGTGCCCTCACGGCCGGAATCCGCAACCGGGAACGGTCGAGTGCGGCACCCGCCGCTGCTGCACCCGACCGGCTGCTCGCCGTCGATGAAGCGGCCACGCTGCTGGCGGTGTCACCGCGATATGTCAGGCGATTGATTCACGAGAGAGGCGAATCCCCTTTTTTTCGGATCGGAGAGCGGCATATCCGACTCGCCGAAAACGACGTTCGACTATCTCGCCGCCGGCCGGGTCGAGGCCGTGGATCGCTAAAACAAATACCCGGCCACCTGTTAGCCGGAATTCGCGACGCGCCTGTCGCATGTATGGCACCTGTATGGACCTCTGCGCGACGCGTGCAACAGTGCTGGCGTCGGATCTGCGCAAACGATTACGCAGTCGGACTGCTCCACCCCGACCATGTGCCGCACCAGGCCAAGCAGCGACAGATTGGACGGCTGCACCGAGCGGCGAGCCAGGTCGGTGGCCTCGAGGCCGGAGCACTTCGTCTGCGGGATCAGGCGCCGGTCGTGCAGGTACCCCGTGAGTATGGCGCGCTCGGGGTTCTCGAACCCCCCGCCCGCCCGCGGGTCATCCTCAGGATGGATGAATATGTCGGACCAAGCTCCGGGTGCGTTCCTTCTGAAACATGCCTTCGGTCCACGACTCGTAGGATATTCCGTGATCATCGGCGATCTTCGGGCTGGCCTCAACCGTTTTCCGGCGGCAGGCTGCGCTGAGAGTTACAGTCACGTTGGCGCACATCGGGGAGGTCACACCGTTGGGATGCGCTTAGTGTTCGAGTCCTCAGAGCGGCCTGCGACCAAGGAGATAGACATGGACATCGACCTCAACTCCGACGGCATCGTCGACCAGGTGGCCACCGACACCAACAGCGATGGCAACAACGACGTGTGGCAGATCGACACCAACCAGGACGGCGTGGTAGATCAGACCGCATTCGACACGAATTCCGACGGTATCCCTGACCTCATCGCCGTCGACACGAACGAAGATGGCGTCGCCGAGTCTGTCCAGTCCGACACGAACTCCGACGGGTACTACGACACCGCGGTTTCGGTTCCGACCGCCGCCGCCGAGACCGGGTGGCACACGACCGGCCCAGGCATCACAGCGCCCGCACCCGGTATCGACCCGTCGTGGCCCACCTCATCGAATCTCCTGCCCGAGGCCAGCGAGTCCGACAGCGACGGCGACGGTACCCCCGACGTGTCCGACTCTGACCCTTACGCCGATCAGTACCACGACCGCGACGCCGATGGACTGCCCGACGGTTACGACCGCGACCCGAACGCGGACCAGCGACACGACGGCGACGCCGACGGCACGCCCGATGGCTACGACCGCGACCCGAACGCAGATCAGTACCACGACCGCGACACCGACGGCACGCCCGATGGCTACGACCGCGACCCGAACGCAGATCAGTACCACGACCGCGACACCGACGGCACGCCCGATGGCTATGACTCCAACGACCTGAGCTAACCCCGGCTGGCTTGGTGGCTCGATCGAAGTCGGGTCCGGTTGTCGAGGACTTCGACGGTGTCGGCGCCGGTGTCGATACCGGGGCGGTACGCCGTCCTGGCCAGGATGACCTTGAGGCTCGAGCCGCTGGCAGCCAGTTTGTAGCCGAAGCGGCCGTAGATCAGCGCTTCCGAGGCCCACAGCGCGGCCAACGGCTCGGCGCCGCGCTCGGGCAGGTCGTGCAGGTGGGAGCGCATCAACCGGGTTAGCACGCCCCGTCGCCGGAGCGTCGGCGCGACGGCCACGCTTGTCACGGCGGGCGATCGGCAACTCGCCGCCGGGCACGGTCATGGCGCGGGTGAATGCCCGGCCGCCCCGACGATCCGCCCGCCGTCCAGCGCCGCCCAGTTGCGGTCGCACTCCGCGACCGAGCGGTCGGTGGCCAGGTCATCCTCGGTCTCGTCGCCGCCGACGGCGTCATAGATCATCCGGTGGTAGTCGGCGAACTCGGACTCGGTGATCGTGCGCACGTCAAGCTGCTCGGTATCAGCCACGGTCCCTGTCTACCGGTCGAGGGCCGGTGCCCGCCACCGGATAGAGAGCGCGGCGCGCACCTTCCCGCTGGCCAGGTCGACCGGCTCGACGCCCTGATCGCACCGCAAGCGGCGATCCACTGTCGCCCGGATAACGCCCAAAATGTTGACAGCCGTAAACTGCGGAAGGTTCCCGGAGCCTGAATAAGGGCTGTGACCGGCGCTTTTGCGTGGAGCGGGTGACGGGAATCGAACCCGCATGACCAGCTTGGAAGGCTGGGGCTCTGCCATTGAGCTACACCCGCAGAGTCAATCCGTGTACGCCGAGACGAGTGGCACCAGCAATCGGTGCGACACCCGCAGAGTCAATCCGTGTACGCCGAGACGAGTGGCACCAGCAATCGGTGCGACACCCGCAGAGT
>JBBSHJ010000030.1:0-32552 GCA_038253135.1 Mycobacteriales bacterium | reverse complement strand
TCGCGGCGAACCGAATGAGTTCCAGGATCTCCTCCCGCCGGTCCAGCGCCTCGCCGTGCCTCCAGGCCAGCGCCGCGGTGACAAGGCCGGCCCATCGATCGCCGTACTGCTCGATCACCCACCTCGCCGCGACCCGCTTCGATGCGACACCGCCGACGTGCGCGGTGTGCAGGATCCGGCACAGCGTCAAGGTGATGTACGCCGCGTGGTGCGGGTCGTCGAGGATCGTCGGCTCCTGCAGCAGCGGCTCCCACTCCTCGTGCAGCGAGGACACCGACGCCGCGCGCATCGCCGCCTCCGGCACCTCCGGGAACATCTCCGCGGCCGGCGGGCCGATGAGTGGGATCGCCCGGTGGTGCAGGACGTAGCGGTTCAGCAGCCATTCCTGGCCGTAGCCCGGGTCAGGATCCCACAGCCGGCCCTGGTTCACATAGGGGCGCGGCTCGGCCGGCGGAGCGTCATGGGCCAGTAGATCCACGAGCACATAGGAGCCCTCGATCCGCTCCGCCCACACGGGGTACCGCACGGCTATGCCCGCGTGCATCGCCGCGAGGGCGGCTCGGTCGGCGCCATCGAAACGGCGGCCGGTGACCGCGAGGAAGTCGATGTCGCTGCTGCCGTGGTCGAAATCGCCGTACGACAGCGAACCGGTGACATAAAGACCCCGCAGAGCATCGCCCAGCTCCGTCTCGACACCGACGCGGAGCATCGTGAGGAGGTCGTCGACGTCGGCGTAGCCCGAGGCGAGGGGCGACATCCGGCCAGTCTCGCAGAGCGGACCGGCGGGCCGAGCACCCATAGCCCCGGCCGTCGAACGTCAGTGCGCCGGAGATGCCGCGCCATCGGCCCGGGCGGCCGACGGAGCGTCGAAAAGGAGATCGCTCATTTCCGCACTTCGAACACGTTGTTGAACGGGGTGCCCGCCACCACCCGGAATCCGGTGAATCCGGCGCTGGTGACGACATCCTCGATCCTGGCGGGCCCGGCCTGCGTGCCGAGGGCGAGACCGACGTCCTGCGCGAGTGAGGCCGGTGTGCACAGCAGCGTCGAGAATCCGTAGTAGGCCCGGCCCACCGGGTTCAGGTTGTCCTCGACCCGGTCGCCGGCGGCCGGTTCGACGATCATCCAGCTGCCGTCATCAGCTAGCGTCTCGAAGACATGGCGAGCGGTGCCGATCGGATCACCCATGTCGTGCAACGCATCGAATGTGGTGATCAGGTCGAAATCGTGGCCGCTGTAGGAACCGGCGTCCGCGGCCTCGAAGTGAACCCGGTCGGCCAGCCCGGCAGCGCCGCCCCGCTCCCGGGCGGTGGCGATCGAGTGGGCGTGGTAGTCCGAGCCAATGAAGGTCGAGCGCGGAAACGCTTGTGCCATCACGATGGTGGACGCGCCGTGGCCGCATCCCATGTCGACCACCCGGGCTCCCGTCGAGAGCTTCGCCACGACACCGTCGAGGGCCGGCAGCCAGGTGGACACCAGGTTCGCGTGGTAACCCGGCCGGAAGAATCGCTCACAGCCGACGAAGACGTCGTCGCTGTGCTCGTGCCAGCCGAGCCCGTCACCGTCCTTGGCCGCCGCCATCACGGCCCGCGCGTCGGCGACCGTCCCGTATGCGATCTGGAAGAAGCCGGGCAGGTACGCCGGGCTGTTCTCGTCGGTGAGCGCGACCGCCTGCTCGGCGGGCAGCGTGTAGGTGCCGGACGCCGGGTCGTACTCGACATAGCCGCCCGCCGCCTGGGCGTTGAGCCACTCCCGCGCGTAGTGGACGCCGGTCTGGGTGGCCTCGGCGAGCAACGACGGGGTCAGCGGGCCCCTGTCGGCCAGCGCCTGGTAGTAGCCCAACCGGTCGCCCATCACCACCAGAGCACAGTTGAGGGTGGCGCCGACTTCATCCACGGCGTTGAAGACGAAGCTCATCAGCTTTTCCTCGTCGATCACCGGCGGCTGGTCAATCGTCGTCATGGCGGTCTCCTTTGGGTCGAAGGCACCGGCGCTTGCGGCCGGGTGCTCGCTCGATGCTGCGGCCGCGGTGGCCGGCATCGCATCAGGGCACCCACCTAATGGTCCGAAGGCGTTCGGCTGATTTCAGCCGAGGCAGCGCTCTACGCTTTCCCGATGCTGCTGGGACGCACCGGCGAAACCGGAATCATCGACGCCCTCGTGGCCGGTGCGCGGGTCGGCCGTAGCGGAATCCTGCTGATGACCGGCGAGCCCGGCATCGGCAAGTCAGCCCTGCTCGAACACTCCGTGAGCCGGGCGCGCGACATGCGGGTGCTGCGCGCGAGGGGGTCCGCCCATGAACGGGACATCCCGTTCGGCGGCCTGCTTGCGCTGCTGCGACCTGCGCTCGGCAGCGTCGATCGGATTCCCGGACCGCAGGCCGAGGCGCTGGCGTCGCCCTCGCCATGCGCAGCGGCCCGACCGCGGATCGCTTCGCCGTCGGCGCCGCGACGCTGAGCCTGCTGACCCTCCTGAGCGAGGACCGGCCGTTGGCGATCGTGATCGACGACGCCCACGACCTCGATCAACCGTCGGCCGACGCGATCGCCTTTGCCGCGCGGCGTCTGCTCGCCGACCCCGTCGTCGTGCTGATCGCCGCGCGCGCCGAGACTCCCTGCGCACTCACCACTGCGGGCCTGCCGGAACTCTTCGTCCTCGGGCTCGACCGGGAGGCAACCCGGGCACTGGCAACGGACTCCGCGCCGGCGCCGCCGTCGGGTGAGAGGACGAACCACATCTTTGAGCTCAGCGGTGGGAACCCGCTGGCCGTCATCGAGCTGGCAAGGGAAGGCACCGCTCTCGCCGCAACGAGTCCCGGTGGCCCGGCCCTCATCCCCGTGGCGCTGGCCGCCCGGTTCGCGATGCGGGCGGATGCGCTCAGCGCCGCCGCGACCCGTGCGGTGCGAGTGGTCGCCACGGCGGGGGCCGACCTGCCCGTCGTGGTGCGGGCCTGCGGCGCCCTCAAGGTCGACGTCGCGGTGCTGGCCGAGGCGGAGCGGGCCGGGCTGCTGCGGGTGGACCAGGATCGGGTCGAGTTCCGCCACCCGCTGATGCGATCCGGCGTCTACGCCGCCACTCCACCCGACGAACGCCGCCGGCTGCATGCCGCGGTGGCGAACGCGCTGCCGCCCGACGACGACCGCCGGACCTGGCATCTGTGCGACGCTGCGCTGGGCCCGGATCCGGCCTTGGCCGACGCGGTCGCTGACCTTGCCGCGCGCGCCGCCGGCCGGGCCGCCTACGCTGTCGCCGCGATCGCCTACGAACGCGCGGCCCGATTGGTGTCCGACGACCGGGGCCGGGCCGCGTTCTTCCTCGCTGCGGCGGAATCCCGCTGGGCTGCCGGCGACGCCGATCGCGCCACTGCACTGCTCACCACCGTTCTGGAATCCGAACGCGCGCCTCTGCGCCGGGCCCGCGCGAAGGAACTGGCGGGAACCATCGCGGCCCGGTGCGGCTCGCTGACCGAAGCGCGGAGGATCCTGCTCCAGGCCGCCGACGAGACCGCCCCGCTCGATAACGACCGGGCGCTGCGGCTGTACGCCGAAGCGATCTACGTCTGCTTCTACCTGGGGGATTCGGCCACCGCGATGTCGGCCGCCGTGGCCGCGGAACGGCTGATGGACAGTGCGGTCGACCGGCCCGCGCAGTTCATCGCGGCCATCGCGACCGGAGCCGCTCGAATCCTGGCTGGTAGCGATGGGAGCGACCGCATCCGCCACGCGGTCGAACATCATTCGGCCGACCGTGATCCAGCTCTCGATCCGACGTCATCGCCATGGAGCATGATCGCGCCGCTGTTTCTTCGGGAGTCCGAAGCGGGCCGGCAACTCGCCCGCCAGGTGTTGGCCAACGGCCGCGCGCGGGCCGCCGTGGGGAGCTTGCCGCACCTGCTCTTTCACATAGCGCGCGACGGCGCCACCACCGATTGCTGGGCTTCGGCTGCGGCCGACTATGCCGAGGCGATCCGGCTGGCGCGGGAGTTCGGTCAGACGACGGAGCTGGCCACCTCGCTGGCCGGCTTGGCGTGGCTGGAGGCCCGGATGGGGCGCGATGATGAGTGCCGGACGCACGTCGAGGAGGCGATGACGCTGTGCGCCGGGCACCATATCCACCTCGGCCGCGCCTGGGCGCAGTTCGCCATCGGCGAGCTCCAGTTGGTGTCCGGCCGGGCCGAGGAGGCGGCGACGACCTTCTCCTCGCTCGCCGGGTGGCTGGCCGACAACGGGATCCTCGATGTCGATCTGTCCCCACTGCCGGAACTCGTGGACGCGCTGCTGCGGCTGGGCAGGCGGGAGGAGTCCGGTGCCGCCGCCGTCGCGTTCGGCGAGCGAGCAACGGCGAAGGGACAACCCTGGGCCCTCGCGCGGGCCGAACGACTTCACGGGATGGTGGGTCGTCCTGAGGACGTCGACCGGCACTTCGCGGCGGCCCTCGAGTGGCACGCCTGCACCCTCGACGAGTTCGAGGCGGCGCGGACTCACCTGGCCTATGGGTCGCGGCTGCGCCGGCTGCGGCGGCGACTCCAGGCCCGCCCCCATCTGCGGGCGGCGTTGGAAGCGTTCGAGAGGCTGGGCGCGCTGCCATGGGCCGATGCGACGCTGGTCGAGCTCAAGGCCACCGGGGAGAGCGTGAGCCGCCGGTCGACTGGGCCCATCCTGGAGTTGACTCCCCAGGAGTTCCAGATCGCCCTGCTGCTGGCCGACCAGCGGACCACCCGGCAGGCCGGCGCCGCGCTGTTCCTCAGCCCGAAAACGGTCGAATATCACCTCCGGCACGTCTACACCAAGCTCGGAATCCGTTCGCGCACCGAACTTTCCGAGCGGATGCGGAATGTCGCGCAGTAGCGGCGAGGACTCGGGCGGCCGGGACGGCGCGCTGGTTCGTCGACGCGAGGCGAGCACCCCACCTCAATCTATAGTTCGCAAAAGCAAACACTCTGCTCGCCTCGACGACGGCACGCGACGCCCCACCGGCGGCGGTCGCGGGTGATCGTTAGCGCGGCGCTGCCGGGATGGCCGCCACCGCCTCGACCTCGACGAGCTGACCGTCGTAGCCGAGGCAGGTCACGCCCACCAGCGTGCTCGGCGGCTCGTGCTCGCCGAAGAAGTCGTGGTGCACATTCCAGGCCGTGACGAGGTCCGCCTGGTGGGCCGAGGCGACGTAGACGGTGGTGCGTACGACGTCCGCCGGCGCCACGCCGGCCTCGGCCAGCGCGACCCGCAGGTTGGCCATCACCTGGTGGGCCTGACCCGCGACGTCGCCCAACGCCACGGTGTTTCCGGCCGCGTCGATCGGACACGCTCCGGCAAGGTAGACGAGGCTCGTCCCGGCCGGGACGAGCGTGCCGTAGTGGTATTCGGCACCATCGCACAGCGTCGTACTGCGGAATCGAGTCAGGGACATGGTCGAAAGGGTAGAGCCGCGGGCGGTGCGCGGGCGCCCGCGCATCAGCGTGCGCGTCGAGGACGCCGAGTCCGGAGTGCTGCTCGAGTCCCGGTCCAACCGCCGGGTCCATCGCACCGCCTCGATCGGCAAGATCCTGCTGCTCATCGAGGTGGCCGCACGGCTCGAGGACGGCCGGCTCGGCCCGGGCGCTCCGTTGCCCTGCACCACGGCGGACGCCGTCACCGACTCCGGGCTGCTGCAATATCTGGCGGGACCGTCGTACGCCGTCGCGGACCTGGCCGTCCTCGTCGGCGCGGTCAGTGACAACTTCGCCACCAATGTGCTGCTGCGCGCGGTCGGGCTCGACGCCGTCACCGCTCGCGCCGGTGCCCTCGGTCTGCGGCAGACGGCGCTGCACGACCGGGTGCGCGAGCGGCGCGGTCCGGCGGACCCGTCCACGCTGTCGACGGGGACGGCGGCCGAGCTGACCGGTCTGATGTCCCGGCTGCACAAAGGGCTGGTCGCATCGAGCGACGTCTCCGAACGGGTGCTTCGCTGGCTGGCACTCGACACCGACACCTCGATGGTCGCCGCCGCGTTCGGGCTCGACCCGCTCGCACACGCCGACCCCGACCGGGGAATCGGACTGACGCACAAGACGGGTACGGACACCGGGATCCGCTGCGACGTCGGTCTGGTCCGCGGTCCCGCCGCGGCGATCGCTTACGCCGTCCTGGCCGACTTCGACGATGCCGACCGCGACGACGTACTCGCCCGGATGCGGGCCGTCGGCGAGCGGATCAGGGCCGCTGCCGTCGGCGCCTAGCGCGGTGACTGCGCGTCGAGAAGCTCGCGCAGCCTCCCCGGGTCTTGGGTGGTGACGCCGTCAGGGGCCGAGGTCCAGTGCCCGGCGTAGGTCGTCGGCCGTCTCGACGAGCCATCCGCAGACGCCGAGACCGCCGTCCCGCGCCGGCGACCATCTCGGAGGGCAGCGTGGACAGGCCGAGCATGGCGCTGTCCGCGCCAGGCGGTGGCCGGTGAGCATCATTCCCGTGCGGCTCAACCCGTGGCGGGCACCGTGATGCTGTCGCCTCGGCGGAGTACGCCGGGCGTGGGGGACCGCAGGACTTCCTCGCCGATGCGGACCGTCTCGATCGAGACCGCGCCGCCGCGGACCTCAAGAAGGAGCTCGCCGTGGCCTGCGACGTCCTGCTGGTGTACGACGCCCCAGGCATCGCCGCTGGCCCATACCCACCGGACGTCCCGGTCCGAGCGGGCGAAACCGATCGACCGGTCGACCGCGCTGTAGGTGAACCCGGTCGCGGCGACGATCAGACCCCAGGCCGACATGGTGCGCGCGTAGTGGTGCCCGCACTCGGCCTCGTCATACGGACTGCGGCGCTCCCCGTCGTACCGCGCCCGCACGGTCATGACGATGCGCTCCGCGGTCTCAAGATCGCCGTCGTAGATCGCGTTGATCGCGACGCCGTACTCGACGCCGCTCCACACCTCGGGAAAGTAGGGAAACGGCCGGTGCACCGCACCGCGCGGGAAGGTCGCCATCAACAGGCCACCATCCCCATCAAGGGCATAGGTCCGCATCGGGTTGACGTGACCATGCAGACGTGGGCGGAAATTGTGCCGCATCAACGCCTGCGTGGTGGTGCGAAGATGCCTGCTGTCGAGCACGTCGCCGAGTCCGGCGAGCCGCGCCACATAGGCTCCCGTCAGGGCATCGGCATTGCAGGAATTGCCGATCTGAAACGGCGGGTCGGCCGGGTCGGCGTCGGCGGTGGGGTGGGCGAGTCCAGGTGCGACCCGGCCGAAATCGCCGGGCGGCCGGAATTCCTGCTCGTAATACTCGCCGTTGAACAAATGCTCGTCGATCCAGGTCCGGCCGCGGCTGGCCAGGCCGCGGCAGGTCCCGGCGAAATCCGCGTCACCGGCGTGATCGGCCATTCTTGCCGTCGCTTCGAGAGCGGCGAGATACCAGCAGGCGATATTCGGATTGGGGCCGTAATATTCCACGTCCATCGTGTTGTGTTGCGCGCCCTCCATGACCCCGTCACGGTCGGCGTCCCAGCCGCCCTCGATCCAGACGAATTCCATCGTGCGGCGGGCCGCGGGCCAGAGCGCGGCGAGCATGCCGTCATCGCCGGAGAGCTGCCAATCGCGATAGAGCTTGACCAGGCAGCCCATCTGGCCGTCGGCGGCCGCGAGATCCCACTCGCGGGCGCGCCGCTCCAGCGGCAGTCCGACCCGAAAGCTCATGTGGCCGGAATCGGTTGTGGCGTGGGCGTATTCGACCTCCCGTAGCGACCGCGACAATGCGCCGAACAGGAATGGCGTGGCCTGCTCGTAATTCCAGACGTGCGTGCACGTGCCATGGCACCAGCCGGCATGATCGTTCATGCCCTCCCAGCCGAAGAATCGGCCGTCCGCGGTCCGGAAGGTGGTCTGCGTGCGCAGCGTCGACGTCGTGAAGAGTGCAGCCTCACGCATCGGCTCGGGCAGCGTGGATTCCGTCACTGCAAGGGTGAATTCCCGGCTCGCCGCCTCGAGCTCGCCGAGGCGCGGTACGACGTCCTCGACGACCGCCCACGCGTCGGCGTACGGCGTCGTATAGAAGTTCCCGACGATCTCATCGGCGCCCGGCTCGTCCGGGACCGAGCCCGACGTGCGCCACGCGACCCGGTTCGGGAAATGCCACGCGAGCAGGAAGGCCAGTGCCAGCGTCTCACCGGGCGCGATCGCGCCCCCGGCTGTCACCGAGGCGACCGGATCGGGCCGGTCACCGGTCCGTTCGTCAAGACACCCGTCCGCGACGAAGTCGTCCAGGAAGTCCAGCAGGTCGCCCGACCAGGACAGCGCCGCCCAGTCGGTGCGAGCGCTGGTGCGGCTAGCGCCGAGCGCCGCGAGCGCCATCGATCCGGTCCGCTCGCCACCAGCCTCGCCGCCGCTGAGCAGCACGCCGTCGACGCCTGCGCCGACGCGATGCGCATTGCGGTTGCCCGGTCCTGCCGGCCCGCCGAGCTGCGAGGGGTACGGCGTGCCGGCAATGTTGCTCAGGACGCCGGCGACGTCGGCCTCCACGGCCTGATCTCCGGTGTTGCGGATCCGCCACCGCAGCACGGCGACCGGCAGGCCGCTGGCCTCGGCGTCCGGCGGCACGAACGGGTTGAACGCCTCGAGGTCGACGTCGACCGGCAGCTCCGGATCGCGCAACTCCACCCGGCCGAAGGGGTACGCCGTACCGAACTCGGCCCTGCGGAATCGGGGCAGCCCGGCGTGCGTCACCGGCGATCCATCGGCGCCCTCGACCAGGTCGGACGGGATCGGACCCTCCAGGACCCGTAGCACCGGCTCGCCTGCACCGGCGACCCGGAGGGCGAAGAACGCCTCCTTGGGCCGGAATCCCTTGGCCGGCCGGTTCATCACCTCGAAATCACGCAGATCGCCCCGGCCACCCAGGCTGATGGTGCCGGTGCCGATGCCGCCGATCGGCAACGCCACCCGGTCCAGCGCCCGGCCGGCGTATCGGCGCAGCTCCGGCCACGGCGGAATGGCGGCGGCGGATTCCTGGGCGACGATATTGGTCATGCGTCCCTCACTGGGTCATCTCGGCGGGAGTACGACGCTAGCGGCGCGCCGGCGCGGGCACGTGCGCCGGCCCTGACCGCTACCGGTCCGCGCGGGGCTCCCGCTCGTAGACTCGGGGGGCGCTCGTCGCCCGTCCGGACGCGCCCAGCCCGATCCGATCGAACTCCACCGGAGGACCACCCGATGGCTTTTGACAGCGCCGCCGAGTCCTCCGACCGCATCGCCACGATCCCCAACCTGCTCAGCGCGCTGCGGCTCGTGGGGGTGCCGATCTACCTGTGGTTCCTGATCGGGCCGCACTGGGACGTGGCCGCACTCGCGATCATCGCTTTCAGCGGCCTGTCGGACTATCTCGATGGCAAGATCGCCCGCTGGCTCGACCAGACCAGTCGGCTCGGCATCGTGCTCGACCCCGCGGCCGACCGCCTTTACGTCCTCGCCACCCTGATCGGGTTTGCCGTCCGCGACCTCGTGCCCTGGTGGCTGGCCGCCCTGCTGATCCTCCGGGATCTCGCGCTCACCCCGACAATCCCGGCGTTGCGCCGCCGCGGTTACGGGCTGTTGCAGGTGCACTACCTGGGCAAGGCCGCGACGTTCAATCTCATGTACGGCTTCCCGCTGCTGCTGCTCGCGCACGTCCTCGGTGGCACCGCGAGCGAGGTCCTGCGGGCCCCGGCCTGGGCGTTCGTCATCTGGGGGACCGGGCTCTACCTGTGGGCCGGCGCGCTCTACGTCTGGCAAACGGTCGGGATCGCCCGGGCCGAGCCGCGGTCGGCTGATTAAGCTGCGATCGCTACGGTGACGCGGCCAGACTGCTCGCACGAGCGGGCGCGGCGCCGTAACCGAGGAGGACAGCGTGACGGCACCCGGTGACCTGAAGTACAGCGCCGAGCACGAATGGGCGAAGGCGACCGGTGACGGCCGGGCGGTGCGGATCGGCGTCACGGACTACGCCCAGCAGCAACTCGGGGACATCGTCTTCGTCTCGCTGCCGGACGTCGGTACGGCGTTCGAGGCGGGCGCCTCGATGGGCGAGGTCGAGTCGACCAAGAGCGTCTCGGACCTGTTCGCACCGATCGCCGGCACCGTGACGGCGCGAAACGACGCCTTGGGCGCCACTCCCGAGCTGATCAACACCGACCCGTACGGCGCCGGTTGGATGGTCGAGATCGAGCTGGCCGATCCGTCCGGGCTGGACGCGATGCTGGATGCCGCGGCGTACCAGGGGATGATCAATCCGCACTGATCGTTGGTCCGGCTGAGGCCGTTGTGCACAGATCGACCGGCAGGTGTTTGACCGCGTTCTCGCGGGCTGGTTACGCTTCGCCGACCGGCGGATCCCAATCGTGGCGCACCGGCCCGGCGCGCCCCGCCGGCTGGCTACCGTCTGAGACTGCCGGTGATCACCGGCGGCCGGGGAAGCCGGCCAACGGCTGCCGGACGCACGAAGGAGGCGAGTCCTGTGACCTGTTCGCGCTGCGGTCATGGCAATGCGGAAGAGGCCCGGTTCTGCTCGAACTGTGGGGCCCGGCTGATCAGCACGCACGAGCCGCACGATGTCGCGCCGGGGGCCCGGACGAGCGTCTTCGCAACAGCCGAGCCCGACCATCCCGACTTCGACTCGCAGTCCGTGACCGCGTTTCAGGAGCCCGGTGCGGCAGCTGCCGACACCGATGGGCGCGGCATCGACGTGCCCTTGACCGAGCCGCTCGCCGAGGGCAGCGCGCTGCTCGTCGTCAAGCGCGGCCCCAACGCCGGCAGCCGTTTCTTGCTGGAACGGGACCGGACCGAGGCCGGCCGCCACCCCGACTCGCACATCCTGCTCGACGACGTCACGGTCTCACGCCGGCACGCCGACTTCGTCCGCGACCGGTCCGGTGGCTTCGTCGTCCGTGACGTCGGCAGCCTCAACGGCACCTACGTCAACGGCCAGCGGATCGACGAGGCAACCCTCACTGGCGGCGACGAGGTGCAGATCGGCAAGTACCGGCTGGCCTTCTACTCGGGACAGGGGCACACGGAATACGCCGGTGCCGGCGCGAGTGCCGACGACCTCGTCGACCCGCAGTGACGGCGGTGCGGGCGCGCGACCCCAGCGACAGATGAGCACCGCACCAGCGACCGGCGGAGCGGCGTACCTCAGCATCGGCGAGCTGATCAAGCAACTGCGCGACGATTTCCCCGACCTCACGATCTCCAAAATCCGCTTCCTCGAGGCCGAGGGACTGCTCGCGCCGCATCGGGCGCCGTCGGGCTACCGGCGCTTCACCCGAGCCGACGCCGATCGCCTGCGTTACGTGCTGCGCGCACAGCGCGATCATTACCTGCCGCTGCGCGTGATCCGCGAGCACCTCGACGCGATGGACCGCGGGATGCAGCCGCCCGACAACGGCGCGAGCACGCCGGCTCCTCCTCGGTTGCCGACCGGCCCCGGCCTGCCGGCCGCGGAGCACTTCGCCGCCGAGGTGCCGACGGTCCGGCTGACCCGCGCCGAGCTGTTGGCCGATGCCGGCATCGACGACACGGCGCTGTCCCAGCTCGAGCAGTTCGGCATGATCGACGGCCCGGCGCCGGCGTACGACGGCGTGGCGCTGATGGTCGCCCGTGCGGTCGGCCGGATGGCTCGATTCGGCATCGAACCCCGCCACCTGCGCGCCTTCCGCACCGCTGCTGACCGCGAGATCGGGCTCTACGAGCAGGTGCTCACCCCGCTGGTGCGCCAGCGGGGTGAGGAGGCGCAGCAGCGGGCACGGCGCACGGCCAGCGAGCTCGCCGCGCTGTCGGTCGAGCTGCACGCCGCACTGGTGCGGCACCGGTTGGGGGATGCCCTCTCCGGCTGACCACCGCTCATTTCGGCGACGCGCTCCCGTCGCGCCCGGCCATCGCGGCGGTAGTGTCGAGCTGGTGCAGTACGACGGCATCGCACCCCAGGAAGGAGGGCATTCGCGTGGTCGAGCTTCGCGTCGCCGGGATCAGGGTCGAACTCCCGATGAACACGCCGGTCCTCCTGTTGAAGGAGACCGACGGTCCGCGCTACCTGCCGATCTGGATCGGATCGGTCGAGGCAGCGGCCATCGCCAATGAACAGCAGGGCGTGCACCCGGACCGGCCGATGACGCACGACCTGCTCAGGGATGTCATCGCGGCTCTGGGGGCAACTGTCGAGCGGGTCGTCATCACCGAGATGGCGACGGTCACCGAGTCCGGCGGTCAGATCTACGTCGCGGAGCTCGTGCTGCGTGCGGCCGGATCCGAGGAGGACATCCGGATCAGCGCCCGACCGTCCGACGGCGTCGCGCTCGCGCTGCGCGCCGAGGCGCCGATCTATGCCGAGGACGCCATCGTCGAGGAGGTCGGCGTCGAGATACCCGAGGAGCAGGAGGACGAGGTCGAGAAGTTCCGCGAATTCCTCGACACGATCTCACCGGACGATTTCGCCGGTTCCTAAGCGCCTGGTACGGCGGCTGAGATCGGCACGGCGAGCGACACCGCCCGTGGGCAGCTGGACCTGCTGGTGCGCTGCGTGCTGACCAGCGGAGCGCTGCACGGCTACGGGGTCGTGCCCGAGCTGCGCCGGCGCAGCGCGGCCGAGCTGGACCTCGCCGAGGGCAGTGCAAACCCGGTCTCGGGCTAGGATCCGGGCTGGATCGAAGGCTCTAGTACACCTTGAGATTACGAACACGCCGCCTCGAGCGTTGACCGGCACGCCGGCGTCCGCATAGCGTCACAGGTCCGAAGTTCCACCGGTGTAATCCATCATGTGTGGCTCAACCGTTGCTCGTCCTCTGGAGGATCTCGTGGCCGGACGTACCGGAGACGGACTCGAAGCGAGCGCGGCGACCCCGACCTCCGTATCGCCGGTGGCGCAGGAAGCGCTGTTCGAGACCACCGATCCGAGCCTTCCGGACATGCACCTCGGCTATCGCGGGCCGCTCGCCTGTACGGCTGCGGGCATCACCTACCGGCAGCTCGACTACTGGGCCCGGACCAGGCTGGTTGAGCCGAGCATCCGCACGGCGAGGGGCTCCGGCTCCCAGCGGCTCTACTCGTTCACCGACATCCTCGTCCTCAAGGTGGTCAAGCGGCTGCTCGACGCCGGGATCTCGCTGCAGAACATCCGGGTTGCGGTCGAGCACGTGCGCGACCACGGCGTCGAGGACCTCGCCCGGCTCACCCTGTTCTCGGACGGGGTGTCCGTCTACGAGTGCTCCTCTCCCGAGGAGGTGGTCGATCTGGTCGCCGGCGGCCAGGGCGTCTTCGGCATCGCCGTGAGCGGCACGCTCAAGGAGCTCTCGGGTTCGCTGGCCGAGCTCCCGGCCGAGCGGATCGACGGCACCGAGGTGGTCTCGACGATGGCCGACGAGCTGACCCTGCGCCGGCGAGCGCGAGACGTCGGCTGAATCCCCGCCGGCAGGGGCGCGTCACCGGTGACGGCCGGGGGCGCTGGTACCGTCGTACCTGCTGATGACCCTGCGCGGGAGAGCCCCGGCACTACTTCACGGAGTCGTGACCGGGCGCCGAAGGAGCAACCCCCCGGAACCTCTCAGGCACCCAGAACCGCACGGGCGAGGCATCTCTGGAAAGCGGGCCGGAACGCCGGCCCCGCCGACGTGCAAGCGGCGACGCCCGGTCGCCGTGAAGCTCTCAGGTACCGATGACAGAGGGGGAACGCCGCCGGCGGCCGCCGGCGACGGGACCCTGACCGTGCTCGAGACCGCCAGGAGCCACCGCGTGAGCGCTGCAGCGCAGTTCGACAACCTCCCGACACCCGGAACCGGCGATCGCCCGCCGGCCAGCACGCCGTGGCGTCGGTCCGCCGCCGACCCGTCCTTCGCCGCCCGGCACATTGGCCCGCGCCGCGAGGACGCCGCCCGCATGCTGGCGACCATCGGGCTCGGCACGGTGGGGGATCTGATCGACGGGGCCGTGCCGAAGACGATCCGGAGCGACCGCCTGCTCGACCTGCCGGCGGCACGGTCCGAGACCGAGGTCATCGCGGCGCTGCGCGAGTTCGCGTGGCGCAACCAGGTCCGCACCCAGATGATCGGGCTCGGCTACTACGACACCATCACCCCGGCGGTCATCCGCCGCAACGTGCTGGAAGACCCGTCCTGGTACACCGCGTACACGCCGTACCAGCCGGAGATCAGCCAGGGCCGGCTCGAGGCGCTGATCACCTTCCAGACGATGGTCGAGGACCTGACCGCGCTGCCGGTGGCGGGAGCATCGCTGCTCGACGAGGCGACGGCCGCGGCCGAGGCGATGACCCTGGCCCGGCGAGCCGCGCAGGCATCCGCGTCGGCCGCGTTCGTGGTCGACGTCGACGTCTTCCCACAGACCCGCGCGGTCCTCGCGACCCGGGCCAAGCCGCTCGGGATCACCCTCGTGACCGCCGACCTGCGCGAGAGCCTGCCGGACGGTGAGATCTTCGGCGTCCTGCTCCAGTATCCCGGCGCGTCCGGCGCCGTGCGTGACCATGCCGACGTGATCGCGGCCGCCCACCAGCGGGGCGCGCTCGCCGCCGTCGCCACGGATCTGCTCGCGCTCACCCTGCTGCGCCCGCCCGGCGAGGTCGGCGCGGACATCGCGGTCGGCTCGGCGCAGCGCTTCGGCGTGCCGCTCGGCTTCGGTGGCCCGCACGCCGGTTTCATGGCGGTCCGCAACGGCCTGCAGCGCCAGCTCCCCGGCCGCCTCGTCGGGGTCTCCCGAGACTCGGCCGGCCACCCGGCGTACCGGCTGGCGTTGCAGACCCGCGAGCAGCACATCCGCCGGGAGAAGGCGACCAGCAACATCTGCACGGCCCAGGTGCTGCTGGCCGTGATGGCCAGCATGTACGCCGTCTATCACGGTCCCGACGGGCTGGCGGCGATCGCCGAGCGGACCCACCGGCACGCCACGGGCCTGGCCGCCGCCTTGCGCGCGGCCGGCGTGGACGTCGCCGACGAGCCGTTCTTCGACACCGTCACCGTCCGGGTGCCCGGCCGCGCCGACCAGGTCCTCGCGGTGGCCGAGCGGCTCGGCGTCAACCTGCGGCGCACCGACGCGGACACCGTCGGCGTCTCCTGCGACGAGCGCACTGATGACGCGGCCGTGTCCGCGGTGCTGGGCGCGTTCGGCAGCACCGACCGCGTCCTCCCGGCGAGGTCGGCGCTGCCCGGCGCGTTGCGCCGGCAGACGCCGTACCTCTCGCACCCGGTCTTTCACTCCCACCGCTCCGAGACCTCGATGCTGCGCTACCTGCGCCGGCTCGCCGACCGCGACTTCGCGCTCGACCGCGGGATGATCCCGCTCGGATCGTGCACGATGAAGCTCAACGCCACCACCGAGATGGAGGCGATCTCTTGGCCGGAGTTCGCCGGAATCCATCCGTTCGCGCCGATCGAGCAGGCCGCCGGCTATGCCGAGCTGATCGGCCAGCTCGAGCGCGCCCTGGCCGAGATCACCGGCTATGACGCGGTGTCGCTGCAGCCGAACGCCGGCAGCCAAGGCGAATTCGCCGGCCTGCTCGCGATCCACGCCTATCACGAGGCGCGGGGTGAGGGGCACCGCCGGATCTGCCTGATCCCGTCGTCCGCGCACGGCACCAACGCCGCCAGCGCCGTCATGGCGGGCATGCGGGTCGTCGTGGTCGCCTGCGACGACGCCGGGAACGTCGAGCTCGCCGACCTGCGGGCCAAGGTGCGGCAGCACGCGGACGACCTCGCGGCGATCATGGTGACCTACCCGTCCACCCACGGCGTCTACGAGGCGACGATCCGCGAAGTCTGTGACGCCGTCCACGCGGCCGGCGGACAGGTCTACGTCGACGGCGCCAACCTCAATGCGCTGGTCGGGGTGGCGCGGCCGGCCGACTTCGGCGCCGACGTGTCACATCTCAACCTGCACAAGACCTTTTGCATCCCGCACGGCGGTGGTGGACCTGGCATCGGACCGGTGGGCGTGCGCGCGCACCTCGCGCCGTACCTGCCCAATCACCCGCTGCAGCCCGGCGCCGGCCCGGCCACCGGTCCGGGACCGGTCTCGGCCGCGCCCTGGGGCTCGGCCGGGATCCTGCCGATCTCCTGGGCCTACCTGGCCCTGATGGGCCCCGGCGGGCTGACGGAAGCGACCATCGCCGCGATCCTCGCCGCGAACTACGTCGCCAAGCGGCTCGACCCGCACTTCCCCGTCCTCTATACCGGGGAGTCCGGGCTGGTCGCGCACGAGTGCATCGTCGACCTGCGGCCGATCACCGCTCGCACCGGGATCACCGTCGACGACGTGGCCAAGCGACTGATCGATTACGGCTTCCACGCGCCGACAATGTCGTTCCCGGTCGCCGGGACCCTCATGATCGAGCCCACCGAGAGCGAGGACCTGCCTGAGCTCGACCGCTTCTGCGACGCCATGATCGCGATCCGGGCCGAGATCGAAAAGGTCGCCACGGGGGAGTACGACGCCGCCGACAACCCGCTGCGCGGGGCGCCGCACACCGCGCTTGAACTGGCCGGCGACTGGACGCACCCCTACTCCCGCGCGGAGGCGGCCTACCCGCTCGCGAGCCTCCGGCTGGACAAGTACTGGGCGCCGGTCGGCAGGATCGACGGCGCCTACGGTGACCGCAACCTCATCTGCGCCTGCCCGCCGGTCTCCGAATACGTCTGATCCGAGTTTCCAGCGGCCCGAGGCCAGCCGCCCGAGGAAGGGACCCCGTGAACGGCTACTCCGTCTCCACGCTTGTACTCGGCATCGCCGCGGTCGTGGCCCTGGTGCTGGTCTTCGTGCTCGTCAAGCTGATCGTCAAGGTCGTCGCCCTGGTGATCGCGGTCCTGCTGGGCGTGGCCGCCTGGCAGGTCTACGCGCACCGCTCGGCCAGCGGCAGCCCGCCGCCGGTGCCGGCCGTAGCGGTGCACGGTTCCGCCGGACCGCGCTAGAGATCGGCCGCGCGTCGATGTCGCTCATCGGGAGCGATCACGACCTCGAGCGTCCAGCCCATGGCACGTCCTCAGGTCGACGAAGGCGCGGGGCCGGCGTCGCGGCGGCTCAGGCCGCCGCCCTCGCCCGGTGCGGAGGGATGATCCGGCCGTCGGGAAGCAGCTCGCCGGTGTCATCGAACAGCAGGATGCCGTTGCACAGCAGGCTCCACCCTTGCTCGGGGTGGCTGGCGATTACGTGCGCGGCCTCGCGGTCCGGTGCCTCGGCGCTCGGGCACCTCGGCTGGTGGATACACATCCTCTCGGCTCCGATCTTTGTTGTGCTCACCATCACAGTGTCCCTTGAGACGCTCCCACTATGCACGCCGGTTTCCACAGCGCGTCATTACAATCAGAAAACGTTTCCCCGGTGAGATCTATACCACCTGGCACCGACATCGTGGCCGGCGGGGCGACGCCCGGGACCGGCGCGTCGCGGCCACCGCGGCCACGGTGGCCACGGTGGCCACCACCGTGCTGCGGCTCGTGGCCCCTTGGCGGTCATCTCGGGGATGCCGAGCTCGACCGCGTCGCCGTACCTCATCCCGTGAGGGCCTCTCGGGGCCGGCTTAGCAACTGAACGAATCGCTTCGCCCAGCCCGGGCCGATCCCGGTTCGTGCCGGTAAGCCCGTGGTCGACGTACACGCGTTTGGGGTCGACGCCGAGCGCGGCCAACGCTCAGGTCTTGATCAACTGTAGATACCTGCAGTAGCCGATTCGTAGCTCGGTCACCGAGCCAGTATGCCGGTTGCCCCCTTCACCGGGAAGGATCACCGAACCAGTCTTGCGGGACGCTCTCATCAGGTAGGCCCGTACGTCGCCCCTCGTCGTCTTGGTGTGCCGTGCGAGGTTCGCCTTGCGGGCGACTGTCTACGCCGGCGTCGTCGACCACAGTTGATGACAAAATCGAGGACGTGGTCTCCGAGCTGCCGATGCCGCCATCCTGCGGGTGGCCGCCTGGCTTCTGGCAGATTCCCTACGTGCCGACGGCCATCCCCGGGGCAGCGGTACAACCGTCGTCGTGGCTGAGGGGGTCAAACTGCCAGCGCTTCGCCTACGGAGTGCTGAGCCTCTTCAACAGGCAGGTCCCACCGTTGCGCTCCTCGGAGTTGTGGGACGACACGATTGCCTGCTCGACTGTCGACCGACCGCAGTCGCTTGACCTCGTATTCTACGGTCCGACGGCGAACGCGTTCGGCGCGCACGTGGGGGTCTGGTTCGACCATGACTCGATCCTCCACCTCTGCGCCGAGGTGGGCATCCCGGCCGTGTGGGACAACGAAGATTTCGCCCGCCGGTCCCGTTACGCCCAGCTCGTCGGCTTCAAGAGGGTTCATCCTTGCAAGTCTCGACACGAGAGCGTGCCGGCTCCGTGACGGATCGCGGCAACGGACACGTCGAGGTGCATCTGCGCGGGGTACGCCGGGTCACGCCAGCGGGGCGGGCGAGTCCCGCCCTCACCGAATCCGATCTGTCCGCGGGCGAGCCTCGGGTAGAACGCCCGCAGTGGGCGTCCCGATACCGGCCCGCAGGTCGGCGCGCGCGCAGACTGGGCGAATGGAGCGCGACCGGGATGCGGAGGGGCGTGCCCGCAATGCGCGGGCCCGTGACGGACTTGGGCGTCCGCTGCCCTACGGTGTCCGCGGAGTTCCTCGTCAACCGGAAGGCCTGGCGCGCACTCCTGAGCGGGCGTTGGACGAGGCGCAGCGGTTGCTCGACGCGGGCCAGCCATTCCATGCCCACGAAATCCTCGAGGATGCCTGGAAAGCGTCACGTCGAGACGAGGCTGCCGATGCTGACCTATGGAAAGCTCTCGCGCAGCTTGCGGTGGGCCGTACCCACGAGTTGCGCGGCAACCCCGTGGGCGCCGACCGGCTGCTTCAACGCGCCGTGTCCGCGCTGGCCCCCTACGTCGATGCGGCGCCGCACGACATCGACGCCGCCGGGCTGCGGGCGTGGGCCCAGAACCCTAACGCTGCAACCATGCCGCGGTTGCGGAGGACCCGCCACAACGACAGACAGTCGTGGTGAATGATCCTTGTGCGGGCACAGGTACGGGTTCGGATTGATCCACGTCCCCGGTCAGGACGCCTTATCGCCGCTGGTGAGCAATACCGGGGATACTTCGGATCATGGCCAAGGTGATGGTGTCGCTCCCCGACGACCTGCTCGCCTCGCTCGATGCAGAGGCCGCTCGCCGGAACACAACCCGCAGCGGGCTGCTGCGCGACTACGTGTACGACGGCCTGCGTCATCGAGGACGGGAGCGGGCGCGCCGCGTGCAGCAGGTGATGAGCGAAGCTGGCCATCACCGAGGAGACGGCGCCGGCGATCTCAAGCGATACCGACCGACGGCGTGACCTTCTGGTTCATCGACGGGAGCGTGCTGCTGAAGGATGAATCGACGCCGAGACCGTTACGCGCGACCAACGATGGCTTCCGTCGTACCGCAGCGGGATCGCTCTGCGGGCGGGGCCGTCCACTCAATCAGTGCTGTGGGATTTTGCGGTCTTGCGACTTCGCGCTGCGCGCGTTGCGTGAGCCAGTGGGTGAGTGCGGTGTGTTCGGTTTTAGCCAGGATGTGCGCGGGCAGCTGACGGGGTCGGTAACGGGCGTGGAATCCGAGGTGGAGGTAGCCGGCGAGTTCGAAGTCGAAGAATCGGGCGTTGCTGTCGGCGATAATGCTGTCGGGGGCGAGGATGATTAGGTCTTCATGCTCGACGAAGTCCCGGAGGTCGCCGACACGCAGCGACTACTTGGTTAGCTCGCCGAGCGGGACGATGGCCCTCGGATGACAACGTGCGGGCAAGCAAGCGAATCACCCGCGGGGGAGGCCGAACGCGGTGGCGAGGCCTGGTGCTGAGCACCCGTTGCGGATGCACGCGGCGTGTCCGGTCTGGGTGAGCAACGCGTTGAGTGAGTAGTGCGTCAGTGCGGTGTGCACCACGTGATGGCTCTGCGACGGGTGCAGCACGACGGTGAGCACAGTGTTGCCCGCGTTGTGGCCGTCCTCGTCGGCAGTGACGATGATGGCCAGGTGCCCGGACTTCCAGTCCGGCGAAGCGTAGATCAGCTTCAGCCATCCTTTGAGCCAGGTGTCAGCGGCGGCGAGCGATGCATTGTGCGCGTCGTGGATCAGGTTCGGCGTGACCTCACCGACGTTGGGCAGTGTGCCGTTGACGACGTCCTTGCGCAGAGCGCCCGAGGAAACCGTGCCGGCAGGCACGTCGTTGCTGTTGCATGCGGTCCCGTCGGCCGGGAAGTACGCCCACGGATTGTGCCGGACCGCGTAGTTGCCCGAGTTGGTCTTGGTGCAGTTCGCCGGCATCGACTCCTGGTAGGACTTCGCGGTGCGCCCGGCCGCCAACGCGGCACCGAACACGTCCGGGGAGGGTTCGTGGTGCTCCGACGGGTTCATGTCGTCGGCGATGCCGAATGTCGAGCCGCCCGCGATGGCGAGGTAGTTGGGCAGCGACGGGTGCGTAATCGCGGTGTAATGATCGGCATACCCGTACTGGGTCGCCTGAGAGTACAGGTAAGGCATTCCCGAACGCATCTGGGCGAGCGAGTGGTTCTCCTCCACGAACACCAGCACTTTGTTCACCGTCGGAGCCTGAGCTCCCGCGCTGGCCGGCCACCCCGCCGCCACCACCATGAAGGCCAATACGGCGCCGATCAAAACGCGGAGCTTCGTCATGGGGCCCGTCTCCCGTCGTCACGTTCGTACCGGTTCAGCTTCCCGCGCTCGGGCTCGGCTCGCAATGGGCCGGCCGATCCAGGCTGACTCGGTAGCCGTGCACCAGCGAAACGGCCGCGGGTAGCACGGGCAGGCCGAGTCGGCGGTCGATCTTGGTTGTCCTGCAGGAGTCACTTCCCCGAAGGCCGATCACCGTGTCACATCGGATCCCGCTGCCGGCGCTCAGGCGGGCCCCCAGGTGCAACGGCTGACCCCCACGACGCCGCGAAGCACGCCGTCCACTGCCCATGACGGCGTGACCGCCGACCAAGATCACGGAAGCAACCAGATTCGTTCCGTTGCCAAAGAGTCCCCCTCCCGGGAGCTCGCGCCGCGGCGGCGACCCGTGATCGGATGCACGGATGCTCCTCACCCGACGGCACGCACTCGGCGCGGCCGGTGCCCTTGCCGGTGCGGCGGCCGGCTGCCGCCCGGCGCGGTCCGGATCGGGGGCGGCCTCAGGGCTCCGTCCCGAGCGGGTGCGATACGGCGACGACGCGGCGCAGTACGCGGAGCTGTATCTCCCTACCGCCCGGCGCCCGCGCGCCGTGGCGATCGTCATCCACGGCGGATTCTGGCGGCCGGCGTACGACGCGAGCCTCGGCCGCCCACTCGCGGCCGACCTGGCCGCGCGCGGATATGCGGCGTGGAACCTGGAGTACCGCAGGGTCGGCGCCGGTGGGGGCTGGCCGGGCACCCTCGCCGACGTCGCCGCCGGCATCGACCGGCTCGCGGATCACGACGTTGGTCTCGACCGGGTGGTCGCGATCGGGCACTCGGCGGGCGGCCAGCTCGCCGCCTGGGCCGCGAGCCGGCCCGGCCTCCCCGCCGGCGCGCCGGGGGCGGCGCCCCGGGTGCGCCTCACCGCGGTGGTCTCGCAGGCCGGAGTCCTCGATCTCGCCGCGGCGGCCGATACCGGCGTCGGCGCGGGCGCGGTCACGGACCTGATGGGCGGAACGCCGGCGGAGGAACCGGCCCGCTACCGGCTGGCCGATCCCCTCGCGCGGCTCCCGCTCGGCGTACCGCTGCTTGCCGTGCACAGCCGGGCCGACACGGTCGTGCCGTTCGCGCAGAGCGCGCACTTCGTGACGGCGGCGGTCGCCGCCGGCGATGACGCCGCCCTGCTCGAGGTACACGGTGACCACATGAGCCTCATCGACCCCGGTTCGAAAGCCTGGTCGGTCGTCCTCGACGCGCTCCCGAAACTGTTGGCCTGAGCCTCGGCACCGGCCCCGCGGCCCGACCTGAATCGATGCAACAGGAGCGCACCCACGGCAGAAAGGATGTTAGGCTAACTAACCATGAGGTTGAGCGAGGACGAGGTACGCCGTGCTGTGCGCGTACTCTCGCGGCTCGCTCGGGCCATCGGCCGCGCCGACACCGGGCTCACGATGCCGCAGTACAAGCTGATGGTGCTGCTCGACAAGGGCGACGAGCGGTCCAGCCGGGTCGCCGCGCAGCTGGCCGTCTCCAAGCCGACGATCACCGCGGCGGCCGACGGTCTGGTCGAGATCGGTTTCCTGCGGCGGACCCCAGACACGACCGACAAGCGTGTTGTCTGGTTGCAGCTGACCGATGCCGGCCGGACCGCGCTGCAGCGCGCCGACAGCGAGTACGCCGATCGGTTCGCGCCGCTGCTCGAGGCTACCTCGGACCCGCACGCGCTGGTCTCGATGCTCGATGAGATCGACAGTCATCTCGACGAGGCCCGCGCGGCCCGGCTGGCACTGCCGCACACGCCGGCCGACGGGTCGAAACCTGATCCGACGAGAGGGTAGAAGAAGGTGTCCACCGCACGGTGAGAAGCCACACCGCAACCAACAGCAGATCCGAGTATTCCGGCCCATCCGATTCCCGATCCGAGGGCGCACCTGGCAAAGCCGACCGCACCAGCAGGTCCGGCGCCATGCCCGAAGAGGGCCGGGGCTGGCTGAAGCGGTTGATGAGCTACACCCTGCGGCACCGGCGCGAGCTCTACATCGCGTTCGGCGCCGCCTTCGTCTACACAGCGGTCAATGCGGCGACGCCACTCGTGGTGAGAGAGGTCGTCGACAACGTCATCCTCTCCGACAAGCAGCCGATGCCGCCGTGGATCATCCTGCTGATCGCGCTCGGCGCGATGAATTTCGGCGCCGGTTACTGCCGCCGTTACATCGGGGGCAAGCTCAGCCTCAACGTGCAGCACGACATGCGCACCGAGGTTTTCCACTCGCTCTCGCGCCTGGACGGGCGCAAGCAGGACGACCTGCAGACCGGCCAGGTGGTCAGCCGCGCCATCTCCGACCTCACCTTGGTGCAGGGACTGCTCGGCATGTTCCCGATCCTGTCGGCAAACCTGTTGCTGTTCCTCATGTCGCTGATCATCATGCTGATCCTGTCGCCGACACTGACCCTGATCGCTGTGCTCATCGGCCCGGCCCTGTGGCTGGTCGCCTACACCAGCCGCAAGAAGCTCTTTCCCGCCAACTGGGACGCGCAGCAGAAGGTCAGTCAGGTCGCAGGTGTCGTCGAGTCCACGGTGACCGGCGTCCGTGTCGTCAAGGGCTTCGGCCAGGAGGCGCACGAGCAGGAGCGGCTCGAGGACACGACCAGCCGCCTGTTCGGATCACGGCTGCGCTCGGTCAAGCTCGCGAGCCACTACAACCCGACTATGCAGGCGGTGCCGGCCATCGGGCAGGTCGGGGTCCTCGCCCTCGGCGGCTGGCTCGCGTTGAAGGGCGACATCACGCTCGGGACGTTCCTCGCGTTCTCGACCTACCTCGCCTCGCTGGTCGCACCGGTCCGGCAGCTCTCGTCGCTGCTCACGATCGGCCAGCAGGCCAAGGCCGGGATCGTCCGGGTCTTCGAGGTCATCGATTCGCGTCCCTCGATCGATGACAAGCCGGAGGCGATCGACCTTCCCGAAGGGCCCGTCGATGTCGAGCTCGACGACGCGACATTCGGTTACCAGGCCTCGCGCCCCGTCCTGGACCACGTCTCGCTGTCGGTCCGACCCGGCGAGACGCTCGCGCTGGTCGGCACCGCCGGTTCCGGCAAATCCACGGTCGCGTTGTTGCTGCCGCGGTTCTACGACGTCAGCGACGGAGCGGTCCGGATCGGCGGGTACGACGTCCGCGACCTGACGATGGACTCGATCCGGCGCACCATCGGCGTCGTCTTCGAGGAGAGTTTCCTCTTCTCGACGAGCGTCACGGACAACCTGTCCTATGGCCGGCCGGACGCCACCGAGGAAGAGGTCATCGCAGCGGCCAAGGCCGCCGAGGCGCACGAATTCATCATGGCTCTGCCCAAGGGCTACGACACCGTGGTCGGCGAGCAGGGGCTGACCTTGTCGGGCGGGCAGCGCCAGCGGGTCGCGCTCGCGCGCGCGTTACTCACCGACCCCCAGCTGCTGATTCTCGATGACGCCACCTCGGCGGTCGACGCCCGGATCGAAGCAGAGATCCACGGCACCCTGCACCGGGTGATGCAGGGACGCACCACCCTGCTGATCGCGCACCGCCGCAGCACGCTGGCCCTGGCCGACCGCATCGCGGTGCTGGACCGCGGGCGCGTCATCGACATCGGAACGCACGAGGAGCTGCTGAACCGGTGCGCGCTGTACGGCCTGCTCCTCGCCGGCCCGGACGAGGCGATCGACGGCGGCCCGGACACGTCATACCTGCTGCACGACGAGGAGACCGAGGATCGCGTCGGCGGCATCACCCCGTCGCTCTGGGACCGCGAGTCCCTCGACGAATCTTCCATGCTCGCCGGCAACACCGATCCGAATGCCCTCGGTCACGGCGGCGGCGGGGGCGGCCCGGGCCGGGTCGGCGGCGGCGGCGGGCCGATGGGCGGCATGTTCGCCTCGCTGCCGCCCACGCCGGAACTGCTGGCGCAGGTCGCCGCGCTCCGGCCGGCGGACGACGTACCGGACGTCGACGTCAACCGGACCCGCGCACCCGACCCCACGTTCTCGCTCGGGCATCTGCTCCGGCCGTTCCGCAAGGCTCTGCTGCTCGGCCTCGGTCTGGTCGCGCTCGACGCCGTCGCGCAGCTCGTGGTCCCGGCGCTCATCCGGACCGGGGTCGACAACGGTGTAACCAAGCACATGGAGCATTTCATCTGGATTGCGGCCGGCATTGCCGGTGTCGTGGTGCTGTGCGACTGGCTGGTCAGCGTCGCGCAGACCCAGGTCACCGGGCGCACGGGCGAGCGGATGCTCTATGTCCTGCGGGTCAAGCTGTTCGCCCAGTTGCAGCGGCTGGGCATGGACTTCTACGAGCGTGAGCTCGGCGGTCGCATCATGACCCGGATGACGACCGACATCGACGCCTTGTCGTCATTCGTGCAGACCGGACTGGCCACCGCCGTGGTCAGCGTGCTGACCTTTGTCGGCGTTCTGGTGGCGATCCTGGTGATCAATGCCGAGCTCGCGCTGGTCGTGTTGTCCTTGCTGCCGGTCCTGATCGTGTCGACCATCATCTTCCGCAAGAAATCATCGGTCGCCTACAACGAGGCCCGGGAGCGGATCGGCATCGTCAATGCCGATCTGCAAGAGAATGTCGCCGGGATCCGGGTGACGCAGGCCTACCGGCGGGAGGGCGTCAACCAAGCCCGATTCACCGCGCTGAGCCGCCGCTATCTGGTCGCTCGCTACCGGACGCAGCGAAACATCGCGACGTTCTTCCCGTTCATCGCATTCCTGTCGGACGTCGCAACGGCGCTCGTGCTCGGGTACGGCGCCACGCAGGTGCACAACGGGGCCCTCACGGCGGGCGCGCTGATCGCTTTCCTGCTCTACGTCAACATGTTCTTCTCGCCCGTGCAGCAGCTTTCCCAGGTCTTCGACGGATACCAGCAGGCGTCCGTCGGCCTGAACCGGATATCCGGACTGCTGCACATGCCGACATCGACGCCGGCGGCGCAGCAGCCGATCCCGGTCGGCCGGCTCTCCGGCGAGATTCATTTCGACGACGTGCGGTTCGCCTACAGCGGCGCGGAGAATGAGGCGCTGTCGGGCATCAACATGACCTTCCGCGCGGGCGAGCGGGTGGCGATCGTCGGGGAGACGGGCGCCGGGAAGTCGACGATCATCAAGCTGATCGCGCGGTTCTACGATCCGAGCTCGGGCGCCGTACGGATCGACAGCCATGATCTGCGCCAGCTCGACCTCGCGGCGTACCGGCACCGGCTCGGGTTCGTGCCGCAGGAGGCGTACCTGTTCACCGGCAACGTTCGGGACGCGATCGCGTATGGGAAACCCGATGCGACCGATGCCGAGGTCGAGGGCGGCGCGAGAGCGGTCGGCGCGCACGACATGATCTCGCGGTTGCCGGGCGGCTATCTCTACGAGGTGGGGGAGCGGGGGCGCAATCTGTCCTCCGGGCAACGACAGCTGCTGGCTCTGGCGCGGGCCGAGCTCGTTGATCCCGACATCCTCCTGCTCGATGAGGCGACGGCCGCGCTCGACCTCGCCACCGAGGCCGACGTGCGCCGGGCCGAGGACCTGC
Organism: Mycobacteriales bacterium; assembly: GCA_038253135.1. GTDB lineage: Bacteria > Actinomycetota > Actinomycetes > Mycobacteriales > QHCD01 > JBBSHJ01. Next base: position 6,380 of record JBBSHJ010000030.1, on the reverse strand, counting down.
TGACCCACAGCCGCACGACGATCACGATCGCGCACCGGCTCACCACCGCCGTGCGGGCCGACCGGATCATCGTCATCGACCACGGCCACGTGGTGCAGGACGGCACTCACGACGAGCTACTCGCGCAGGGCGGCCGGTACGGCGAGCTGTGGGAGGCGTTCATCGGCGGCGAGATCGACGAGATCGAGCTCGCGATCGACGAGGCGATCCGCACCCACTGATCCCTCCGGGCTGGGCCGTGGGCGAGTGGCGAGGTCAGCAGGAATCGGATGGGTCGAATTTCTTGTCTTATCCACTTGGCGGGAGCGGCAGATTTGGTAGGGGCGAAGGAGTCTGCCGTCGTCAGCGGAAATCGCGGGAGCGCAGCGGGGATGCGAGCGGCAGCGGGGTGATCTTGTCGGCAACCACGTTGACGACGCCCTCGGCCGATTCCAGGGTGCCCCGGATCATCAACGCTCCGGCTTCGCGCGCAGCCGAGCGGTAACGCCGCCAGACCCCACGGGAGCAGATCACATTGATCATTCCGGTCTCGTCCTCGAGGTTGAGGAACGTCGTACCGCTCGCCGTCGCCGGCCGCTGCCGGTGCGTGACGACCCCGGCGACAACGACGCGGGTGCGGTCGGGCAACCGTCGCAGCCCTCCGGCATCGACGACGCCGGCCCGCTCGAGCTCGGTCCGCACGTGTTGCATCGGATGGGAATCCGGCGCGACCCCGGTGGCCCACAGATCCGCCATGGTGACCTCGATCGGCTCCATTCCCGGCAGCGTCGGCGGTGAGGTAGCGGGTATGGCCACCGGCAGCTTCGCCGGGCTTTCCTGCGCCACGGCCCCGGCAGCCCACAAGGCGCGGCGCCGGTCGAGACCGAAACATCCGAAGGCGCCGGCGGTCGCGAGTGCCTCGATCTGGGGCGTGGACAGGGCGGTACGCCGTACCAGGTCGCTCATGTCTGCATAGGGACGCCCAGCCCCGACTCGCTCGGCCATCTCGTCGCCGACATGCCGCACCGAGGAGATGCCCAACCGGATCACCGGCTCCGGATCGCCCCGGCCCAGCGGCGTCGGCCCGCCGTGTGGGGAAGCCACCGCCGGTTCGAGAATCGCCTGGTCCGAGGAGGCATTGATGTCGACCCCACGCGCGATGAGGCCGTGCCGGCGCGCGTCGGCGACGAGGGATTGCGGTGAGTAGAAGCCCATCGGCTGGGAATTGAGCAGGCCGGTATAGAACGCGGCCGGATAGTGCCGCTTGATGTAGCAACTGGCATAGACAAGAAAGGCAAAACTGATCGCGTGGCTCTCGGCGAAGCCGAAATTGGCAAAGGCCGACAACTTGGCGAAGATGTCGTCGGCCACCTCGCCGGTGATGCCGTTGCTCGCCATGCCGTCGAAGAGCCGCGCCCTCAATCGCTGCATCTTCTCATCGGACCGTTTGGCGCCCATTGCCCGGCGTACCAGGTCGGCCTCGTCGGCCGAGCAGCCGGCGGCGTCGATCGCCAGCTGCATCATCTGCTCCTGGAACAGCGGCACGCCGAGGGTCTTCTTCAGCGCAGGGACGGTCAGCGGGTGTGGATACGTTTCCTCCTCCTGCCCGTTGCGCCGCCGGATATAGGGGTGCACCGAGCCGCCCTGGATCGGGCCGGGCCGGATCAGGGCGACCTCGACGACAAGGTCGTAGAACTCCCGCGGCTTCAGCCTGGGCAACGTCGCCATCTGGGCGCGGCTCTCGATCTGGAAAACACCGACCGTATCGGCGGCACGGATCATCCGGTAGGTCGGCTTGTCGTCGGGCGGCAGGGCGGCCAGGTCGAGAGACACGCCGTAGAACTCCCGCACCAGCGTGACCATCTTGTCGAGCGCGCCCAGCATTCCCAGCCCGAGCAGATCGAATTTCACCAACCCGGTTGCCGCGCAGTCGTCCTTGTCCCATTGCAGCACGCTGCGGTCAGCCATGCGTCCCCACTCGACCGGACACACCTCGATCACCGGCCGATCGCAGATCACCATGCCACCGGAGTGGATCCCCAGGTGGCGAGGGAAGCTGCGCAGATCATTAGCCAGCTCGGTAACTGGTTCGGGCACACCATCGGCGTCCTCGATCTCGCCCCACCCGTCGATCCGCTTGGACCAGGCGTCCTGTTGCCCGGCCGAGAATCCGAGCGCCTTGGCTACGTCGCGCACGGCGGATTTCGGCCGGTAGGTGATCACATTGGCGACCTGTGCCGCATTGTCGCGCCCGTATCGCTCGTAGACATGCTGGATGACCTCCTCGCGGCGGCCGGCGTCGATGTCGAGGTCGATATCGGGTGGCCCATCCCTTTCTGGGGCGAGGAACCGCTCGAACAGCAGCCGATAGCCGACCGCATCGACAGCGGTGATCCCGATCGCATAGCAGACCGCGGAATTAGCGGCCGATCCCCGACCCTGACTGAGAATGCCCCGCGACTTACAGAATTGCACGATCTCGTGCACGACCAGGAAATAGCCGGGAAAGTCCAGTTTCTCGATCATCGCCAGCTCGTGCTCGAGCTGGGCATAGGCACCGGGCACCCGCTCGGCCTCGCGGGGACCGTAGCGCTCCCGTGCACCGCGCCAGGTCAGCTCGGCCAGCCACGACATCTCGGTGCGCCCGGGCGGCACCGGATAATCCGGCAGCCGCGGTGCGACCAGCAACAGGTCGAAGGCGCATTCGCGCCCGAGCGCGGCGGCCCGGCGTACCGCCTCTGGATGCCGGACAAACCGGGCCGCCATCTCCTCCCCGGAGCGCAGGTAGGCCGCGCCGGTGGCGGGCAACCAGCCGTCGAGGTCGTCGAGGCTGCGCCGCGCCCTGATGGCCGCCATGGCTGCGGCCAGCCGGCCCCGCGACGGGGTGGCGTAGTGCGCGGCCGTGGTCGCCACCGCTTGCACCCCGCTGGCTCCAGCCAGCTCGGCCAGCGCGTCGATCCGCTCGAGGTCGTCGGGACGGCCGTGGTCGGTGAGCTCGACCGCGATGTTGTCGCGCCCGAACGTCGCGACCAGCCGGGCCAGCTCGGCCCGGGCCGCGACCGGGCCACGCGACTCGAGCGCGGCCGGCACCGCCCCCTTGCGGCATCCGGTCAGCACCAGCCAGTCGCCTCCGGCCTGCGCCGCGACCTCGTCGAGATCGAAGACCGGCCGGCCCTTCTCCCCGAGCCGGGCGGCCCGGCTGATCGCGGTCGCCAGCCGGCGGTAGCCGTCCGGACCGCGAGCCAGCACCACCAGGTGATGACCCTCGGGATCGGCGACACCGTTCTGCGGCTTGGAAAGGCCAAAGGACAGCTCCGCACCGAAAATGGTCGGCAGCCGCATCTCCCGCGCCGCCTCAGCGAATCGCACGACGCCGTAGAAGCCGTCATGGTCGGTCACGGCCAGCGCCTCGAGCCCGAGCCGGGCCGCCGCCGCGGCCATCTCCTCGGGGTGGCTGGCCCCGTCGAGGAAGCTGAAGTTGGTGTGCGCGTGCAATTCGGCGTACGCCGTCCCGCCGGCCTGCCGACGTACGTCGCTCTGGAACGGCTCCCGCTTGCGCGTCCACGCCGGGCTGTCGCCGCCGTCGGGCCCAGTATCAGCACGCACCGTGGTACCCCGGCCGGAGAGCCGGCGTTCCAGCTCCGACCAGGGGATCGGCGGGTTGTCGAACCCCATCAGATCGGCCTCATCAGATCGGCCGCCCTGGTTGATCCCCGGTTGATTGGTCTCCCGTTGATTGGCCACTTCTGGTTGCCTGCACGCGGCGTGGCGGCAGCCAAAAGTGACCAGTCAACACGGCGACAGCGGCAGCAGCAAACGGCCCCAGTCCCATCTCGCCTAGTCCCATCTCGCCTAGTCCCATCTCGCCTAGTCCCATCTCGCCTAGTCATAGACGGCCTCGACCCACCAGCGGCCGCCCTCGAGCACCAGCAGCCGGGCGATGCCGTCGGCGGTCATCACCTGGAACCGGGCCCGTCGGCGGGCCGTGGCCGGATCCCACCAGCGCTCGTCGACCGGCCAGGGGCCGCTCCACCGGTCGATGCGGTCCTGGCCGAGAAATGTCGGTGCCGCGGTGACGGCATAGCGGCCGGTCACCCCGACCGGCGCGCCGCAGGCGTCGGCGACCTGCACCTCGACCGGCCGGGTCAAGACGGTGGCGGGGGAGGGGGCCGGCAGCGCACCGGGCCACGGGGCGCTCGCTCCCCGCGGATCGTCAGGCCCGAGCGGCGCTGCGCGGGCCGGCTCGCGCGGATCACCCCACGGGACGAGATGGATCCGCTCGCCCGGGTCGCGGCCGCCGTCGGGTACGGCGGTGACGACACCGCCCGGACCCAGCAGGCCCTGCACCCGGGTCAGTGCGACGTCGGCCCGCTCGTCGGCCTCACCGGTGCCACCCCACAGGCCCAGCTGCTGTCCCGACCATGACACGACCTGGTCGGGAATGAGCGCGAGCTCGGCGATGCCGGTATCGGGATCGTCATCGGGATCCGCACCCGGCGCCGCGGCGCGGGCGGTCAGCCAGCCGTCGAGCTGCCAGCGCACCCGGTCGGCCACCGCCGACGCGGACAGCGCCCCGTCATGCCGCCAGCTCCGGGAGAGCTCGGTGCCGTCGGTGGTGCGCGCGGTGATGGCCAGCCGCAGGCAGCCGAGGCCGCGGTCGATCAGGCCGTCGCAGAAGGCGACCGCCAGCGATCGGGCGGCGAAGGCGGCGGTGTCGACGCGGCGTACCGGCGGGTCGAACGCCGTCCGCACCACCGTCTCCGGGGCCGGCGCCCGCGCGGCCAGCGGCAGCAGGTCGAGGCCGCGCGCCAGCCGGTGGGCAGCCGCCCCGTCGGCCCCGAACCGGCCAGTCACATCACGGGCCGAGAGGGCGGCGAAGGCGCCGAGGGTGCGGATCCCCAGCCGGCGCAGCAGGTCCGTCAGCTCGGGCCGGTCGATGACGCCGATCGGATGCTCGGCCAGGTAGCCGGCCGAGGCACCCACCGGGACGAGCACCGGCTCCGGTCGCGAATCGCCGAAGCGGCTCTGCGCGGCGAGGCGGGCCGCGAGGACGCCGTCGGCGATGCCGGCGCGGACCGCGACCCCGACCGCGGCGGTGACGGCTGTGACCAGCCGGGCCGCAGCTGCGGAGTCGCCGCCGTAGTAGCGGGCCGGGCCGCGGGCCGCGACCGCGACCAGTCCCGGCCGGAGTACGTCGACGCCGGGCGCGCACGACTCGACGGCAGCCGCGACCGGCTCGAACATCCGCGCGTCGCGGTCGGGGTCGTGCCGCAGCACGGTCAGCTCGGGGCAGCGGGCTTGGGCCTCCCGCTTGCGCAGGCCACGGCGTACGCCGTCCGCCCGCGCCGACGCCGAGCATGCCACCACCCGGTTGGCCGAGAGCACCGCCACCGGCCCGCTCTTCCCGACCATCCAGGCCGGCCGGCCGGCCTGGCCCGTCGTACCGTGTAACTCGCCGGCCAGCTCCGCCGCGGTCACCGGCCAGTCAGGTGACCAGATGATGATCGTGCGGGCGGCGCTCTCGGACATGACCACAGTTTCGAACAAAGATTCGAGATCCGTCAAGCCCGGATCACAGCAGTCACACCCGGTGCACGACCCGGCGGATCCGGCCCCGAACGCTGCGAACCGGCAGGAGCTGCTCGTCCGCGTAGGCCCAGCTGGATATGGTGCGGCCGTGGACTGCTTCGCCTGCACCAACACCGCCCGTGCCGACCAGCCGCCGCGGGAGCGCATCGTGCAGACCGAGCACTGGCGCGTCGCGCACGCGTTCAACACAAGCCTGCCCGGTTGGCTGGTGGCACTCCCGACCCGGCACGTGCTGAGCTTCGCCGATCTCGATGCCGCCGCGGCCGCGGAGTTCGGCACCCTGCTGCGCGACCTGACCACGGCCCTGATCGACACGACCGGATGCGTGAAGACGTATGTGGCGGTCTTCGCCGAGGCGGAGGGTTTCGCGCACCTGCATGCGCACGTCGTGCCCCGGATGCCCGATCAGCCGGCGAAACTGCGCGGGCCGGGGATCTTCGCCAAGCTGGGCCGGCCGGAAGCAGAGTGGGTTCCCGAGTCCGAGCGCGACCGGCTCGGCCTGGCGATCCGCGCATACCTGGGCTGACCGTGCAGCAGATCATCGACCTGGGCGCGGATCAGGAACCGGCCGCATTGATGAGCAGGCAGGCGAGATCGGCGCCGCTGTCACGGCGTTCCCGATCCCGGGACGCCTTTGAACACCGGCAGCGTTCTGGCAACCGATGACTGTAGCGGTTAAGCGATCATCACCGGGCATTATCGCGGGCAGGTCATATGGGGATCGGGATGTCTTGTGCGGCGGCGAGTCCCGCAGCGTCAGCGACGCTGCGCTGGCCGTCCGTAGGACGTTCGATGACTGGGACCGCGTCAAG
>JBBSHJ010000029.1:0-33476 GCA_038253135.1 Mycobacteriales bacterium | reverse complement strand
GCGGGAGCGGGGCTCGGCGTTGAACCCCGTCACGACCTGAGCACTATCCAACTCCTCGGCCCCTCCCGCGGCGCGCACCGCCGTCGTACCGGTGGCGTGTTGTCAATGCCGCCTGCTGATCATCGCCGCCTGCTGTTATCGCCGCCTGCTGATCATCCGGTGAGCTCTGCCCGGCCGGTCGTCCTTGATGTCACCTCACGCGCGGTCACGGCTGCCGCCGCCGCGGGCGGACCGATCGCTACGATGACTGCCAGTCCGGTCGACGTTCGATGGGAGCCCACCGCGATATGACCAATCCCGCTGACCCGGCCGGCCGCACCGTCCTCGTGTTTTCGGACGACCCGACGATCCGGGCCCAGATCCGCTCGGCGATCGGGCGCCGCCCGGCCCCGGACATCGGGCGCATCGAATACATCGAATGCGCCGACCAACTCGCCGTCGTCGACGAGCTCGACCTCGGCGAGATCGACCTGGTGATCCTCGACGGTGAGGCCCAGCCGACCGGCGGCATGGGAATCTGCCGGCAGCTGAAGAACGAGATCTTCCCCTGCCCGCCCATTTGCATCGTGATCGCACGCAGGGACGACCGGTGGCTGGCGCGCTGGTCGCTCTCGGACGCGACTCTCACCTATCCGATCGACCCGGTCGACGCGGCCGAGACGGTGGCCGGCCTGCTGCGGGCCGGCACCTCCGTCGCCGCGCCGCGCTAAGCGGCGATGGCGCGGCCGGAGGAGCCGGCGGTGCACGGGTGGCCGCGGGTATACACCCAGCTCTTGGCCGGCGAGGATCTCGCGCCGGCGGCGGCCGCATGGGCGATGGACCGGATCATGTCCGGGGAGGCGACGGACGCGCAGATCGCGGGATTCGCGATCGCCCTGCGGGCGAAGGGCGAGACGCCGGCCGAGGTCAGCAGCCTGGTCGAGGTGATGCTCGAGCGGTCGGTCCGGGTGACCGTGCCCGGGCGCACGGTCGACATCGTCGGCACCGGCGGCGATCCGATCCACGCCATCAACATCTCGACCCTGGCGGCGATCGTGGCGGCGGCCGCCGGGGCGCGGGTCGTCAAGCACGGCAACCGGGCCGCGTCCTCCGCGTCCGGCGCCGCGGACCTGCTCGAGCAACTCGGCGTGGCGATCGAGCTCGATCCGGCCGGCATCGCGCAATGTGTCGAGCAGGTCGGCATCGGCTTCTGCTTCGCACCCAGGTTCCACCCCTCGCTGCGGTACGCCGCCGCGCCGCGTCGCGAGCTCGGGGTGCCGACGGTGTTCAACTTCCTCGGACCGCTGAGCAACCCGGCCCGACCGCCCGCGCAGGCGGTCGGCTGCTCCAACGAGCGGATGGCGCCCGTCCTCGCGCACGCGCTCGCCGCCCGCGGCACCACTGGGCTGGTGTCCCGCGGCGACGACGGGCTGGACAAGCTCACGACCTGCGGCCTTACCCAGGTCTGGGTCGTCTCCGGGGGCGAGGTGCAAAGGACGTCGGTGGACTCGGTCGACCTCGGCATCGCGAGATCGACGCCGGGAGAGCTCCGCGGCCGCGACGCGGTCCACAACGCCGCGGTGTCGGTGGCCCTGCTCGACGGAGCGCACGGCCCGGTCCGTGACGCCGTGCTCCTGAACGCCGCCGCCGCCATCGCGGCGTACGACGGCATCGACGGCCCGCTCCTCGACGAGTTGCGAGCCGGGCTCACCAGGGCGACCGCGGCCCTCGACTCCGGGGCCGCGGCCGGCCTGCTCGCGCGGTGGGTCGCCGTGTCGCAGCAGGTGCTCCCGGCGTGATCTCGGTGCTGCTGACCGGCTTCGAGCCGTTCGGGGGCGATGAGATCAATCCGTCGTGGGAGGCGGTCGCGCTCCTCGGTGACCGCGGCCTTCCGGGTCTGGCGACCGCGCGGCTGCCGGTGACCTATGACGGAGCTCGGGCCGCGCTGGACGCCGCGATCGACCGGCATCGCCCCGGGGCGGTCGTCTGCACCGGTCTCGCGGCCGGGCGTCGCGGCATCACGCCGGAGCGGATCGCCGTCAACCTCGACGACTCCGCCACGCCCGACAACGCGGGCGTGCGGCGTACCGAGTCGTTGATCGAGCCGGCGGGGCCGGTCGGCTATTTCTCATCGCTGCCGGTGAGCGAGTGCGTACGATCGCTCGATGCGGCTGGGATCCCGGCCGCGGTTTCGCGTTCGGCGGGCGGCTTCGTCTGCAACCACGTGTTCTACCGGCTGATGCACCGCATCGCGACCAGTGATCCCGCACTGCGCGGCGGCTTCGTGCATGTCCCGCTCGCCCCCGACATGCTCGGGCCTGACGACGGGCAACCGGCGCTGCCGATCGCGACGATCGCCGATGGCCTGCAGGTGATGCTCGATTGTCTCGGGGAATTGTCGGCGCACGCCGGGTTGGAGGGTGCATGACTCTGTGGGTGGCGTTGCCGCGCGCGATCAATCTGGGCTCGCACAACAAGGTGCCGATGCCCGCGCTGCGCGATGCGCTGACCGCGGCGGGCTGCACGGACGTGCGTACCTACGTGCAGAGCGGCAACATCGTGTTCCGTACGCCGCTGCGCAGCGCGGCTGCGGTCAGAAAGCTGGTGGTCGGCATTCTCGCCCGCGAATTCACGGTCACGACCTCGGCCGCGGTGCGCACCGCCGCGCAGATCGACGCCGTCATCGCGGCCAACCCCTTTCCCGACGCCACCGCCGAGCGGCCGAAGGTCGTCCAGGTCACCTTTCTCGACGCCCAGCCGATTCCAGCCGCTGCGGCCGCGCTGCGCGAGCTTCCCGTCGCCACCGAACGGACCGAATTGATCGGCGCGGAGCTCTATGTCGACTACGGTGAGTCGATCCATGCGTCCAAGCTGACGCCGGACCGGCTGCGCCGCGTGCTGAGGGTCGACGGCACCGCACGAAACTGGACTACCGTAACCGCCATAGCCGCATTGTTATCCGGCTAACAAATGTTTATCGCTCACCCCGCATACGGAATGGAAGCAATGTGATCGGGCACCCGGTCGTGCGGCGATGGTAGGGACCTCGTGCCAAATGGGCGTCGGTGGCGAGCGGCTCAGCAGGGGGGTGGCACGCCTCGGGCCCTACTGACGGGTCGACAATCGGCCACCCCGACGGCGAGCCCGTTACTCGGCACCGATGGCGAAGGCTTCCTCGAGGTCGTGCCGGCTGTAGGCCCGGAAGGCGATGTGCGTCTCGGTGTCGATCACTCCGGGCACCTTGTTGACCTTGCCGGCGATGACGTCGGCGATCTCGTCGTACTCCCTGACCCGGATGATGGCGATCAGGTCCACGTTGCCGGCAACCGAATAGACCTCGCTGACGCCGGGGATGTCGGCGAGCGCGGTGGCGACCTCGGGAATGGAATCGGTCGCCGCGCTGATCATGACGATGCTGGTGATCACAGCCGCTCTCCATTGCTGGTTGCCGGGCGACGACCCTTCATGCCGGCCGTCTCGTTGCGCGATGCTAGCCGAATGGATGCCAACAGCACGGGCGTAGCCGCCGGTCAGTTCGGCGCGGAGACCGGGCTGACCGAGATGCCGGTGCTGTGGTCATCGGCGCGGCGGCTGGTCCAGCCGCCGGGCTTCGGCGACTCCGTCGATGTCGACCGCCACATCAAACGGCAATACCACGGCACGCACGAGACCACCAATCCGGCTCGGATCGTGCCGAAGGGCCCGGATCTGGACGGCTGGACCGCACCCGTGCCCGCCTGAGCCGGCTCACGCACTCACCCGTGCGGGCCGGCTTTCCAGCCGGAGCCGGCGGCGATCGGCGAACGGGTTGGCCGCGTCGCGCCCTGCATCGACGAGAGCGAGCCACCGGGTCAGCTTGCCGGCACCGTTGGCCGGGCTCGCCCACGCGTCGGTGGTGTCGACCAGCCGGGTGCCCGGTTGGTCGAGCCAGCGCAGGATGCTCTCCGTCTCCTCCGACGTCGCCGCGGGCAGCGGACCGGGCTCCGGCAGCACCGTCTCGCAGGTCGCGACCAGCGCGTCGATACACGGGCGCGGAGCCACACCGCGCGGGGCGCTGCCGGCGGCGACGAGTCGGCCGCGGCTGATGACGGCGAGGTTCCAGCCGCCGTCGCCGTCGGGCTGGGCCGCCACCAACCGTTCGATCCGGGTCAGGCCGGACAGCCTCTGGAAGCGCACCATGGCGCGGATCAGTGCGGCCAGCCGGTCGCGAACCACCGCCGCGTCCTCATAGCGCCCCGCCGCGGAAAGGGCCTCGATGCGGTCGAGCACGGGCTGCGCGAGCGGGCGTGCGTCGCCGGCCAGAGCCGCTCGGAACGCATCGGCGTGCACGGCGTACTCCCGCGGCGACTCGCCACCGATGCACGGCGCGCCGCAGCGCCCCATCTCGCCGAGGGCACACGAGCGCCCGGTCGGGATGAGCGGAAGGCGCCCGCCGCACTGGCGCAACGGGATGGCGCCGAGGACCGCCTCGATCGCTTGCTCGGCGGACCGCCGTGACCCGAACGGCCCGAGATAGCGGGCGCCGTCGTCGCGGACCTTGCGCACCAGCGAGAGCCGGGGGAACGGCTCGACGGTGAGCTTGACCCAGCTGGCCCGCTCGGGGAATCGCGACCGCCGGTTGTAGCGCGGCTTGTGCGCGGCGATCAGGCGGAGCTCACGCACATCGGACTCGAGCGAGTGCGCGCACACCACCGGGTCGATCCGCCCGGCCAGGGCCACCATCTCGGCCATCCGCGAGCGTGGCTCGCTGGAGACGAAGTAACTGCGCACCCGGCGCCGGATGTCGCGGCTCTTGCCGACGTAGAGCGGGCGGCCCTTCTGGTCGCGAAAGATGTAGACGCCGGGCGAATGCGGCAGCGGCTCGGCCAGATATCGCTTGCGCCGCTGGGCGGGGCTCACGAGCCGGGTGAAGGTGACCAGCTCGTCGAGCGAATGCACGCCCAGCCCGCCGAGCCGCTCGATCAACGCGTGCAGCACATCGACCGTCGCCCGCGCGTCGTCGAGCGCGCGGTGATTGGGAGTTGTCGTGGCACCGAGTGCGGCCGCGAGGGTGCCGAGCTTGCAGTTGGCGACCTCGTCGCGGCTGAGCACCCGACGGGCGAGCACGGCGGTGTCTACCGACCGAAAATCCGGCCAGCGGGTCTCGGTCCTGCGGCACGCGGCCTTGAGAAAGCCGAGATCGAACGGCGCGTTGTGTGCCACCAGCACCGACCCGTGCGCAAACTCCAAGAATCCCGGGAGCACCGCGTCGATATGCGGCGCAGCGACCACCATCGCATCGGTGATACCGGTGAGAATCGAGATATACGGCGGGATCGCGCAACCTGGATCGACGAGCGTCGCGAACTCGCCGAGCACCTCACCGCCGCGGATCTTGACCGCTCCGATCTCGGTGATCTCGCATTGGGCGGCCGACCCGCCGGTCGTCTCCAGATCGACGACGACGAAGATGGTTTCCCGCAACGGCTCGCCCAGCTCGTCGAAGGAGAGCTGGACAAAGCCTGACGCCGGGCCACGCGTCCCCGCGAATCTGCCCGGGTACGCCGTGACCGCCATGGTCCGCACGTTAAGCCGAGGGACCGACAATGGCCTTTTGCCGCGCCGCACGGCGGGTGCCGCGTCGGCCTCCGGTGGGATGTTTTCGGCCGGCTGCTCGCGGGGAATCGGTTACCCGGACTCACTACGCTGAGGCCGTGACGGAGCGAACGCCTGCGCGCGATGTGTCGGGTCGGCTACCCGACCCGGTCCTCGCGCGGATCGTGGCTCTGACCTCGGCGGTGCTGGGCGTTCTGGACCTCAAGGACGTGCCCATGCCGTTGCGGCGGATCGCCCGGTTCACCCCGGCCAAGCGGCAACGGTTCGGCGCGGCCGCGATGCTCACCGCGCTGGACGACGACCCGGACTTCCGGGCCAACGTCGCGGCCGGAATCGCCGAGGGTCAGCCCGAATCCACCGCGGCCGACCGCGCGGCGATCGCCTACCTGCGGCGTGAGAACGGCTGGGAGGCGGAGATCGCGGCGGCGAGCGACGACATCGACGAGCCGGTCCCGGACGACACCGGCACGGTCGCCCGCCTGGAGCGCGATCTGGAGGTTGCCCGCGCGCGCGGGCGCGAGCACGCCGCGATCGCGGCCGCCGAGCTGGAGGAGGCGCGCGCCGCCGCCGACGACCTGCGCAAGCAGGTCCGGCAGCTCGCCGGCGCGGCCCGGCGGGTCCAACGCGAGCTGGCCACGGCGAAAGGCGAGTTGGTCCACGAGCGCGACCGTGCCTCGGCGGCGCTCCAGGAGGTCGCCGCCGTGCGCGCCGAGGCGGCCGCGCTCGAGCGGCGGCTCCGGGCGCAGCTGGGGGAGCAGAGGCAGCAGGCCAGCACGGCGCGAAGGAGCAAGCGGGCGTCGTACGAGAGCGACGCGACGCGGCTGCGGCTGCTGCTCGACACGCTCGCAGGCGCGGCGGCAGGTTTGCGGGACGAGCTGGCGCTGCCGGCCGGTACCCAGACGCCCGCCGACCTCGTGGCGGCGGGGCGACCCGGGGACGGGCGCCGGGGCACGCACCTGGCCGATCCGGGCTCGCTCGACCGTGTGCTGGCGTTGCCCCGGGCTCATCTCATCGTCGATGGCTACAACGTCACGAAGACGGGGTACGCCGCGCTCTCGCTCGCCGCGCAACGCGAGCGGTTGCTGCGCGGCCTCGGCACCCTCGCGGTCCAGAACGGAGCGGAGACCACCTGTGTCTTCGACGGATCGGTCGCCCCGGCCGTGGCCGCGCCGGCGCCGCGCGGCGTGCGGCTGATCTTCAGCGACCCGGGGCAGATCGCCGATGAGGTCATCCGCCGGCTGGTCGGCGCCGAGCCGTCCGGGCGTGCGGTCGCCGTCGTGTCGTCCGATCGCGAGGTCGCCGATTCCGCCCGCCGTGCCGGGTTCTACGCGGTGCCGTCGCAGGTCCTGCTCGACCGTCTCGGCCGCGGCTGAGCCACGCAGGCGGGCCGATGTCGGTGGGCGGTCCTACCGTCGCCGCTGCAGGGTCTGGATCGCCCGGCCGATTCGCCGGCGATCCGCTCCCGGCCGGCACAGCGTCAGCTTTCGTCGTCAGTGTCGGTGGGTGTGTCTACTTTGACCAGACGGTGAGAGATCGACCTCGAGAAGGGCACCGGCAGTGCTTGGTACCGGCAGTGCTCGGTACACGCAGTGCTCGATAGGCCGGCAGTGCAGATCCGTTAGGCAGCTAAGGAGATCGTCGATGCTGATCGAATGTGAGACCTGCGCGATGCGGGACATCGCGTGCTCGGACTGCGTGGTCGCGGTCCTGCTCTCGAGCCCGCCGATGCCAGAGCGCGTGGCGGGCACAGAGCGCAGTGGGGAGACGGCAGGCCCCGGCGACGCGGGCCGATCGGGGTCCGCTGCCGACGCCGGTCACGCCGCGGTCGTCGGGCTCACCGACGACGAGCGGGCGGCGCTCGCGGTGCTTGCGGGTGACGGTCTCGTGCCACCGTTGCGGCTGGTGCGGCCGGTCGATTCACCGTGACTGCCCGGGGCCGCGAATCGTCGAATGGCCGGCGGGGGCGGGCTTTTGATCGCCCCTGACCGGTTGGACAGGGCCATACGCCGTACCGGAAACTGCGATGGACGGCGCACCGTTTCGACCCGGATCCGGACTCTCCACAAGGAATTCGGGAGGGGTTGATGCATCGCGCACCGGTCACGCTAGTGTGATCGCCGGCTCCCGGAAGTCTGTCGCCGATTCACGGCCGCACCGGTCAGCCACCGCCGAGTCGAGAATTTCTCGAGCCGGGGACCCAGGTCTCTGGGGTGAATCGGATTTGCCGGGCGTGCGCCGGCGACCGTAGGGCGATTTCTTCCCCGCCCGAACCCGACAGCTAACTCGGTAGGCGGGTTACGAGGAAGAGGAGTCCCGCCGTAGTGGCGATTGCCAAGCGCGGCCGTTCTCGGCCGCATCTCAGGGCCCCCCGTTACGGTTTGTTGGCCGGCATTGTGACGATTGCGGTTCTCGCGCCCGTCGCGGCCAGTGCGGCTCCCGAGGGTGCCGCGCACCAAGCCACGTGGCTGCCGGATCTGACCGCGCAGCAGCCGAAACCGACAACTGCGGCACAAGCGCGCACGCAGATCGCCGAGCTGCAGACCAACCTCGAGATCGTCACCGAGTCGTGGAACGCCGCAAACGTGCGGTTGGGCCGGCGCAAGACGGAGCAGCGGCAGGCGACCGTCAAACTGACGACGGCGAGGGCGAAGATCACCGCTCTGAAGGGGCAGGTCCGCCAGATCGCGGTAGCCAATTACACCGGTGGCGACATCGCATCCTTCTCGTCCCTCGTCAGCACCGGTTCGCCGGGCGAGTTCGTCGACCGCCTGTCCACGCTTGGAGTCATCGCGACGCAGGAGAAGGCCGTCCTGGCCAACTACCAGGGTGCCGAGCAGGCCGCACAATCGGCAGCGACCGCCGCCCGGCAGGCACTGGCCGGCCAGAAGACGATCACCGCCGGGTTGGCGAGCAAGAAGTCGTGGATCATCAGCCACATCGGCGTTCTCAAGCAAGAACGGGCCACCCTGGCGGTCAAGGAAAGGGCCGAGCGGATCGCCCGCGCGAGGGCCGCCCGCGAAAGGGCGGCCCGGATCGCGGCCGAGGCGGCCCGGATCGCGGCCGAGCAGAGGGCCCGCCAAGCCGCGGCGAGCGCAACGCCCACGCCGTCGACCCAGTCGACGCAGACGACGCAGACGACGGATCCGACACCCTCGACCTCGCCGGCGCAGACGACGGATCCGACACCGTCGACCTCGCCCGCGCAGACGAGTGACTCGACACCGCCGACCCAGCCAACCGAGTCGACACCGCCGACCCAGCCGACGCAGACGACGCAGACGACCGAGTCGACACCGCCGACGCAGACGACCGAGTCGACACCGCCGACGCAGACGACCGAGTCGACACCGCCGACGCAGACGACCGAGACGACCGAGTCGACCGCGCCCAGCAAGTCGGACACGACCTCGAACGACAATTCTGGATCGGGCTCGGGCTCGTCCGGTGGCGGGTCCAGCAAGGCGGCAATCGCTCTGGAGACGGCCAAGGCGCAGCTCGGAAAGCCTTATGTGTGGGGCGCCGACGGTCCGGATGCCTTCGACTGCTCGGGATTGACCATGTACGCGTGGGCCGCGGCCGGCGTCTCGCTGCCGCACTCCAGCGCCGATCAGATCAACTACGGCACGCAGGTCTCCGTCAACGACGTCCAGCCCGGCGATCTGGTGTTCTACTACAGCCCGATCCATCACGTCGCGATCTACGCTGGCAACGGCGAGATCATCCACGCCTCCACCGAGGGCGAGCCGGTCAAGTACGGCGCCCTCGACCACGCGCCGATCACCGGCGTGACGAGGCCCGGCTGATCCTGACCCGCTCGTCCGCGGTACCGTCATCGGGCGGCCTGGAGTCATGACTCCGGGTCGCCCGTTGCCGTTGACGCCGTGCGGCCGGTCGGCCGGGAGCGATCTGCCCTGATCCGTGCCTCGACCGATTCGGTACGCCGTGGGAGCCCAGCCTGTGCGGACGCTCGTCGTCACCAATGACTTCCCGCCCCGTCAGGGCGGAATCCAGACGATGGTGCATGAGCTTGCCCGCCGGCTCCCTGCCGGCACCTTCTCCGTCTACGCGCCGGACTGGGCCGACGCCGCGAATTTCGACGCGACCCAGGAGTTCCCGGTCGCGCGGGACGAGGCGCGGTTGTTGTGGCCGACCCGCGCTCTCGCCGAGCGGCTGACCGACGTCGTCCGGCGCGAGCGCTCCGACACCGTGTGGTTCGGGTCGGCCGCTCCCCTCGGCCTGCTCGCGCCCGTGCTGCGGCGGGCCGGCGTACGCCGCATCGTCGCCACCACGCACGGACAGGAGGCGGCCTGGGCAACGCTGCCGGCCACCCGGCAGCTGCTGCGCCGGATCGCACGGCACGTGGACGTCATCACCTACCTCGGCGCCTACACCCGCCAGCGCCTCGAGCTCGCGACCGGATCGACGGCGATGCAGCAACTGCACCCGGGCGTCGACCCCGCCTTCTTCGTGCCGGGCGCGGAGGGATCGACCGTGCGCGCCGAGCTCGGCCTCGAGCACCGGCCCACGATCGTGTGCGTGTCCCGCCTGGTCCGCCGCAAGGGTCAGGACATGCTGATTCGCGGGCTGCCCGAGGTGCAGCGGCGGGTGCCGGGTGCGGCTCTGCTCATCGTCGGCGGTGGTGGTGACATGCCACGGCTGCAGCGGCTCGCCGCCACCACAGGGGTGGCCTCAGACGTCATCTTCACCGGCGGCGTGCCGGTCGAGAAGCTGCCGTCGTACTACGCGGCCGCGGACGTCTTCGCGATGCCCTGCCGGACGCGCCACGCCGGCCTCGAGATCGAGGGCCTCGGGATCGTCTACCTCGAGGCCTCGGCTACCGGGCTCGCGGTCGTCGCCGGTGCCAGCGGCGGTGCGCCCGACGCCGTCCGCGACGGGATCACCGGGCACGTGGTCGACGGCCGCTCGCTGCAGCAGATCACCGACCGGGTGGCGCGGCTGCTCGGCGACCCTGAAAGCGCCAAGGCGATGGGCAAGGCCGGCCGCGACTGGGTCGAACGCGAATGGCAATGGGATCTGATCGCCCACCGGCTGATCTCCCTGCTCCGCGGGAACGACAACGGCGCTCAGTCGTAGAGCGCGTCGATCTCGTCGGCATACCGCTCCAGCACAACCCTGCGCTTGAGCTTGAGGCTCGGCGTCACTTCGTCGGCGGCCTCGGTGAACTCGTGGGCGAGGATGGCGAACTTGCGCACCGACTCCGCGCGCGAGACCGATGCGTTCGCCTCGTCGACCGCCGCCTGCACCTCGGCGAGCACCTCACGGTCGTCGACCAGCTCGTCGACGGCGGCCGCCGGGCGCTTCTTCTCGGACAGCCAGCCGGCGACGGCGTCCGGATCGAGCGTGATCAGCCCGGCGACGAACGGCCGGCGGTCCCCGACGACCAGGCACTGGCTGATCAGCGGGTGCGGGGTGATGCGATCTTCCAGCACCGACGGTGCGACGTTCTTGCCGCCGGCGGTGACGATGAGCTCCTTCTTGCGCCCGACGATCCGGATAAAGCCGTCGTCGGTGAGCTCGGCCAGATCACCCGTGCGCAGCCATCCGTCCACCAGCGTCTCGGCGGTGGCCGCGTCGTCATGCCAGTAGCGGGAGAAGACGATCCCACCGCGCAGCGACAGCTCGCCGTCGTCCTCGATCCGGGCGCTCACACCCGGCACCGGTCGCCCCACCGTCCCGAAGTGCACCGCGTCGGGCGCGTTGATGCTGGCGGCCGCGGTGCACTCGGTCAGGCCGTAGCCCTCGAGCACGACGACACCGAGGCCGCGGAAGAAGTGCGCGACGTGATCGGCCAGCGGCGCGCTGCCACAGATGACGTAGCGGCACCGGCCGCCGATCGCCGCCCGGAGCTTGCCGAAGACGAGCCGGTCGAAGAGCGCACGCGAGGCGGCCAGCCGGCGGGACGGCGTACCGGCGTCCAGCGCCCGGCTGTAGGCCACCGCGGTCCGCTCGGCGACGTCGAAGATCGTGGCCTTGGCCGCGCCCGACGTGTGGGCGCGCTGTCGCGAGACCGACAGCACCTTCTCCAGCAGCCGGGGGGCCGTGCAGATGAAGGTCGGTTCGAACGCCCGCAGGTCATCGACCAGCTCCGTCCGGTCGGCGAGATGCCCGAGCACGCCGCCGCCGGTGAAGACGGCGCACTGGATGACGAGCCCGAGCACGTGCGCGAGGGGAAGGAACAGCAGCGTCGACGCTCCGTCGGAGAGGACCTCGGCCTCGAGCTGAAGGGCGGCGGCGACCTCGAAGAGCAAGTTGCGGTGGGTCAGCACGCAACCCTTCGGCCGGCCCGTCGTACCGCTCGTGTAGATGATCGTGGCGATCTCGTCGGCGTGTACGGCGGTGCGTCGCCGGTCGAGCTCGGCGTCGGGGAGCGCCTCGCCGGCCCGCACCAGAGTGTCGATCGCGCCCTCGTCGAGGGTCCAGATGTCCTTCAGCGCAGCCAATTCCGGCCGCAGCGCGTCCGCCCGCTTGCCCATATCGACGGTCTCTGCGACCAGCGCGGCCGCGCCGGAATCGCCGACGATCCAGGCCAGCTGCGCGTCGCTCGAGGTCTCGTAGACCGGCACCACGATCAGACCGGCCGCCCACGCGGCGTACTCGACGAGCGTCCACTCGTAGCGGGTCGCCGACATCAGGGCGATGCGGTCGCCCGGGGCGTAACCGGACGCGAGCAGACCCTTTGCGATGCCGGTGACCTCGGCCGCGAACGCGGCCGCCGTGACCGGTTGCCACGCTCCCGCGACCCGCCGCCGGAAACACACCCGGTCCGGCGTCCGCGCGGCCTTGGCGACGACCTCGTCGGACAGGTTGGCCGCATCGTCAACGGTCACGCTCGTCGGCGCGGTGAACTCCCGCAGGGTGCTGCTCAACGTCCAGGGCTCCTGTCGGTGCGGTGCTGGTCGGGTGGCACGGTGCGGTGCATCCCGCGACGACAAGCCTGCCACGGATCGGCGCCACGATCCGCGCACCCGCACCGGTAGCGTGCTCGCTCATGACACAAGCGTCCTCGACACGGTCCATCGAGGTGGCCGCCGAGCCCTCCGAGGTGATGGCCGTCATCGCCGATTTCGCGGCGTACCCCGACTGGGCGAGATCGATCAAGGAGACCGAGATCCTGTCGGCGCGTCCGGACGGTCGGGCCGATCTGGTGCGGTTCCGGATTGACGCGGCGATCATCAAGGACACCTACGAGCTCGCCTACGACTGGGCGGACGACGGGCTGGCAGTGAGCTGGCAGCTGGCCGAGCGGTCCGCGACGATGGCGGCGCAGCGGGGCTCCTACCGGCTCGCGCCGTGCGCTTCGGGCACCGCCGTGACCTATGCGCTGGCGGTCGAGCTGGCGATCGCGCTGCCCGGAATCCTGCGCCGCAAGGCCGAGCAGGTCGTCATGGACACGGCGCTCTCGGAGCTGCGGGCGCGGGTGGAGCGGTGAGTGTGCCGAGGGGGACCCAACCGACCAAAACGCGGGCCACCTACGCCATCGGGGTCGACATCGGCGGCACCAAGGTCGCCGCCGGCGTGGTCGACACCTCGGGCGCGATCGTGCACGAGGTACGCCGTTCGACGCCGACCAAGGACGTGCGCGAGACCGAGACGGCGATCGCGGAGGCCGTGCAGGAGCTGCGGGCGTCGTACGACGTCCTCGCCGTCGGCATCGGCGCCGCCGGCTGGATCGCGTCGGACCGCGCGACGGTGCTCTTCTCACCGCACCTGGCCTGGCGCAACGAACCGCTCCGGGACGCGCTGTCGGACCGGATCGGTCTGCCAGTGACCGTCGAGAACGATGCGAACGCCGCCGCCTGGGCGGAGTACCGCTTCGGTGCGGTCCGCGACGAGCCGGTCGTCGTCTGCATCACGCTGGGTACCGGGATCGGCGGGGGACTCGTGGTCGCGGGGACGCTCTACCGCGGCGCGTACGGCGTCGCCGGCGAGTGGGGCCATATGTGCATGGTGCCCGGCGGCCGGCGGTGCGCCTGCGGCAACCGCGGCTGCTGGGAGATGTATGCCAGCGGCACGGCGCTCGCGCGCGACGCCATCGAGCTGGCCGAAATCTCGCCGGTCGCGGCCCACCGGCTGCTCGAGCTCGTCGACGGCGACATCTCGAAGCTGACCGGGCAGGAGGTCCGCATCGCCGCCCAGGAGGGCGATCACGCCGCGGTCGAGATCTTCACCGCGATGGGCCGTCACCTGGGCGAAGGCATCGCCTCCCTCGCCGCCGTTCTCGATCCGTCGGCCTTCGTCATCGGCGGCGGCGTGTCCGACGCCGGCGATCTGTTGCTCGCTCCGGCGCGGGAGGCCTTCGCCCGCAGCCTCACCGGGCGCGGTTTCCGGCCGCTGGCCCGCATCGAGCAGGCCAGGTTCGGCCCGTCGGCCGGGCTGGTCGGCGCCGCCGACCTGGCCCGCCGCAGGATCTGAACGCCCGCTCCGGTCGCGTCAGCCGGCGACGACCCGCAGCCGCAGGATCGGCCCGCCGGCGACGGTGAGCCTCACCCGGCCGGGCGTG
Organism: Mycobacteriales bacterium; assembly: GCA_038253135.1. Taxonomy (GTDB): domain Bacteria; phylum Actinomycetota; class Actinomycetes; order Mycobacteriales; family QHCD01; genus JBBSHJ01. The sequence goes on along the minus strand of JBBSHJ010000029.1, from coordinate 19,381 downwards.
CGCGCGGTCACCTCGACCCAGTAGGCCGTCGCGAGCACCTTTCCGCAGCGGATCTCCGTGTCGGCGCTCCGCTCGGCCAGCGAGACGGCGCCCGGCGTACCCGATATCGCGATGGCGTCGGCGGAGCGCCGATCGATCCAACCGCGGCCGCCGACCGTCAGCGTGTCGCCGTCGGCAAGCGGGGACTGGAAGGCGATCCACGGATCCGCGTAGGTCGGGCCGCCGCAGCTCGGCGATGTCGACGTCGTGCCCGTCACCGGCCCGGCGCTGCTGACCGGCGTACCCGAGCCGCCGGCATGCCGCGTGCAACCGGCGAGGACGGCGGCGCACGCGAGGGCGCCCAGCGTGCCGCGCACCGCACCACCCATGGTTCCGCCCACTCCTTGAACGTGCCGCCGATGACGACCGGCCTCCGTGAGACGGAGCGTCCGGGCGGGCCGTTCCAGGTGGTGCCGACGCGGCCGCGCGGGATCGCGTGCCGACACCGGTCAGTGAGCCGCCGCGGGCACCGCCGGGCTCGGGGAGGCCGCGATAGGTTGAGCGACATGCCAGCGCAACGCAACGCGGTCGTCGTACGCGGCGGATGGGACGGGCATGTGCCCGTCGAGGCAACCGACTCGTTCCTGCCGTTCCTCGAGTCCAACGGGTACGACGTGTCGGTGCACGACACGCTGGACGTCTATCTCGTCACCGACACGATGGCGGCGGCCGACCTGATCGTGCAGTGCTGGACGATGGGCGAGATCACCGGCGATCAGTTCAGGGCTCTGAGCGCCGCCGTGCGGTCCGGCACCGGATTCGCCGGCTGGCACGGCGGAATCGTCGACGCCTTCCGCGCGACGACGGAGTATTTCTGGCTGACCGGCGGGCAGTTCATGGCGCATCCCGGCGGGCAGGTCGACCACGAGATCGTGGTCACCTCAGACCACGAGATCGTCAAGGGCATCGACCGGATCCCGTTGCACAGCGAGCAGTATTGGGTCGGCACCGACGCCGCGAACGACGTACTCGCCACCACGACATTCGCCGCCGGTTATGCCGATCTCGGCCGGCCGGGTCCTGAGGTCGAGGAGGTCACGGTCCCCGCGGTGTGGACCCGGCGCTGGGCGGCGGGGAGGATCTTCGTCGCCACGATGGGCCACGGCCTGGTCGATCTCGACATTCCTGAGGTCCGCACGATCATCGAGCGTGGCCTGGTGTGGGCATCGCGCCGGCCCGACGGTGGCGGCCGCGGATGAGCGAGCAGCACGAGGCCGCCCGGATCGGCTTGGTCGGGGCCGGCTCGATCAGCGGGGCCTACCTGGAGAGCTTCACCCGGCTGCCCAATCTGCGGCTCACCGCGGTCGCGGACCTCGACCCCGCGCGGGCGCAGGCCGTGGCGGCCAAGGTGCCCGGCATCGCCGTCACCGACCTGACCGGCCTCCTTGCACGCGACGACGTCGACGTCGTACTCAACCTGACCAGTCCCGCCGCGCACGCCGAGGTCGCCCTCGCGGCAATCGAGGCCGGCAAGCACGTCTACGGCGAGAAACCCTTGACCGGCAGGGCTTGTGACGCCGTACCGGTCCTGACGGCGGCCGGCCGTGCCGGGGTCCGCGTCGGCTGCGCACCCGACACCGTCCTCGGCGTCGGCACGCAGACCGCGCGCAAGGCGGTCGACGACGGATGGATCGGGACGCCGGTCGCGGCGGCGGCGTTCATGACGACGCCCGGGCACGAGGCCTGGCACCCCGACCCCGAGTTCTACTACCAGCCCGGCGGCGGCCCGCTGCTCGACATGGGGCCGTACTACCTGACGGCGCTGGTGCACCTGCTCGGGCCGGTACGCCGGGTCGTGGGCCTCTCGTCCCGGCCGCGGGCCACCAGGACGATCGGCAGCGGCCCCAAGGCCGGGCAGCGCTTCCCGACCAAGGTCGACACGCACGTCGCCGGCGTACTCGAGCACGTCTCCGGCGCACTGACGACCATCATGATGAGCTTCGACGTGTGGCAGGCCAGGCTCCCGCGGATCGAGGTCTATGGCACCAAAGCAACGCTGTCCGTGCCCGATCCCAACGGTTTTGCCGGCGACGTCGAGCTCTATTCGGGCGCGACCCGGGAATGGACGACGCTCGACGTCTCCGCGGGCTATGCCGACGCGGGCCGCGGTTACGGGCTTTCCGATCTGGCCCGGGCCATTGCCACGGAGCAGCCCCATCGGGCATCTGGGGAGATCGCCGGCCACGTGCTCGACATCATGGAGTCCTTGTTGGCGGCCGGCGAGACCGGCTCGGAAATGCCGGTCCGGTCCACCTGCAAGCGACCGGCCCTGGTACCGCTCGGCGCCACGCCGGACCAGGCCTGAGGGCCGGCACTCGGCCCCCGGTTGACGTCCTGCCTTCCCGGGTGGTTGGCGTCCGCAGCGGTCAGCGCTGGCGGAGGGTCAGGTCGAACTGATAGAGGGACGCGCGGTAGAGGTGGCTGGCGAATTCGACGGCCCGGCCGCGGTCGTCGTACGTCGTGCGCACCATGGTCAGCAGCGGCGCATTGCGCCGCTCGGCGAGCAGCTTGGCCTCGGCCGCGCTGGCCTGCCGCGCGCCGATGGTCTGATGGGCCACGGAAAGGGTGATCCCCGCCCCCCGCAGAAGGGCGTAGAGCCCGTGGTCGGTGAGCCGAGCGGCGTCGATGTCGCACAGGTCGACGGGCAGGAAGTTGTGCATCAGCGCGAGCGGCTCATCGCGGGCGAACCGCAGCCGCTGCAGGGAAACGACGGGGGTGCCCGGCCGTATGCCGAGCGCGCGCGCGACGTCGTCCAGCGCGGGTTCGACCGCGTGCCCGAGCACGTCGGTCCGAGGTCGCTGACCGGCGACCGCGAGATCGTCGTGCAGGCTGGTCAGCTCGATCGAGCGGCGTACCTGCGTGTGCACCACCTGGGTACCGACGCCGCGGCGGCGCACCAGCAGGCCCTGATCGACGAGCTGCTCGATGGCCTTGCGCATGGTGGGCCGTGACACGCCGAAGCGGTCGGCCAGATCGAGCTCGTTGGCGAGCTTGGCGCCCGGCGCGAGGGTGCCGTCGGTGATGGCACCGGTGAGGCACTCGGCGACCTGGAAGTACAGCGGCACCGGGCTGGCGCGGTCGATCGTCACGGTGATGTCGGCGCTCTCGCGCGGCACGGCGTCTCCTCCCCGGGCGGTCGCTTCTCGGTCCTGCGGTGGCCCCTATATTGTCAGAATGTCAGGACAAAGTTGGCGAGCGGCATCATGACGGAGCTGGGAGTCGCATGCGGATCGGTGTGATCGGTGCTGGGCGGATCGGCGTCAGTCACGCGCACACGCTGGCGCGGATCGACGGTGTCGACGAGGTGCTGGTGGCCGACGTGGAACCCAAGCGTGCGGCCGATCTGGTCGCCAGCGTCGGCGCTCCGCACGTCCGTGCCGCGGCGGTCGGCGACCTCCTCGAGCGCGGCGCGGTCGAGGGGCTGGTGATCGCCGCCTCCACCGCGGCCCACACCGAGCTGCTGCTGGCGGCCGTCGCCACCAAGACGCCGGCTTTCTGTGAGAAGCCGGTCGCCGCCGACATCGCCGGCACCGTCAATATCCGCGATGCGATCGAAGCGGCTGGAATCCTTGTGCAGATGGGTTTTCAGCGTCGCTTTGATGCCGGCCACGTCGCGGTGCGCGAGGCCGTCGCTTCCGGAGAGCTCGGCCGGCTGCACACCGTGCGCTCCCAGACGCTCGATCCGGCGCCGCCGCCGGCCGCCTACATCAGGACGTCGGGCGGGATCTTCCGGGATTGCTGCGTGCACGACTTCGACGCCATCCGCTGGCTGACCGGCGTCGAGATCGCCGAGGTCTACGCGACCGGAGCCAACCGGGCCGAGCCGTTCTTCGCCGAGTACGGCGACGTCGCGACGGCCGCCTGCCTGTTGACGCTCGCCGACGGGACCCTCGCGCACGTCGCGGCGACTCGGCACAATGCCGCCGGTTACGACGTGCGGTGCGAGGCGCTCGGGCAGACAGGAAGCGTCGCCGCCGGACTCGGCCGGGCAACGCCGCTGCGGCTGGTGGGTCCCGACGCGCTTGCTCCGGACCGTACGGCGTACACCGGCTTCGGCGATCGCTTTGCCGACGCGTACGCCGCGGAGCTGGCCGCCTTCGTCGCGCGGATCGCCTCCGGCGGCCCGTCGCCGTGCACGGTGGACGACGCGCTGCTGGCGTTCTACGTGGCGGAGGCGGCCGAGCGGTCGCGGTCCGAACGCCGGCCGGTCGAGCTCGCCGAGGTCGTGAAGTGAGGTCGCGTCGATTGACGAGGGAGCGAGCATCCGAGCGAGCGCCGCGCCGTGCTTGGCGAGCGAGGCGCGGAGTGACTGAGGAGGTCGCGCAATGAAGCCGCGAGTAAAGACTGAGGAGATCGAGTGAACATCGCGGGTGCACCGATCTCCTGGGGGGTGTGCGAGGTCCCGGGGTGGGGCTATCAGATGACGGCGCACCGGGTGCTGACCGAGATGGTGCAGGTCGGCCTGGCCGCCACCGAGTTCGGGCCTGCCGGGTTCCTGCCGGAGGCACCGGCCGAGCGCGCGGAGGTCCTGGAGCGGCACGGTCTTGCGGCCGCCGGCGGTTTCATCCCGCTCGTGCTGCACCGCGGGCCGGTCGGGGACGCGATCGACGCCGAGCTGGCGGCTTTCGTCGCGGCGTCGGCGGCGACGCTGGTGATCGCAGCGGTTTCCGGCACGGACGGGTACGACGCGGGTGTGGCACTCTCCCAGGACGAGTGGCGGTGCCTGGCGCGCAACCTCGACGACCTCAGCGCACGGGCGGCCGATCGTGGCATCACCGCGACGCTGCACCCCCACATCGGCACCGTGATCGAACGACCCGACGACGTCGATCGCGTGCTGGGATCGTCCGGCATCGACCTGTGCCTGGACACGGGCCACTACCTGATCGGTGGCGGCGACCCGGCGGCCCTGGCCGGCCAGGCGGCCGGCCGGATCGCGCACGTGCACCTGAAGGACGTCGATGCCGCAACGGCCGCACGGGTGGGCACCGGCGAGCTCGGCTACACCGCGGCGGTCGGCTCCGGCCTCTACCGACCGCTCGGCGCCGGGGATGTCGACCTGCCCGGAGTCGTCGGATCGCTGAGCGCCGCCGGCTACGACGGCTGGTGGGTGATGGAGCAGGACGCGATCCTGACCGAGGAACCGGCAGCGGATGCCGGACCGCAGATCGACGTGCACGCCGGCGTCGACTACCTGAGGACCCTCGCCGATGCCTGAGCGGAGCGCACCGCCGGAGCCGGCGTACGACGTCATCACCATGGGCCGCACCGGCGTGGACCTGTATCCGGAGCAGGTCGGTGTCGGCCTGCCCGAGGTGACGAGCTTCGCGAAGGCGCTCGGCGGCAGCGCCACCAACGTCGCGGTGGCCGTGGCGAGATACGGGCACCGCGTCGCCGTCGTCACCCGCACCGGCGCGGACCCGTTCGGCGACTACGTGCGGGCGGAGATCGCGAGGTACGGCGTCGACAACCGATTCGTCGGTACGGCGGCACGGATCCCGACGCCGGTGACCTTCTGCGAGATCTTCCCGCCGGACGACTTCCCGATCTGGTTCTACCGGTTCCCGACCGCTCCGGACCTGCAGCTGACCGACGCCGACCTCGACCTCGATGCCATCCGCGCCGCCGGGATCCTCTGGACAACCGGCACCGGCCTGTGCCAGGACCCCAGTCGCACCACCACCCTCGCCGCGCTGTCGGCCCGCGCCCGCCGCGGCATCACCGTGCACGACCTCGATTACCGCCCGATGTTCTGGTCCGCCCCGCAGGAGGCGACCCGCTGGCAGCGCGCGGCCCTCGCGCATGCCACGGTGGCCGTCGGCAACCGGGAGGAGGTCGAGATCGCCGTCGGCACCGCCGATCCCGACAGGGCCGCCGATGCGCTGCTCGACCTCGGAGCCGAGGTGGCGATCGTCAAGCAGGGCCCCGCAGGCGTGCTCGGCCGCACCCGCACCGAGTCCGTGCTCGTACCTCCCACCCCGGTCGAGGTCGTCAACGGGCTCGGGGCCGGGGACGCCTTCGGCGGCGCGCTGTGTCACGGGTTGCTGGCCGGATGGCCGCTCGAGCAGACGCTGCACTGGGCCAATGCCGCCGGGGCGATCGTGGCCGGCCGGCTGCTGTGCTCGGCGGCGATGCCGTCCGACGACGAGGTCGCGGCCGTCGTGGCGACCGGCAAGGTGGTCGCGCCATGAGACCGGCTCGACTACCGCCGTCGTCTTCGGTGCCGCCGCCGAGTTGCCACATTTGGCTGGTCCGCAGCCGGTGGAGGCCGCCAAGACTGGCAAGTCGGCGCGGGTGTGCGGCGACTGGTGCGCGCCGCGGTTGGGGAGGTTGGACATGAGCTGGCTCCCCGACATCGTCGAGACCCGGGCGCGGCATCCGGAGGCGATCGCCGCGGCGGCGGCGCGGCGGGTGCCGGCGGATCTGGCGGACGACCATCTCCTGATCGTCGCCGCTGACCATCCGGCCCGGGCCGCGCTCGGCAGCGGCGAGCTGGCGATGGCGATGGCGGACCGCGTCGACCTGATCGACCGGCTGCGACTCGCCCTTGCCAACCCGCGCGTGCACGGCGTACTCGCGGGTCCGGACGTGCTCGAGGACCTGCTGCTGCTCGGCGCGCTCGACCGCAAGCTCGTCCTGGGATCGATGAACCGCGCGGGCATCGCCGGTGCCGCGTTCGAGATCGATGACCGCTTCACCGGTTGCGCACCGGAGACGCTGAGGCAAATGGGCTTTGACGGCGGCAAGATGCTGCTGCGGATCGACCCGTCCGACCCGGCGACCCCGCGCGCGCTCGAGTCCTGTGCCGGGGCGGTGTCGGCTCTGGCCGACCGGCGGCTCATGGCGATGGTCGAGCCGTTCTGGTGCTACCGGGAGGGCGGCTGCACCCGCAACGACCTGTCTCCGAAAGCCATGATCAAAGCCATCTCGGTGGCATCCGCGCTGGGCACCACATCGGCCTACACCTGGCTCAAGGTGCCGGTCGTCGAGGAGATGGAACGGGTGATGGCGGCCTCGACGCTGCCCGCGCTCGTCCTGGGCGGCGAGACGGGCTCGGATCGTGAACGCCTGCTGAGCGGGTGGAAACGCGCGCTGGCGCTGCCGACCGTGCGCGGCCTGATCCTCGGCCGCAACCTGCTCTACCCGCCCGACGGAGACACCGCGGGCGCAGTCGACACTGCCGTGGAGCTGGTCGCACCATGAGCCCGCGCGCAATGAGGTCGCGTCGACTGACGAGGGAGCGAGCATCCGAGGAGCTTGCGACGAGGCGCGCAGCGACCGAGGAGGTCGCGCCATGATGCAGAACGACTGCTACCTGCCCGCCGGCTCGACCGCACGCGGCGGCTACACCACGGTCATCACGCCCGAGCGGGCCGGCTGGACCTACTCCGGGCTGCGCATCCTTGAGCTGGCCGCCGGGGCGTCCGCGGAGGTGTCGACCGGCCCCGAGGAGATGCTGGTCCTGCCGCTTGCGGGTGGCGCGGCGGTCGCCTGCGACGGTGCGACGTACCGGCTCGCGGGACGCCGTGGCGTCTTCAGCGGGCCCAGCGATTTCGCCTACGTGCCGAGGGACTCGGCGGCGATCGTCACCGCGGCCGACGGCCCGGCGCGGATCGCGTTGCCCACCGCGAGATGCGAGCGGAGGCTTAAATTCCGGTACGGGCCGGTGGACGGCGTCTCGGTCGAGATCCGGGGCGCCGGCCAGGCGACCCGGCAGGTCAACAACTTCTGCGCACCCGACGCGTTCGAGACCGACGCGATCTGCGCGGTCGAGGTGCTCACCCCGGGTGGCAACTGGTCGTCGTACCCACCACACAAGCACGACGAGGCCCGCGACGGAGAAGCGGTGCTGGAGGAGATCTATTACTTCGAGGTCGCCGGTGAGCACGGCCTCGGCTATCAGCGGGTCTACGGGACGTTAGCCGGCAAGCGGATAGACGTCCTGGAGCAGGTGCGCTCCGGCGACGTCGTGCTCGTGCCCTTCGGTTATCACGGGCCGTCGATGGCCGCGCCCGGATATGACCTGTATTACCTGAATGTGCTCGCCGGGCCGGGAGCGGAGCGGTCGATGTCCTTCTGCGACGACCCGGATCACCATTGGGTGCGCGACTCGTGGGACGGTGTGCCCACCGATCCTCGCGTGCCATTCGGATCGGAGGTGTCGTGATGCCCCAGCTGACGGTGGCGCAGGCTCTTGTCGTGTTCCTTAGCCGGCAATGGACCGAGCGCGACGGCCAGCGCCATCGGCTGATCGCCGGCTGCTCCGGCATCTTCGGGCACGGCAACGTGGCTGGGCTGGGCGAGGCGCTGCTGCAGTATCCGGACGCAATGCCCTTTCGGCAGGCCCGCAACGAGCAGGGCATGGTGCACACCGCGGTCGGCTTCGCGCGGATCAATTCCCGCCTCTCGACGCTGGCGTGTACGACGTCCATCGGGCCCGGCGCGACCAATCTGGTGACCGGCGCGGCGCTGGCGACGATCAACCGGCTGCCGGTGTTGCTGTTGCCCGGCGACGTCTTCGCGACCCGGCCGGCCGACCCCGTGCTGCAGCAGCTGGAGGTGCCCTGGGCCGGTGACGCGTCGGTCAACGAGACGCTGCGGCCGGTCTCGAAATACTTCGACCGGCTCTGGCGCAAGGAGATGCTGATCCCGTCCGCGCTGCAGGCGATGCGGGTGCTGACCGATCCGGCGGAGACCGGCGCCGTGACGCTCGCCCTGCCGCAGGACGTGCAGACGGAGGCACTAGACGTACCCGCCGACTTCCTCGCCGACCGGGTCTGGCCGATCCGCCGGCCGCCGCCGGATGCCGAGTCGCTGGCCAATGCCGCGGCACTGCTCCGGGCGGCGCGACGTCCGATGATCGTCGCCGGCGGGGGGGTGCTCTACAGCGACGCGATGGGCGCCCTGCGCGAATTCGTCGACGCCACCGGCATCCCGGTCGCGGAGACCCAAGCCGGCAAGGGCGCGCTGCCCTTCGACCACCCGTCCTCGCTCGGCGCCCTCGGCGCCACCGGCACCGCGGCGGCCAACGCGATCGCGGCCCGCGCGGACGTCGTCATCGGCATCGGCACGCGCTGGGGCGATTTCCCCACCGCGTCACACACCGTCTTCGCCGACCCGGACGTGCGCTTCATCAACATCAACATCGCCGCCTTTGACGCGCACAAGCACTCCGGCCTGGCCGTGCGGGCCGATGCGCGGGCCGCCTTGCCCGCGCTGCTCGGCGCGGTCGATGGTTACACCTCGAGGCCGGACTATCGCGAGGAGGTCCGGACCGCAGCGCACCGCTGGCAGGACCTCGTCGACCGCGCCTACGCCGGCGGCGCCGACCGGCCCGAGCCGGGTCATCTGGTGCAGACGCAGGTGATCGGCGCGGTCAATGCGGCCGCCGCCCCTGGCGACGTCGTGGTCAACGCGGCCGGCAGCATGCCCGGCGATCTGCACAAACTCTGGCGGGCCCGCGACCCGCACGAGTATCACGTCGAATACGGCTACTCGTGCATGGGCTACGAGATCGCCGGCGGCCTGGGGGTCAAGCTCGGCGCTCCCGAGCGCGAGGTCTTCGTGCTGGTCGGCGACGGCTCCTACCTGATGCTGGCGCACGAGCTGGTCACCGCGGTGCAGGAGCAGCTGAAGCTGATCGTGGTCATCGTGCAGAACCACGGCTACGCGTCGATCGGCTCGCTCTCGGAATCCGTCGGCGCCCAACGATTCGGTACGTCGTACCGCTTCCGTGGCGTGGGTGGTGACCTCGACGGCGACGTGCTCCCGGTGGACCTCGCCGCCAATGCCGCCAGCCTCGGCGCCGACGTCATCCGCGTCGCCACCGCCGCCGCACTGACGCAGGCCCTGCAAGCCGCCAGAGCCGCGACCAAGACCACCGTGATCCACGTCGACACCGAGCTGCGCAGCGACGCCAGCCCGGACTCGCAGGCCTGGTGGGACGTGTCCGTCGCGGCGGTCTCCCGGCTCGAGAGCACCCGGACGGCGCGGGCGGATTACGACGCGGCCAAGAAGGCGCAGCGTCCTTATCTGAGCACCATTGCGGCCGATCAGACGCACGACGCGGAGGAGTCGACATGACCGAGCAGATCCGGCACTGGATCAACGGCGCCGAGAGTGAAGGCAAGCCCGCGCGAGCGGGCGCCGTCTACGATCCGGCGACCGGGCAGCAGACCGCGGACGTCGATTTCGCCGGCGCGGCCGACGTCGATCGGGCCGTGGCGGCCGCCACGACGGCGGCCACGGCGTGGCGCCGGACGTCGTTGTCGCGGCGGGTCAAGGTGCTCTTCGCGTTGCGCGAGCTCGTCGACCGCAACCGCGACGCGCTCGCCGCCGCCATCACGGCCCAGCACGGCAAGACGCTCGACGATGCGCACGGCGAGGTCCAGCGCGGTCTCGAGGTCGTCGAGTTCGCCTGCGGCATCCCGTCCGTGCTGCAAGGAGAATTCTCCGCCGACGTCTCGACCGCGGTCGACGCCTACTCGCTCCGGCAGCCGCTCGGGGTCGTAGCGGGGATCACCCCGTTCAACTTCCCGATCATGGTGCCGATGTGGATGCACCCGATCGCGATCGCGGCCGGCAACGCCTTCATCCTCAAGCCCTCGGAGAAGGATCCGACCGCCTCGATGCTCGTCGCGAAGCTGTGGCAACGGGCCGGCCTTCCTGACGGCGTCTTCAACGTCGTGCACGGTGACAAGGAGACCGTCGACGCGATCCTCGACCACCCCGGGATCGCGGCCGTCTCGTTCGTCGGATCGACGCCGATCGCCCGCTACGTCTACGAGCGCGGTACGGCGGCCGGCAAGCGGGTGCAGGCGCTCGGCGGCGCCAAGAACCACATGGTCGTGCTGCCCGATGCCGACCTGGGCGTGGCGGCCGATGCCGCCGTGTCGGCCGGTTACGGCTCGGCCGGGGAGCGCTGCATGGCCGTCTCGGTGGTCGTCGCGGTCGGCGATATCGCGGACGGCCTGGTCGAGGCGATCGCCGAGCGCACCCGGGAGCTGCGGACCGCGCCGGGCAACGCCGACGGCGCGCAGATGGGCCCGCTGATCACCAGGGAGCACCGCGACAAGGTGAGCGGCTACGTTGCCGCGGGCGAGAGCGAGGGCGCGACGCTGGTCGTCGACGGCCGCAAGGTTTCCGTCGACGGCGACGGGTTCTTCCTCGGCCCGGTGCTCTTCGATCACGTCACGCCGCGGATGAGCATCTACACCGACGAGGTCTTCGGCCCGCTGCTCTCGGTCGTGCGGGCGGCGTCGTACGACGACGCGCTCAGCCTGGTCAACGCCAACCGGTACGGCAACGGCGTCGCGATCTTCACCAATGACGGTCTGGCGGCACGCCGCTTCACCGACGAGGTCGAGGTCGGGATGGTCGGCATCAACGTGCCGATCCCGACCCCGATGGCCTATTTCAGCTTCGGCGGGTGGAAGCAGTCCCTCTTCGGCGACACGCATGTGCACGGTAAGCACGCCGTGCACTTCTACACGCGGACCAAGGCCGTCACCGCCCGGTGGCCCGAGCCGGATGCCGAGCGGGCGATGCATCTGGGGTTCCCGACCGCAACCTGATCTGCTCCCACACGAGTTTGGCGGCTGTGCGTCGCATACGACGTCAATCCGCCAAGAGCGCGAGGTGGGAGGCGGGGGAGAGGAGATCGCGGCCATGACCGTGCTGCGGATGCTGTCCTACAACGTGCGGTCACTGCGCGGTGACGCGAACGCGGTGGCCCGGGTCATGGCCTCGGTGCGCCCGCACGTGGTGTGCGTGCAGGAGGCGCCGCGGTTCCTGCGATGGCGCACCCGATCGGCCGCGCTGGCCCGCAAGGCCGGGTTGGTGGTGCTCGGCGGCGGGCGCCCGGGGGCGGGCAACCTCCTCCTGTGCGACATCGCGATCGAGGTCGAGTCGACGGCGGACCTGCGCCTGTCGCACCGGTGGGGTATGCACCGGCGCGGCGCAGCGGTTGCGGTGTGCTCGCTAGCCGGCTCGCGATTTGCCCTCGCCGGCACCCACCTCGACCTGGCGGCGGCCGATCGCCAGCGGCATGTCCGGGAGCTCTTCGACCGTCTCCCGGCCGCCGGCGGGGGCGCCGATGTGCCGCTCATCCTCGCCGGCGACGTCAACGACGTGCCGAGCAGCGCCACGTGGCGGCTGATCGCCGACCGGCTGGCCGAGGCGCACACCGACGACCTCACCTTTCCGGCCGATCAGCCGGTACGCCGCATCGACGGCGTCTTCGTCGACCGGCGGTGCGGCATCGGCGTTGTTCGGGTTCTGGACTCGCCCGACGTACGGGTAGGGTCGGACCATCGGCCCGTGTACGCCGAGATCGAGCTGCCGGCAGCCGCGCCGCCGGGCCCGACGCGGCAACACACGGCCGGGTCGACGGCCGGAGATCGGCCGCTGGCGGAATGAGCCCTTGACGACTGATCGGAGATCGCTCCCATGGCACTTCTTCGCCGGGTCGCCCGCCCGATGCTCGCATCCATGTACATCGTCGGCGGGATCGACACCCTCCGCACGGCCAAGGACAAGGCTCCGCTGGTCGAGCCGGTCGTCCAGCGCATCTCCGACGCACTGCCCGAGCAGGCTCCGAAAGACACCGTGACCCTGGTGCGCATCGACGGTGCGGTCAAGACCGGTGCGGGTGCCCTGCTGGCCATCGGCAAATTCCCGCGCCTGGCCGCGCTGGCCCTGGCCGGTTCGACCGTGCCCACGACCGTGGCCGCGCACGCCTTCTGGCAGGAGAGCGACCCCGCCGTCAGGGCCCAGCAGAAGGTCCACTTCTTCAAGAACCTGTCCATGCTGGGCGGCCTGCTGATCGCGGCGGCCGACACCGCCGGCAAGCCGTCGCTGGGCTACCGGGCCCGCCGCGCCGTCGGCCACGTGGGCGGCCGCGCGCAGGGCGCCGCCTCGACGGCCTCGGATCGCGCGCACGACGCCGCCGGCGGCGTCCGCGGCGTTGCCGGCCACGTCAAGGAATCGCTGCCCGGCTGATCAGTCCCGGCGGCCGTAGCCGCGGACCAGATCGTGGGCGAGCTGCTCGAAGAAGAGCCCGACGTCGGTGACGATGCCGCTGGCCTGCGCGCTGCCACGGTCGGCCAGCTTCACGACCGTCGCGGGGTTGATGTCGACGCACACCAGCGGGATCGAGGCGGGCAGGATGTTCCCGGTCGCGATGGAGTGCAGCATGGTCGCGACCATGATGGCGAAGCCCACGTCATGCAGCTCGGCGCGCATGGCCCGCTGCCCGTCGATCACATCGGTGTAGACGTCCGGCAGCGGTCCGTCGTCGCGTACGGACCCGACCAGCACGAAGCGCTTTTCCCTGCGTACCAGGGCGTGCATGATGCCACTGGTCAGCACGTCCTGCTCGACGGCGGCTGAAATCGACCCGCAGCGGCGGACCGAGTTGATGGCCCGAATGTGATGCTCGTGCCCGTGCGGTACGCCGCGTCCGCGGGAGAGATCGACGCCCAGCGACGTGCCGAAGAGGGCCGATTCGATGTCGTGCGTGGCGAGCGCGTTGCCGGCGAAGAGCACGTCGACGAAGCCCGCCTCGATGAGCGCCACCATGGCCGGGGCGGCTCCGGTGTGCACGATCGCCGGACCGCCCACCCACAGGATGCGCTGGCCGGCGGCCCGGACGGCCCGCATCCGCTCGGCGATCAGGTGCACTTGCAGCGCCTGTGGCTTCTCGCTCGACACGGCCGAGGCCATGAACTCGAAGCTGTCCGCGTCCTGCTCGACCGGCACGCCGGGCGGGATCACGCGTACGCCGCCCGCGCCGCACACGATGGTGTCGCCCGCGCGCACGTCGGACACCGGCACCGTGCGCGCCCGGCCGTCGGCCACCAGGAGCCCGCAATCCATTTCCGGCTGCTCGACCCGGACCCAGTCATCGCCGACCCGGACCAGCGTCTCGAGGTTGGTCGTCGAGTAGAAATCGTCCGGGAAGACCCCATCGGCCGGTGCCGGCCGGGTGGTGGCTCGACCCGGGTCGACCTGGTTGACGCCGTGGGTCTGGACCCGCATCAGGATCCGGTGCAGCGTGCTGACGTCCGCGGCGCTGATCTCGATCCTGGCCGTCGACTCGTCGTCGTGCTCGCGGCCGAGCGTGATCCGCGAGATGACGTAGTCGCCGCCGTACTCGAGCACGTCGTCGAGCACCTTTGCGAGCACGCCGGAATCCATCAGGTGTCCGGTGATCTCGACCGCCTCGGTGGCCGTACTGGACTCGTTCACCCGCAGGCTCCTCCCGGGATGGGCATGGTCGCGGCGCCGGTGCCGCGCTGACCGGATCCGGGCAGCGTATGGGATGGACAGCCGTCGCCGTCGCGGCACTCCGGTGCCGAGCGTCCCGCTGGCTAGGGTTGGTGGTCGTGAGCGATGAGGTACGGCGTCATCCGACCCCTGACGAGCTGCCGGAATTCTTTGCCGGGCTGGCGAAGATCCTGACCGCGGCCGGGCTGCTGATCCGGCACCGGGACGGGCGGGTCCTCATCGTCCGCCCGACCTACCGGGAGGGCTGGCAGCTGCCCGGCGGGATGGTCGAAGCCGACGAGCCGCCGAGCGTCGCGGCCGGCCGCGAGACCGAGGAGGAGGTCGGCCTCCGCCTGCCCGTCGGCCGGTTGCTCTCGGTCGCCTACCGCAGGGGCGCCGTACCGGTCCCGGACAATATGCAGCTGGTTTTCGACGGGGGAGAGCACGATGAGGCGATCTTTGCCGGCGTCGTGCTGGACGATTTCGAGCTGGCCGAGTGGCGGTTGGTCACCGAGGCTGAGGTGGTGGCGCTGACCCGCGAGACCGGCCGGCCGCGGGTGATCGCGACGTTCCGCGCGTTGCGTGCCGGCACGACGGCCTACCTCGAGGACGGCGCTGCGCGGCCATAGCCACCGCGGGGGCGAGGTATTGCTCAGACCCGGGCGCCCTCATCAGGGTCGTCCGACCGGTCTGACCGGAGCCGCCAGATGAGAAGTCCCGCACCGGCGACGATTCCGAGCACGCCGAGCCCGAACGGGGTGTTCCCTGACATCCCGATCACGCCCGGTGCGACGAGCAGGAAGATGCCGGCCAGGATGAGCAGCAGGGCTCCGGCCGCTTCCATCGAGAGCCGCGGCAACGGTGGCGGTGTCGGCGGCCGGAAATGATCGTCGTCCTCGTCGAATAGGCCGTCGCCGGCCGTCGGGCTCCAGTCGCGTGGCCCGCTCATCGGCTCGAATCGCTGTGGGAGGGCGCGGCGCGGCTCGGCGGTGCCCGCGGACGATGCTCCCGGGTGCGTGCTGCGGTCGGCGTCGCCGGCGCGGCGCGGCGGTGCCGCCAGGTCCTCGGCGTCCGGCCAGGCGTGCGGCGTACCGGCGTCGGCCGTGCGGTCGAAATCGGCGACCAGGGCGTCCCACGCCGATTGCTCGTCCGCCCGAAGATCGGTGCGGTCGTGCTCGCAGTCGCGGGCGGCGCCGGAGGAGCGGGGGCCGTTGTCGTCCGCGCGATCGGAGTCGGGGTCGTCGTTGGGCCAGGAGGTGGCCGACGGGGTATCGGCTCGGATCACCGACCACGCCTCGGCCCGACGGCTGGAGTCGACCCATAGCCGGTCGGTGGGCGGGCTCGGGACGGTGACCGCGCGGGTCGGATGCATGTCGGCCGCGGGCTCGAGATAGGCGGGTACGCCGGCGGCCCAGAGCACGTCCAGAAGGTGCTCGCCGACGCGCGGATCGACGTCGGCGAGCGGCGCGAAGGTCGTGGCGTCGAGTCCATTGTCGCGCCGACCGCGGCGTTTCGGGTCGAGGTTCATCGGGCACCGCCGGGTGCGGTCGGGGCGCCAGGGTGATTGTCGCGCCGACCGCGGCGTTTCGGGTCGAGGTTCATCGGGCACCGCCGGGTGCGGTCGGGGCGCCAGGGTGATTGTCGTGCCGACCGCGGCGTTTCGGGTCGAGGTTCATCGGGCACCGCCGGGTGCGGTCGTGGCGCCAGGGTGATTGTCGAGCAGGGGCGCAGAGGCGCTCGGGTGCGGCTGACGGGAAATCGAGGCTCACGGGGCACCTCCTGTCGATGCGAACTCGGGCTCGGCCGCTGTCACGCCGGGGTCGGTCGATCGTCGCTCGTGCTCCCGAACCCAGTGCACGGCCTCGGCAACGATCCGCGGGCCGTCGTAGTCGAGGGTTGCGACGTGATAGCTCTCGGTCAAGACCCTGTCGGTGAGATCTGTGCTTGCGATCTCATCGAGGACCGCGTGGGCGCTGACGTCGGAGAGGACGTGATCGACGGCGCTGCGGAAGAGCAGGGTGGGTGCGGTAACCGCGGGCAGGTCGGCGCGGACGACGCGCAGCAGCGCCCGGAGGGACGCGGCCGCGCGCAGTGGCGTTACCGCGTAACCGGTCTCCGTGACGCCGGGCTTCTTGATGTCGCCGGTCACCGCGGACAGGGACGGTACGACGCGCGAGACGATCGGCAGCAGGACCGAGGCCCGCTGGCGCAGCAGGACGACCGGGTTGATCAGGACGAGTCCGGCGACGTCGTCGGGACGATCGGCCGCGGCGCGCAGGCACAGCGCGCCTCCCATCGACAGGCCGGCGAGGTAGACGCGTTCGCACCGGGCGAGCATGCCGGCCACGGCCCGGCGCAGCTCGGCGTACCAGTCGGTCCACCGGGTCGCGTTGAGGTCCTGCCACCGGGTCCCGTGTCCGGGCAGCCGGGGCAGCTCGACCGAATAGCCCGCGGCCGCGAAACCCTCGGCAACCGGGAGCATGCTGGCCGGCGTACCGGTGAATCCATGGCAGCAGACGACACCGACGGGACCGCCGTCGTGCCGGAACGGCTGGGCGCCGGGCATCAACGCACCCGACCCGAGCGCAGGTGTGTCAAACACCGTCGCCCTCCCTTTTCCCGTTGCTCCTTCTCGCATGGTCGCACGGATCATCGGGCCGTAACGACCCGTTCGGCCAACCGCCACCCAGGTGCAATCGTATCGATAGAGAGCGAGGCGGAACCGCGGTGTTTGTGCGCTGCGCCCGGGGGCCGTAGGCTGCGAGAAATCCCGGCCGAAAGTCTCGACGGACGCTCGATCGAAAGGTACGCCGAGTGCTCTATTGGGTTCTCAAGCAGCTGGCCGTCGGTCCGGTGGCCAAGCCGCTGTGGCGACCCTGGATCGAGGGTGCCGAGAACATTCCCGCCGGGGGCGGCGCGATCATCGCCAGCAACCATCTCGCCGTGTGCGACTCGCTGTTCCTGCCGTTGCTGGTGTCGCGGCAGCTCGCGTTCCCGGCGAAGAAGGAGTATTTCACCCAGCCGGGCGTCAAGGGTCTGGCCAAGCGGCTGTTCCTCACCGGGGTCCGGCAGGTGCCGATCGACCGCGGCGGGGGAGCGGCGGCGCTCTCCGCCCTGGCCGAGCTCGAGACGGTGCTGCGCGATGGCGGCCTGGTCGGGTTCTATCCCGAGGGAACCCGCTCCCCCGACGGGCGGCTCTACCGCGGCAAGACCGGTGTGGCGCGGTTGGCGCTGGCCGCGCGGGTGCCCGTGATCCCGGCCGCGATGGTCAACACGGACAAGATCCAGCCGATCGGCAAGGTCCTCCCGAAGTTGCGGCCACGTCCCGGCGTGCGGCTGGGCCGGCCGCTGGATTTCTCCCGGTACGACGGCATGGCCGGTGACCGCTTCGTGGAGCGCGCACTGACCGACCAGCTGATGTACGAGCTGATGCACCTGTCCGGGCAGGAGTACGTCGACGTCTACGCGGCCAACGTCAAGCGGGAGATGGACCGCATGGGACGGCGCGGTCCGCGCGCCGCGCGGGCCGCCGCTGAGGCGGTCGCGCTGCAGACCGACCCCGATCTTGCCGACCGCTCGCCGCGCCGCCGCGCCAGCTGAGGGCGCACCGGCTTCGTGCGGTTCTTCTACGACTGCGAGTTCATCGAGGACGGCACGACGATCGATCTCGTGTCGATCGGCGTGGTGGGCGAGGACGGCCGCGAGTTCTACGCCGTCTCGTCCGAGTTCGACGCCGCGCGGGCGATCCCGTGGGTGCTCGAGCACGTGCTCGGCCAGTTGCCGCCGCCGGCCGACACCGCCTGGATGTCGCGCCAGCAGATCCGCGAGCGGCTGTATGCGTTCCTGCTCTCCGGCTCCGGACCGATCGAGCTGTGGGCGTGGGTCGCCGCCTATGATCACGTGGCGCTGGCGCAGCTGTGGGGCGCGATGCCGGCGCTGCCGCGGGAGATACCGCGGTTCACGCACGAGTTGAAGCAGCGCTGGGAGGACGCCGGCCGTCCGGATGTCCCGGCCCAGGGGAGCGGCCTGCACGATGCCCTGGCCGACGCCCGGCACAACCTCGCCCGCTGGCGCCTCATCGGGTCCTGATTCCTCCGGTGCGCCGGACCGGCCGTGGTCGCATCGCGTAGCCGGTGCAACACTGGTGCCGAGCGGGCCGCGACGGAGCTCGCATTCGGGAGGCAACACGATGATCGGTGCGGCACTGTGATCGGCGGGCGGGTACGCCGTCTGCTCCGGGGCGCCCGCCGGACCGGCTGGGCGATTCCCCGCCGCCGGCCGGACGACGGACTGGCGGGTGTGCGCGAACCCCGCCGCCCCAAGCCCAAGCCACGCTCGGGGGCCGGCGTACCGGAGGAGACCGAGCGCAGCGCGGTCTGAGCGGTGGGTCCGCCGATCCGGCCGCCCGGGCTGCTCGACCGGTACGGCGGGCCGCGCCCTCTCCCACTAGGGTGGGCAGGCGTTTGCAAGCCCACCCTCGAAGGAGACCATTGATGCGCATCGGCGTGCTCACCGGCGGCGGCGACTGCCCGGGCCTGAATGCGGTGATCCGGGCCGTGGTCCGCAAGGGCATCGGTTCCTACGGGCACGATTTCGTCGGGTTCGTCGACGGTTGGCGGGGCCTGGTCGAGGACGTCACGACGACGCTGGATGTCGCCGCGGTCCGCGGCATCCTGCCCCGCGGGGGCACCATTCTGGGCACCTCGCGCACCAACCCCTACAAGATCGACGAGCGACACGAAGGCGAAGCCGGAGCTGGGGCCGGCACGACCGGCGAGGATGCGATCCGGAAGACCCTCGCCAAGCACGGGATCGACGCGCTGATCGCGATCGGCGGCGAGGACACCCTCGGGGTGGCCAAGAAGCTCACCGACGCGGGAATGCCGGTCGTCGGCGTACCCAAGACCATCGACAACGACCTCGGCGCGACCGACTACACCTTCGGCTTCGACACCGCCGTCAACATCGCCATGGAGGCGATCGACCGGCTGCACACGACAGCCGAGTCGCACCACCGGGCCCTGATCGTCGAGGTGATGGGCCGGCACGCCGGGTGGATCGCGCTGCACGCGGGCCT
>JBBSHJ010000028.1:0-34803 GCA_038253135.1 Mycobacteriales bacterium | reverse complement strand
CGGCAGGCCAGCTCAATGACAGGTACTGGATGCCCACCGACACCGCGTTCGGGAACACTGACCAGCTCGTGGGTATCACCCGCCGCCACTCGCCGGTGGTGAAGAGCAGGACGTAGAAGATGATGCCGTTGACCAGCCAGAGGGTGTCGATGCCCAGGTGCCACCAGCGGGCCAGGCCGATCGAATGCCGGATCCCGGGCAGTCCGACCTGACCGGGCAGGCTGATCGAATCCTGCTTCGCCGTCCACAACGGATCCTCTGGAACAGGCTTCTGGACGCGGAACCAGTCCCTGCCCGGGGTGCTGTGCCTGGTCCAGTAAAGCCGCGGATGGTCACTGAGGATCTGAATGCCCGACCGGATGATGAAGATCAGCAGGAACAAATTGAAGAAGTGCTGCACCCCGATCCAGATCGGCAGCGCAGCCGTCTGTGGCCCGGCGCCGGAGTCGACCACGCCCGGGTGCCGAACAATGAAGTGCTCAACCGATCCGACGTTGCGCAGACCCTTGGCCGACGCGACCCCGACAATGAGGAGCACGAATCCGATGGGTAGCAGCCACAGCAGGTTGAACCATCGACTGCTTCCGATCCGGACCCGCGGGGCGATGCCGTGCGCCACCGGGACTGCGCCGGCCCAGGTGGTGGGATCCACCTGCTCTTCGCCGGAGGAAAGCTCCGACCGGTAGCTCATGCTCATTGCACCCTTCGGCTTCTCGTCGCACCAGGTGATGCAACGGTTGACCAGACGACGACCGGCGGTCCGCTGCCCACGGTGGCTGGCAATCGCCCTCGGATAACAAGCTTCCTCTTCGCCTTACCGCGTGCAACAGTGCCTCGGGCGGGAGCAGAAGTCTTTTGTGAGGGGGACATAGCGCCGGTAACGTCAGGCGGGTAGTGACCTGATCGAGGAGGTGAGCGCCGTGAACACTGCAACCCCGTGGGAGCTCCCCCGCGCGTTCACGATCGCGCGACAGCTGTAGGTGTCGCCGGGAGCACCTCACTCAGGCACTCTCGAAAGGCATCACCATGCATTTGAACTTCATCGCGGAGACGCCGTTGGACGGCGTCGTGGACCGCAGCTTCACTCTCGGGGAGGTTCCCGGCGTCCTCTGATCGCCGGTGTCCGCCGCTCCCGCCGCTCTGCTTGTGCTCATGAGCCACGGAGGCGGCCTGCACAAGCGGGCGCGTGGCCCTTCGGGGTGTTGGTAGAGCAGGGCCATCGGCGGCCCGGAGACACCACTCGCCGTACCCATGAACGCGACACCGGCTCCGACCAGAGCGCGAGTGGTCCGGTCGATCGCGCGGCCGAGACGCTGACCAGCACCCCGACGAGGATGGCCGCGCGCAGATTATCGCCGGCGGCCCTCAGTGCGACGTTGGGGGCCGGGTCGACCAGGTTTTGCCGACCTCCGCGGCCGGCAGGAGCGCGGCGACGGCCCTGCGGATCGGCGCAAGATCGAGGTCGTCGGCGATTGATGCTTCGTCGGGCCACTCGTTCAGGGGTTCGTCGACGCCGAAGAGGGCGCGGACGAATTGCGGGTACACCGTGCGGCCGAGAAGCTCGTGGGCGATGCCGGTGCTGGTTGAGGGTGAAAGCTGGCACCTCTCGCTGAGGAATGCCGCCAGACGCTCGTGGGACGTGGTGAAGATCGCTTCGTAGTACTGGGCCGATGCCTCCGGGAGCCTGTCGGCCTCGGTGATGCCCAGTCGGCACGTCCGCAGCGCGGGCCGCCACCGGAGCAACTGCAGGAAGCGACCGCAGAAGAGGACGACCGCTTCTACGGTGTCCTCGCTGTAGTCGTCGGGCGTCTTGAGCCGGTCGAGATACAGCTCGCGCACGAAATGTACGACGGCGAGAAAGAGCTTGTCCTTGCTCTCGAAGTGCGCGTAAAGGGTTCGCTTCGATGTCGCAGCCCGCGCGGCCAGTACATCCATCGAGGCACGCTCGAATCCCCTCTCGAGGAAGACGTCCTTCGCGGTTGCCAGGATGTGTTCCCGCAGTTCGTCACCGCGCCTTGCCATGCGACCGCCCTTCGTGGCAATGTAAACGGTACGGTAGAGTTTACTTCTGCTGCTGACCCAGGAGGGCACATGATCGTTGTCACGACACCCACAGGCAGTATCGGTCACCAGGTCCTCGAGAAGGTTCTCGACAGCGACGAGCCGATTCGCGTCATCGCCCGCGATGCCTCCCGACTTCCCGCGCGGGTGCGCGAGCGCGTTGAGGTTGTACAGGGGTCGATGGGCGACCTCGATGTCGTGACCGAGGCGTTCGCTGGCGCCGACGGCGTCCTTTGGCTGGTGCCGCCGAACCCCCACGCCAGGAGCATTCAGGGCCACATCCTGGACTTCACCCGGCCCGCGTGCGAGGCGATCAACGGTCAGGGCGTCAAGCGCGTGATCGGTGTCTCGAGCCTGGGCCGTGGGATAGCCAAGAACGCCGGGCAGATATCAGCGGTATTCGCTATGGACGACCTGATCGAGAGCACGGGCGTGAGCTACCGCTCGCTGTGCCTGCCGGGGTTTATGGAGAACATGCTCCGGCAGGTCGAGCCGATCAAGAGCCAGGGAATGTTCTTCTCGCCGGTCTCCGGGGATCGCAAGGTCCCGACCTGCGCCACCCGCGACATTGCGGCCGTCGCTGCCGAGCTGCTGCTCGATGATTCCTGGAGCGGACAGGACAGCGTGGCCATCCTGGGCCCGGAGGATCTGTCCCACAACGACATGGCGCAGATCATGTCCGACGTGCTGGAGCGACCAGTTCGCTTCCAGCGGGTCCCTGGCGAGGCCTACAAGGCCACTTTCATGCAGCATGGCATGAGCGAGGCTTGGGCCCAGGGCCTGATCGACATGGCGGCCGCGGTCGACCAAGGGATCTACAACGCCGATCCGCGCACTCCGCAATCCACCACCCCCACCAGCTTTCGCCAGTGGTGCGAGGAGGTGCTCGTGCCAGCCCTCGCAGCGTGAGTGCCCATGCGAGGAGAGAAGATCCCTTCCTGGCGGTCGCGAATAGGTCATGGCACCGACGTCGACGACGTCGTTCTGCGAGAGGTCGTGCCGGGCTGGATCGGCGAGCAGCTCATCGCGACCGGCGCGGCGGCGCTGCAGGGCGCCGAGAGGCACGGCTTGCTCGCACCGCGGCTGCTCGCGAGTGATCTCGCTGGTACGGCGCCGGGAGGGATAGCGGCGACCCTAAAGACGGCTCTTCCGGGAAGCAGCAGCCTCGCGCCGTTTCATCGTCTCTCGGACGACGTACCCGTCCTCGTCGATATGTGGCCCATTGCCGATGCCGAGGAAGGCGCGGGCACGGAATCGGAAATTCGCAGGACCTTGAAACACGCCGGACCGACGGCCTGTGCCCTGGTCTCAGCGCTCGCGGTGCAGGACGAGCATCTGCACGTCGCCGGCCCGTTCGCTCGAGGCGAGCCGCAACCGGGTCGTCGACTCGGAGTCCGAGTCGGGGAAGACCCGCTTGCCCGAGCCGAGCAGCACCGGGAAGACCATCAACCGGTATTCGTCGACCAGGTCGTGCTCGGCGAGCAGGTGCACGAGCCGCGCGCTCCCGCCGACCAGGATGTTGCCGCCGACGCGCTCCTTCAGCGCGGTGATCTCCTCGAGCGGATCGCCGGGGAGGATCGTGCTGTTGTTCCAGTCGGCGCTTCTCAGCGTCGAGGACACCACATACTTCGGCATGGCGTTCATCTTGCCGGCGAAGCCGTCGGGGTCCTCCATCGACGGCCACGCGGCGGCGAAACCCTCGTAGGTGGTGCGGCCGAGCAGCATGGCCTCGGCAGCCGTC
The DNA here is from genome assembly GCA_038253135.1 of Mycobacteriales bacterium. Classification (GTDB taxonomy): domain Bacteria; phylum Actinomycetota; class Actinomycetes; order Mycobacteriales; family QHCD01; genus JBBSHJ01. The sequence continues at coordinate 31,001 of JBBSHJ010000028.1, read as the reverse complement.
AGCTCGTCCATCTTGAACCGATCACCCTCGGAGCTGCGGTCGAAGGTGAACGACCAGCCGCCGTGCCGGTAACTCTCGGCACCTCCCGGGTCTTCCATGACCCCGTCCAAGCTGACGAACTCGGAAACCACGATCGTGCCCATTGGACTACCCCTTCGGTTATGAACTGCGGTCATGATTTCATCGAACAGCCGGCCCGCGATTCGACATCGCGACGGAAGCAATTCAGCGGATGCGGGCCAGCGCGAGGAGGATGGACTGGTCGTTGCCTGGCCAGGTCCCGGTAAGGGTCAGCGCACGGCCGGCGATGGAGTCGTGGTCGAGCAGCCGTCGTACCACCAGCTCCAGATCCTCGGTGCGTACCGTCGTGGAGGGAATGGCGATTGATCTATTTATCGGATTCGAGCAGCTTCGCCAAATTGGCCAGGGCCATCCGGGTGCCCGTCTCGTTGTCGGCGGGCGACACGCTGTCGGGAATACCTTCGTGTACGACCACGATGTCGGTGCCCTCGTCTGCGTCGGTAAGGCTGGTCGTCATGGTCATCGTCCCGCGAAGCGCGTCATCGTCGGTCTCGAATTCGAGCACTTCGACCACGCGCGCGTCCGGAACGAGCCGGGTGAAATGCCCGTGATAGGTGTCGGTGTGTGGCGCCGACTTGCCGGTGCGGCTCGGGGAGTCATAGGTCAGCGAGACTCGGAAGCGGCCAGTCTCGCGGGCGTCGTACTCATGCACCTGACTGCTCATGCCCTCCGGCACGCGCCATTTCGCGACCGCAGCCGGGTCAAGGAGCGCCCGGTAGACGGCTGCCCGCGGTGCGCGGATCCGACGCGAGACCTGCGTTGAATGCACGGCGCCAGCCTACCGGCGGTACGGCGCCGGTGTCTGTGCCGCCGTACGCGGCACGGCAGTGGTCGATGACGAGCTGCGCTTGCAGGCGCCGTCAACCAACTCGAGGATCGGGAGCTGATGAGGGACGGCGAGTGGCTCGTCCCGTGGCGCCGGAGGCCCAGTCGACTCCACCGCCGGCGCGCTGGCCGACCGGTCAGGCCCGCGCGGCGCCGGCGGGCTTGCGGGCGCGGACGACGGCGCCGTGCATTCCCGGCGCGACCTCGTGCGTGAACGTGACGGATGCGGCCACAAATCCGGCCGCGGCCAGCCCGTCAAGGTATTCCCGCCGGGACAGGGCGCCGGCGATGCAGCCGACGTAGCTGCCACGGTCGGCCCGGTCGGCGGGAGCGAGGTCGTCCTCGGCGACGACGTCGCTGATGCCGAGCCGGCCGCCCGGGACGAGCAGCCGGAACATCTCGGCGATCACCGCCGGCTTGTCGACCGACAGGTTGATCACGCAGTTGGAGATCACCACGTCGACCGCTTCGTCGGGCAGCGGCACGTCCTCGATCGTTCCCCTGACGAATTCCACGTTGTTGACGTCGGACTTGGTGGCATTGGCGCGCGCCAGCGTAAGCATCTCGTCCGTCATGTCGACCCCATAGGCGAACCCGTCGGCGCCGACCCGGCGGGCAGACAGCAGTACGTCGATGCCGCCGCCGGAGCCGAGGTCGAGAACGCGCTCACCCGGCCGTAGATCCGCGATCGCGAGCGGGTTGCCGCAGCCGAGGCTGGCCGCCAGCGCCTCAGCGGGAAGCTCGGCGCGCTCAGGGGCGCCGTAGAGGCCGGCGCCGAAGCTCTCGCCGACATCAATGGTCTCGGGCACGCACGACCCGGCGGAACAACAGCCGGTGTCACCACCATCCGCGACGGCCACGGCAGCAGCGGCGTACCGTGCCCGGACCTGATCGCGAAGCTCGAGATCGCTCATCGCGTTCCTCTCATCGACACTGGTCTATGCAACGAGGCTGCCTTATGCATCGATCGTTGTCAATGCGTATGCCATGCTGGGTCCGTGACCGACACTGCCACGCGGCCCGACCGCGCCCTCTTGCTCACCGACCTCGCGGCGTGCTGCCGCCCGCTCACCGGTGAGGTCCTGGATGCCGCGGCGGCCGAGCGGCTGGCGGTCGTGCTCAAGGCGCTGGCCGAGCCGACGCGGCTGCGACTGGTGTCGCTGATCGCGGCGCATGAGGGAGCCGAGGCGTGCGTGTGCGACCTGACCGCGCCCGTCGGACTCTCGCAGCCGACGGTGTCGCACCACCTGAAGGTCCTGATCGACACCGGCCTCCTGGAGCGAGAGCAACGCGGCAAGTGGGCCTACTACCGGCTGGTGCCGGGTGCACTCGACGCCCTCGCCGGCATGCTGAGCCGCGCCGCAACGTGAATATGCGCCGGCGCAAATAGGCAGATTTCGTGGGTAGCTGGTGGCAGCGCGACGTCATCGACGTGGGCAAGTGGCCGCTAATGCTGTGTTTCGTCTCCTATGTCGTCACCTTTGCGCTCACCCGGGGCATCACGCGGCTGAGTCGGCCGACGTCGGCGTGGGCACGGCACGGGTAAGACGCGGGCAAGCGGGAGCGGGCCCGTCGCCGGGCCGACGCATTCGACCGGCGCTGGCAGCCGGTGTGCTGGCCCGCTGGGACCACCTGGTCGGCGGTACTCCGTCGCTGCCGGACCCTCCCGGCGACGGCTCGCACTAGCGCGTTCGGGCCGAATTTGACTTCAAGATAACTTGAGAGTGCAGGCTGGCTCCATGAGCACTCCCACGCAACAGATTCAGGGGTACGACGACCTCAATCACTTGATGTCGTTGATGACCGGCGACGAGAAGCACGACGCGGCGTCGACGTCGACACTCGACGTCCTATGGGTCCTTTACGACCGGATCCTCGACGTCGGGCCCGACCGGATCGACGATCCGGACCGCGACCGCTTCTACCTCTCCAAGGGCCACGGCCCGGTCGCCTACTACGCCGTGCTGGCCGCAAACGGGTTCATTCCGGTCGACTGGCTCAGCGAATGGGGCACCTTCGACTCGCCGCTCGGCTATCACCCGGACCGTAACCTCGTGCCGGGGATCGAGATCGCGTCGGGCTCGCTCGGTCATGGCCTGCCGATGGCCGTGGGTACGGCGCTCGGGCTGCGCGCGCAACGCATCGACAGCCGGGTCGTCGTACTCGTCGGAGATGCCGAGCTCGACGAGGGCAGCAACCATGAGGCGCTGGAGCTGGCCGCCGCGCTGCGACTGGACAATCTCACGACCATCGTCATCGACAACCGGTCCAGCTCCTACGCCGTGCCGGGACGGGTCGCGGCCCGGTTCGCGACGGAAGGCTGGGACGTCACGAGCGTCAATGGCCGCGACCACGACGCCCTCGCCGAGGCATTCGCCGTCGCCAGGAATGGCCGGCCGCACGCGGTCGTCGCCCGAGTGGAGGACAAGTGAGCACCATCATCCGCAGGGATTCACGCGAGACCTTCGCCGCGACCGCCGCTGATCTGGTCCGCACCGATCCGCGTACCGCGATCGTCTATGCGGAAATCTCGGGTCAGTATTTCGGCGACGTCGCCGGCGACGTGCCGGAGCGCGTCATCAACGTCGGGATCCGTGAGCAGCTGCTGGTCAGCGTCGGTGCCGGGCTCGCGCTTTCGGGACTGCGGTCGATCGTGCACACCTTCGCCTCCTTCCTCGTCGAGCGGCCGTTCGAGCAGGTCAAGCTGGATTTCGGGCATCAGGACGTGGGCGGCGTGCTCGTGTCGACGGGCGGCGCCTTCGACGTCTCGAGCGGCGGGCGGACCCACCAGTCACCCGGTGACGTCGCGCTGATGGGCACGTTGCCGGGATGGTCGATCCACCTGCCCGGGCACGCCGACGAGGTCGAGGCGGTGCTGCGCCGCGTAGTCCCGGGCGAGGGCCGACATTACGTGCGGGTGGTCGGTCAGCAGAACGAGCGGCCCAGTGAGCACGTCGTGTCCGGTCGTCCTGGTTTCGAGGTGGTGCGGCGGGGCGCTGGTGGGGTGGTGATCGCGGTCGGCCCGACGCTGACCGAAACCCTTGCGGCGACGGAGGATCTCGACGTCACGGTCCTTTACGCCGTGTCGATCCGGCCGTTTGACGCGCACGGGTTGCGCGCGGCGGTGGCGCAGAGCGCCGCGAACGTCGTACTGGTAGAGCCCTATCTCGCCGGTACGACGTCCGCGCCCGTCAGCGCCGCGCTGATCGACGTACCGCATCGGCTGCTCGCGCTCGGCACCCGGAATGTGGAGCTGAGGCATTACGGGACGCCGTCTGAGCACATCCGCGCGCACGGGCTCGACGCACCATCGCTGCGGCAGAGCATCGGCGATTTCCTCACCCGCGGCGCCTGATCTCCTCGGCCCCGGGAGAGTGCAGATCGGCCGCCTCGGCTCCGGCAGACCTCGCCCGCCGCGCCGCCGACTTTGCCACTTGTGGTCGTCCCGAGTCGGCTGACGCCAACCACACGTGGCAAGTCGGCAGCGAAGGCGACCACCGGATGGTCCGCAGCTGGTTTCCGCCCGCGCCCCAGTTGCCATCGGCTGCGGTTTTCGAACGAGCGTGGTCCGGGCCTGGTAGGCCGATCCACGGAGGTCTCGACGTGCGGTTAAACGGCTGGCGGCCCGCGCCGACGTAGACCTAGAGTCGCGGCCGTGGTCGAGGATCGATTACGCGCCATCGCCGCTGCGCTCGACCTGTCGATTGAGCGTCGACTCGCCGGCGGGCTCTGGGGCGCGTATCTCGGGCGCACGTCGGGCGGAGCTCGCGTCGTCATCAAACCACTGGTCGTGCACCCGTCGCACACGCTGGAGCGCGCGCAAGGAGCGGTCGCGCTCGCAATGCGCCTGCGCGACGACGGATACCCGGTGCCGCGGTATCTCGACGTCACCGCGGTCGGCGGGCAGGTCGTGACGGTCCAGGAGTACGTCGACGGCCTGGTGCCCGATGTCTTCGAGCCCGATCATGCGCGGCAGCTGATCGTTCTGTGGCAGATGCACGAGGGCCGTGCCGTCCGCATCGCCCACGCCCCGGTCGATCCGCTGAGCGACGTACGCGATCCTGACGGGCCCGACTCACAGGCGCTGCGCGAGTCCGGCGACGCGTATATCCGCGAGGTCTATGAGGAGGCGCGGGCGGTTGTCGACTCCACCGACGTCGCACTGTTTCGCGGATACGACGTCGTACATCACGACTTCCATCACCGGAACTTCCTCGTGCGTGGCGACCGCATCGTCGCCGTCTTCGATTGGGAAGGCGCTGGGCCGGGTGATTCGCGCGCGGATCTTTGCGAGCTGGCCTGGTCGTCCCCGTCGCCGGATCGCACCCGTGAGGCCGACGCCGTCGCCCGCGCGGCGGTCGACGCGACCGTCGAGCCCGTCGTGGCCGCCGCGATGGCGGCCAGCCGGGCGATCGAAAAGCTGGCGTTCGGTCTGCGCTCGGATCCGGCGACGCTGCACGGGGTGTTGGGCAGCGTCCGCATGCATCTGCGTCCGCGATGGCACGCATTGGGTCGATAACGTCCCCGCCGATGACGCGCTGTCCCTTGGCCGGGGCTGCGCCGGACATTGGGGTGTCCTGCGGTAGTCCCAGCAGCCACCATCCGCCCCGTTGTGGGGTAATGCGGCTCCTCAGAGTCGTGGCTACCGGGCGGGCACCAGAGGGGCAGCCGTCCCCCGGTCCACGGCGATCGGCCGAGCTCGGTGGCGTCAACCAGGTCGAACGGCAGCTGCCAGGACACCTTCGTCGCCAGTGCGCTGCCCGCAGGGCAACCACCGTCGGCCCTACCTCCAGCGGGAACCGCTCGATCTGCCCTAAGGCGCCCTCGGACGCCCAGCGATCGAGACGTTCCTGGGTGGGATGTCGCCGGTGTCGATCACGGTCGGGAGCGTGCCCAGCCACTGTTTGATGCGCGCCGTCTCCCGTTCCGGCCGGATCCACACGCGCGCGCCGGCCCGTCGCCGGCCACGCGGGCGCACGGAGCGATGACCAGCCAGGCACCGAGCGGCGAGACGACACGGTGAACCGCGTCGGCCCGCGCACGCAGGCGCTCGGCGTACCGCCCGAGCGCGGAGACCCACATGTCGACGTCCATCTCGACAGTGTCGCGGGCCCGGACTCTTTCGCCGGTCTGTCGCGATCAGCTGGACCGGAGGCGACCGAGGATGTGGCCGACGTCGTCGTAACTGGACGCGATCTCATCCGCCATCGCGTTCCGGATGTAGTCGAGCCGCAGCTCGACGAGGAAGCGGGCCTGATAGATCAGTTGCCGCACTCCGGACGCGACAGTGCGTGGTTGGCCGTAACCGTCCCAGAAGGTGTCCCGCTCCGACCCGGGCCGCAGCAGGGCCCGCTGAATCGCCCAGTCCGCCATGGGGTCGCCCCATCGCGCGCGGTCCCAGTCGCAGATCCCGGTCAGGGTGAGATCGGGCGTGGCGGGATCGACCAGGAAATTCGCCGTCCACCCGTCGCCGTGCAAGAGCCGCGGCTCGGTGATCTCGTCCAGCTCGCCGCGCAGCCTCTCGGTGGTGGCGGCGAGCTCGTGTACGTCGTATGCGTCCTGTCCCGCGTCCGCGATGTCCCCGGCCGCCGTACGGAAATAGTCGATGAGAGCGGCACTCCAGGTCTCGAACCACGGACCGGCAACGAAACCGAACCCGGGACCGCGGACCTCGTGCAGTCTCCTGGTCACGCCACCGACCTGCCGGAAGAACGCGGACCATTGCGACCGCTCGTAGCGGCGCATTCCTTCCGGCGCGGGTACGCCGGGCAGCAGTGTCTGCATCAGGTAATCCCGGTTGATCACCTGCCGGGTGAAATCGGCGAAGAGGCTGCGCGGCAGCAGGTCGCCGAGTGGCGCGAGGTGCGGCGCGGCGGCGTACTCGTTGCGCAACAAAGACCTCTCGACGCGGAACTGGCGCTCCGGCGCGGGAGCCACCCGCAGCACGACGGTGTCGGCGGATGCCAGGTCGATCCGATAGGCACTGTTGTAGGAGCCCCACGGCAACTCCGCGACGCTCTCGACCCGAGACGTGGCGCCGAACGCCCGGGCACTGATCCGCTTGATCGCTTCGACCGACAGCGGCTCCTGAAACGCGCCGGGCGCCCGCTCGATGGGTTGATAATGCACGGGACCTCCCAAGAAGACGGGCGCGTCGCGGTTGGGCCGACCGCGCCTGCGATTGTGGCGGAAATGAGGCGGGCCGGACTGGTTCTCCGATGTTCTCGGACGATCTGATCATGACCTGACTTGACCTCGGGGACCGGCCGTGCCGGCCGGCGCGGGTGAATATGCTCACGACGCGGACTTGTGGGCGATGAAGTCAGCGTGTCGCCAACCGCCAGAGTGATCGCGCCGAACCCGAGGTTTGCAAGCGCGTCAGGAAGCTGGCCGGCCCGACTGGTCGTAGGTGTCGTCCCGATGAAAGTCGGGCAGCAGCGTATGCTGGCAAACCTGAAGCGCACGACGATCAAGATTTCGGATGCCCTCGACGCCCGCCTGCGGCACGAGGCAAAGCGGCGGAAGGTGACGATCGCTGAGATAAGCCGTGAAGCCCTCGAGGTCTATTTGGCCGGCCTCCGCGGCCGCCGTACCCTTGCCGCCGCGGGCGCCGGCCGTAGCGATCGCGCCGACATCTCCGGGTGGATCGAGGAAATTCTCTCGGCGGAGGTTTCGCGATAGCTGCGCTGGTCGTCGACGCCGGGCCGCTGTATGCGTACGTCGATGCCGACGAAGCCCCCCATGCGGCGTCGCGGGAACTCCTCGAGACGCATCCGGGCCGGTTGATTGTGCCCATGCTCGTCATCTCCGAGGTGGTCGACTCGGTCGGTGCCCGTCTCGGCCCGGAACCCGAGGTGCGTTTCCTCGGGGACCTTGCGGACGGCGCCTTCAGCGTCGAGCCGGTGGTTGCCGCCGATTGGCTGCGCATCGCTGAGCTCGTCGCGCGTACCGTGATTTGCCGCTCGGCTCCGTGGACGCATCGGTCGTGGCCACGGCTCAGCGAATGGGCATACGAGAGATTGCAACCGTCGACCGCCGCTGCTTCACCGTCGTGCGGCCCAACCACGTCAAGGCGTTCACGCTGATGCCGTAAGGACCGCTCTATCGCTCCCGCGACGTACCAGGACGTGAGGCGACGGTGCGAGTGCCGGGTCGTCCGACGAAGACCCTTACCTGGACAACGACTTGGCCGTTGACATCTCCTCGGCACGGCCCGGGTTTCCGGAGTCGGATCAGGTGCGCGGCAGTATTCCCTCGAGGTGCTGACAGCCCATCACGATCCGACGCAATCTGCGCAGCGGGTGGTCCATTGAAAGCTGATGCTCAGGGTTGTCGGGTGGGCATACAAACAACTCTCGCAGGGTGTACGCCAGCTCGATAAGCCACACCCGACGCGCCAGGTCGGGGCCGGCAAACGCAGAAGGATGCGCATCGGCCAGCCATCCGATGATCCGCTGAGAGTCGGCCATCAGGCTTGAATTGGACTCGTATCCTCGGTAGAGGAAGGGTTCGATTTCAAGCTCAGGAGCGCCCAGTCGCACCCACTCCCAATCCAGTACTGCAACGACACGTTCGTCCCAGAGCACATTCAGTGGGTGGGCATCCCCGTGTACGACGGCTCCCCCGTCACGTTCGGCGAGGGCACGTTCACCGAGCGGATCAATCGTCTCGAGCTCGTCGAACCGTGCGGCGACCCGCTCGATCACGCCGCGATCGACACCGGGCATCCGGGCGGCCGGCTCGAGCAACAGTCGCGCGCGAGTACGGGCAGTGGGTTGAGGTCGGCGCCGACCACGGCGACAGGGCTCAGGTCTCCTATCGGGCGTGGCGCGCCCAATGCTGCACGCACCGCCGGCGGGAACGCGTGAGCGTTCAGCTCGGCCAACGCCTCGCCCAGCTGAGTGATAGCGCGCCGCCGATCGTCGGCGCGAAGCGCCGTCCACGCAACGCCGAGCGGGACGCCGTTCACCCACGCAGTGACGTGCCAGGCAAGCTCGCCGTCACTGCCGTAGTCGAGCAGGCGCGGGACCTTCGCGGATGCTGGCAGTGCGGCAGTGACGAGTGCCTCGCGCTCGAATCGCGCTCGATCTCCGCGATAACAGATTCGCAGGACCACGTTGCCCACCCGCCAGGCATCGTTCGAATCGCTCGGCAGCGGCACAGCATCCGCTCCGGCGCAGGCCATCACGCCGAGGACGTGGCGTAGTCGCTTTGCTCGCTCCACGTCCCCTGATGCCTCGCCCACACGCTCCAACCTGCACTACCAGGTGCTCGTTGACCAGAGCAATTGCGGCGACCAGAGCGCCACGGCACATGGGCACGCCGAGCTCAGTCACATAGCGATCCGCGCCGACGCCACGTTCCGGAGGCGGTTCCTCGACTCCTTCCTCGCCGGGCGACGGGCGGCGCTCGGCGGCGCGTTCGGCGGGCCATCGACCGCGGGCGGCTGCCTTACCAGGTGCGTTTACAGGTATGCGCTCATCGCGGTCGGGTTCTGATCGCCGCGAGTGGTGTCCGGCCAAGGCCTGGCTCGCTGACCTGGGTACGGGCGCTCGGCCCATCGCCAAATCCGCTCGATCGCCTCGACCGCCAGCGGCTCGGGAAAGCCGTCGGGCGCTCGTTCGATGGGGTCAAGCGTCGACTGGCCACGCTCGGGGGACTTCTGAGACGTGACACTTCTGAGACGTGACACTTCTGAGACGTGACACTTCTGAGGCGATGACCCTTTTGAAGGCGATGCCACTTTTGAGACGATGACACGTCTGAAACGATGACACGGTGGACCGATCGACCTACCTGACCGAGCTGCACGGCCGGCTTGGTCTCCCGCGCGCGATGGTTGTCGATCTGGCGCGGCGCGCGACCGGTCGCGAGGTGACCCGGACACAGCGCCTGGTGCGCGGCGACGAGTACGAGGTCCACCGCGTCGAGATCGCCGGTGGCGGCGTTGTCTATCCGCGGATCTGCTTCCCCGACGCACCACCGGCGAAAGCGCACCGCGAGGCGTGGGTGATGGAGCGCGCCCGTGCCGCGGATGTGCCGGCGCCGGAGGTCCTGGCCGTCGAGACGCTCGCTACCGATGACGGTGACCGCCAGGCCATGGTCGTCTCGGAGGCACCCGGAAGGCAGCTGTCCGTGCTCCGACCCGCGCTGTCCGTCGAGGATCGGTCGGTCGTGATGCGTGATCTCGGCCGCGTGCTGGGACGGCTGCACACGGTGCGGCTGCCCGGCTTCGGCCACCCCGACGAGCACGGTGACTGGCCCGATCCCGAGGAGCACCACCGCCGGTATCTGGGGAACGTCATCGCCGACAGCGGGCACCTGGACCGCGTCGGCTTCACCAGCGCTGAGATCGAGGAGATCGGTCGGCTGCTCCGACACGAGGTTGTTGTCAGCCCCGACGGCCGGCCCACGCTCTGCCACACCGATATTTCGGTCGAGCACGTGTTCGTGGACGACGACTTGCGGGTCACCGGACTCATCGACTGGGGACTGTGGCTCGGGGGCGCGCCGGCTGACGAGCTCGCCGCCCTCTCGATGCGTCTCGATGAAGACGACTTCGTCGCGGTAATGGCTGGCTACCCAGGCGGTTCGCTGGCCGACGTCGCCTTCGGCCGGGCGGTCTCCCGCTCCGTCCTGACCCAAGCCATCGGACACATCAGGTGGCTCATCAGGAGCGGTCAGTCCGACGGCATCGAGCCGCTGGCGACAGCGGCGCGACGGGGGATTGCCGAGCTCAGCGCGGCGGCGTAGGTGCACGCCTACTCTCGACGACGATGGCCGGGCTGCTGTACCTCTATAGCGCTCACCGTGGTCACCGCCACGGCCGTCGTACCCGGACAGCGCGTCCGGCTTGCGGTGTCCTCGAGGGAATGTCGATCGCTCGCGGCTCCTACCGTCATGACCGTGAGGCCCAGCAGTGGCGGGCCGTACGGGCAGTGCCTTCGGAAAGGATATGGACATGGCTTCATGGCCGAGTGGTGTCAACGCGATCACGCTGTTCGTTGAGGATCTCGACGCGGCGAAGGAGTTCTACGGGAAGGTTTTCGGACTTCCGGTGATGTTCGAGGACGACAACTCGACCGTCTTCAACTTCGGCAACACGATCATCAACCTGCTGCAGGTCGGAGCGGCCAACGATCTGGTCTCGCCGGCGGCGGTGGGGAGCGCGGAGTCGGGCGCGCGGGCGCAGTTCACGATCGAGGTGGATGACGTCGACGCCGTGTGCGCGGAACTGGCCACGCGCGGTGTCGAGCTGCTGAACGGCCCGATGGATCGGCCCTGGGGCATCCGGACCGCGAGCTTCCAGGACCCGGGCGGGCACATCTGGGAGATCGCGAAGTAGCGACACTCGTCTGTCGGAGCGGGTGCCGGGATCGAGTGGTGGGCTGGGCCGGTTTTCCGGCTCGGTCTTCCAGCTAGCCCCTGGCACTCGGCCCGAGGGTGGGCGTACGCCGGCGGTCGAGCGGGTGCGCGCCGGCCCGAGGAGGGCCTTGCGGTCACCGCGGGTCGGGGCGGACGAACGGAAAGGCCAGCGTGGACCGGATATTGCCGCCGGTCAGCATCATCACCAGCCGGTCGACGCCGAGGCCGAGGCCGCCGGTCGGCGGCAGCGCGTATTCCAGCGCGGCCAGGAATGCCTCATCCAGCTCGGACGCCTCGGGATCGCCGGCGGCGGCCTTGAGCGACTGCTCGGTCAGCCGCGCGCGCTGGTCGATGGGGTCGATGAGCTCGGAGTACGCCGTCCCGATCTCGGCGCCGAACGCGACGAGATCCCAGCGTTCGGCCAGCCGCGGGCAGCACCGGTGCACCCGTGTCAGCGGCGAGGTCTCGACCGGGAAGTCGTAGTAGAAGGTCGGCTCGACGGTGTGCCGCTCGACCAGCTCGTCGTACAGCTCCAGCACCAGCTCGCCCGCGGTCGCGGCGCGCGTTGGCGCAATGCCGTGCGCGGCGCAGACCGCCTTGACAAGGCCGACCGGCGACTCGGGTGTCAGCTCCTCCCCGGTCGCCTTGCTGACCGCCTCGTGCACGCCGATGACCGGCCACGGGACGTCGAGCCGTACCCGCTCCGTCGCGCCGTCGGGCCGCATCCGGAGCGCCACCGGCTCGCCGTGCACCCCGGTCGCCACGTCGATGATCAGCTCGCGGGTGAGATCGCGCATGACGTTGTAATCGGCATGGGCCTGATAGGCCTCGACGGAGGTGAATTCCGGATTGTGCGTCGCGTCCGCGCCCTCGTTGCGGAAATTCCGGTTGAGCTCGAAGATCTTCGCCATCCCGCCGACCGCGAGCCGCTTGAGGAAAAGCTCCGGCGCGATCCGCAGATAAAGGTCCGTGTCGTAGGCGTTGATGTGCGTCCTGAACGGCCGCGCCGTCGCGCCGCCGTGGATCGCCTGCAGCATCGGGGTCTCGACTTCCATGAAACCCCGCGCGACGAAGGCCGCACGCAATGTCGACACCGCCGTGCTGCGCATCCGCAGCATGGCCATTGAATCCGGATTCACGATGAGGTCGACGTGCCGCTGGCGGACCCGCGCGTCGGGATCGGTGAACCCGGCGTGTACGTCGGGCAGCGCGCGCAGGCATTTCGCCGCCATCAGCCACTCGGAGACGAGCACCGACAGCTCGCCCTTGTCCGAGGCGATCACCTCGCCGGTGACGCTGACGTGATCGCCGAGGTCGACCGCGCGCCGCCACAGCTCGCGCAGCCGGGCGGGGGTGTCGGTCGCGGTCAGCATGGCCTGGATCGGGCCGTCCTCGTCGATCAGCGTGCCGAAGGTGACCCCGCCGAAATCGCGCAGCGCCCGGATCCGCCCGGTCACCGACACCCGCTGCCCGGTGCTTGCGCCCGCGGCCAGGCCCGAATGACGGCCGCGGATCGCGCCCGCAGTCGTCGTGCGCGGCACGGAGACCGGGTACGCCGCCTGCCCGGCGGCTTCGAGCACGGCGATCTTGGCGCGGCGTACCCGCTCCTGCTCGGTCCGCACCGGCCCGAGCTGGGTGGGCGCCAGCAGCTCGGCCTCCTGCTGCAGCGCGGCATCGGTGAAGGTGACGTGCTCCGTGCCGTTATCGGCGATGTATTCCAGCGCCGCGCGCCGCACCACTGGCTTCGGCGACGGGATGAACCCCTCGGCCATGCCGGCCGCGATCGCCGCCCGGCTGAGGCTGAGCGACGAGTCGTAGCAGAGGTAGCGCGGTGTCCAGGCCGGCAGGTATTTCGCGTTGGAGCGATAGAGCGATTCGATCTGCCAGAAGCGGGACGCGAGGCCGAGTGCGGTGTTGGTCAGCCGCACGATCGGGCCGGCGCCCACCTGCTCGGCGTTGGAGAAGACGGCCCGGAACATCGCGAAATTGAGCGACACCCGGCGGATGCCGAGATCGTGAGCCGCCTCGATCACGCCGGCGACGAGGAACTCGGTCAGTCCGTTCTCGGCTGCGGGGTCGCGGCGCATCAGGTCCAGCGACAACCCGCGCGCGCCCCACGGGACGAAGGACTGCAGGGCCCGGATGGCCCCGGTCGCGTCATGGGCGGTGGCAAGGACGCAGCGGCCGTCGACCGGATCGCCGAGCCGATTGAGCGCCATCGAGAAGCCGCGCTCGGTCTCGTTGCCCCGCCAGGTCTCGGCCAGCGACTCGATCCCGGCCACCTCCTCGACGCTGAGGTCGGCGTGCCGGCGGACCCGCACCGTATAGCCGGCGCGGTGCACCCGCTGCACGGCTTGGCGCACCGGACGCATGGTGCGACCGTCGAGGTGGAACTCGTCGACCTCGAGGATCGCCTCGTCGCCGAGTGCCATCGCCTTGAGTCCGGCGGCGACGTAGGCATGCGCGCCCTGCTCACTGGCGGCGAGTACGGCGGGCAGCCAGCCGTGCACACGGGCGTCGGTCAACCAGGCCTCGATCGCTCCCGGCCACGCGGCCGCCGGTCCGATCGGGTCGGCGCTCGCGAGGCTGACCGACGCCACGGTCCGGTAGGTGATGGCGGCCGAGCGGTCCGCCGCGAAGATCACCGCCTTGTCCCGCCGGGTCGCGAAATAGCCGAGGGAATCGCTCTCGCCGCTGGAAAGGACCAGCCGGCGCGCGTCCAGCTCGTCGGCGGCGCTGAGGTACTGCGTCGCGCGGGAGGCGCGCAGGAACACTGCGGCCGCCGCGACCAGCGCGATCGCCGACATCAGGCCGGCCAGGACGCCGATCCAGTGATGGCCGACGTGCCCGTGCAGGTCGATCCGCGTCGGGCCGGCCGCGATGCCGAGCGCCCGGCGTACCGCCCACCGGATCTTCTCCGGCGTGCTCTGCAGCTCCCCGGGGAAAGCCGTGCTGAGCAGGAACGTGACGATGGTGGATGCCGCCAGACCGCCGACGAACACGACGACGGCGGTACGCCGCGACCCGGCGGCGAGCCGCGCCGGGAAATCGGCCCGGATCAGCCACAGGACCACCACCATGACCAGGCTGATCACGGTGGAGATGATGAGGATCGTCAGATCGGTGCGGCTGACGTCGTAGTCGCCGACGCTGCCGCCGTTGGGCAACGACGCGATGATGAGCGGCAGCGAGACGACGGCGGAGAGTGCCTCCAGCAACATCGCCGCGAGCACGGCCGCGTGCAGTCGGCGCCGCAGCGCGCTGCCGAGCACCAACAGTAGGGCGGCGACGAACAGGTTGGGCTCGGCTGGGATGCCGAAGATCGCGAACGCGTCGTCGAGCCTCTCGGCCCACCGCAGGTGGTGGATCGGGATGCTGATGAGCGACCACGCGGCCCCGAGCGTCACGAACCGGCCGACGAAGGCGGCGACCTGCGCGCGCCGATGCCCGATGTGCGGATCGCGCCGCCGCCTGGTGCCGGTCGCCGAGGACATCCTGCCTCCCTGGTCGCGCGGAGGCGCAGCGGCCACCCTTCATTCAACTGTATTCGTGCCCTACTCGTGCCCCGGTCGCCTCTTGTCGGCCGGTGCCGGGATCAGATCCGGCCGGTCCCGAACCGTGCGACGCAGGTGTTGCCGTCGTACATCGTCGAGATCTCGATGACCCGGTGCCCGTCGGCAGTGGCGGCCAGCGCGGGGCTGTAGTTGGGGCAGTAGTTGTTGTAGGCGTTGGGTACGGCGACCGGTGCGGTCGCGCGGGTCCACGCACCGGTGCCGCCGGTCGAGTTGACCAGCAGGGTCGTGCCGTTCCCCTCGTTGGGGCTGCCGTCGGGGTTCACGTAGAGCTGCCCGGCAAGGACGATCCTGCCGGTCAGCGGGCCGTGCTCGACCACGGTGAAGTCGGGGGTGTGCTGGAACCGCGTGCCGTCAGTCGCGACGATCCGGGTGCCTGCTGCCGCCGGGTCGCCCCAGTCGATGCCGCCGGACGAGGTCCGGAAGTAGACGTCGCAGCCGTACGTCGAGCCGCACACCTCATAGGTCATCAGCTCGGTGCCGTCGGCGATGGTGCGTACGACGGCCATACCAGGACGCGCGCCGGCGTCGGGCAGCGCGACCACGTCCTGGGTCGCGGACCAGGTGAGGCCGTCGGATGAGACCCTCCGCACCAGCTTCTGGCTGTGGGCCGGGTCGGTCTCGTCGGAGTAGTAGACATTCAGCCGGCCGGCGGAGTCGACGCGCATCTCCGGCTCCCAGAGCCCGGCGGTCGTGGGCGCCGGCTCGGCGACGACCGTGGAGACGACCGACCACGAGTCACCATGGTCGGTGCTGGCGAGCAGGTCGATCCGCATCTGCTTCGGCCCGCCACTGCCCTGCCCGTAGGACGCCGAGTAGAGCAGCGTGCCGGCGGGGAAGGCGCCGACCCGGACAGGCAGCTCGTAGATGCTGCCGCAGCAGTCGCCGGTGGCCGACGCGGGGTCGCGGGCCGCGCCGATCTGGGTGAAGCTGGCCCCGTCGTTGGTGCTGCGCCAGATCGCGCCGTACCCCTGCGGGTCGAAGGTGACGGTCGAGGCGATCAGCTGGCCGTTCGCGGCACCCGAGTGCTGCAGCCGGATCAACCGCGGGTAGAGCTGTGGGCCCGAGCCGAGCGGTTGGGTGCGGGCCGCAGCTCTATCTGCGGCGGCCGCGGCCGGCCGGCCGGCGGGCTGCGCCCCGGCGGGTGTGGTCGCCTGCTGGCCGGCGACGACCAGGCCGAGCAGGGCGATCGCGGCGGCGGCGGCACGCCGCGCGGCCGTGAACCGGTTCGAAGGCATCCGGACTCCTAGGCACGCAAGTGGACAACGGCGTTAGGACAGCACAGCTCGGGCGCGAACGCAATGCTCCGAGAGAACGATTTCTCGGCGTGACGTGCGGCGCTCCGCCACCGCTCCGGCGGTTGGCGTCACCGGGCTGGGGCGTCACCGAAATCAGGGACCGGCAGCTGCACGCCCCCCTGTTTCGCCGACTCGTGCGCGATCACACCCGGCAGGGTGTAGCGGGCGGCCGTCCAGGCGCTCACCGGCGGCTGCGTGTTGTCCACGATCGCGCGGACGAAGTCGTCGGCTAGGAACTGGTGCGAACCCTCGTGCCCGTTGGGCATCCCGGTGTACGCCGCCGGCAGCCGCGACCGGTCGTGCACCGGCGCGCAACCGCTGGTGAAGTGATCGCGCAGGCCCGGATCGACGTGCTCCAGCTCGGGCGCGTCGACCGACATCCGCTGGACCGCGAGCCGCTCGGTGACGTCCTCGACGCCGTCCTTGGTCTGCCACAGGTCGACTGTCGCCATCTGCTCGAAGCTGCCCTCGGTGCCGAAGACCCGCAGCCGCGACTCGCGGATGTGCGAGGGGTAGCCGACCCGACGCATCTCGTTGGTTCGCACCGCGCCACCGTCGGCAGTGGCGAAAAGTGCCGAGGCGTTGGAGAAGTCGTTCTGCCACAGGCTGACCGACTTGTCGAAGACCCCGTCGCCGCGCTGGTCGACGACGCCGATGCACGAGACGGCGGTGGCATGCCCGCCGGTCACCGACAGCACGTTGCCCACCGCGTGGGTCGGATACAGCATCGGCGGCCAGCTTGCGGTCTTCTTCCAGTCCTCGCCGCCGGAATACTGGTACGCCGCGTAGAAGCCGATGTCCATGTCGTGCACGTAGTCGCCCTCGGCGTAGAAGATGCGGCCGAAGGCGCCGTCGGCCAGCTTCTGCCGGCAGAAGACCGAGGACGGGTAGTAGAAGCTCGTCTCACCCATCTGATAGGTCAGCCCCGTCCCCTTGACCGCGGTGACGATCGCCTCGATCTCCTCGACCGTCATGCCCATCGGCACGGTCGAGTAGACGTGCTTGCCGGCCCGAAGTCCCTGCCGCGCCAGCGGTCCGTGCGTCCAGCGCTGGGTAAAGATCGCGACGGCGTCGACATCGGAGGCGAGCATGTCGTCGTACGACGCGAAGGTCCGCCCGAGCCCGAAGCGCTCGGCCAGTTCCGCGGAGCGCTCCGGCCGGGTGTCGGTGAGGCTGACTTCGTCGACGTCGGGGTGCGCCTTCCACAGCGGGATGAAACTCGGTGCGAACTGGCCGGCTCCGACGAGTCCGATGCGCAGGCCCATGAGAGGGGACGTCCTTCCGGTCGGTGGTCGTTGGCGCCCAAGATGCTCCCGAGCAGTATTCCGGTACGCCGGCGGGCGCGGGACAGGCGCTGTACGAGGATGCCGGTATCGGCCGGCCTCGGCGTACGCCGCGTACCCGCCGAGACGATGGCCGTGCACACCGCATCGGCGCCGAGTCATGGAGAAATCGGGACTGCGTTACGTGCGCGCCTTCCGCCAAGAATGGCCCGATCCGATTCCCGGCGACGAGCACGGTGACGTGGAGTATGCCGTGACGAGGGAGGAGTGGCGACGGTGGCGGACGGCCCGCTCTAGCCTGATCGTATGACCGACGATTCCCTGCTCGATCGCCACCGGGCCGTCATGCCGTCCTGGCTCTCGCTCTATTACGACGAGCCGCTCGAGATCGTGGGCGGCGCGGGACGGCACGTCACCGGCGCCGACGGGCGGCGCTACCTCGACTTCTTCGCCGGCATCCTGACCAACATGCTGGGGTACGCCGTGCCGGAGGTCGACGACGCGGTACGCCGCCAGCTCGACACGGGCGTCGTACACACCTCGACGCTCTACCTGATCCGCGCACAGGTGGAGCTGGCCGAGAGGATCGCCGCGCTATCGGGGATCCCGGACGCCAAGGTCTTCTTCACCACGTCCGGGACCGAGGCCAACGAGGCCGCGCTGCTGCTCGCGACGCAGGCCCGACGGAGCAATCAGGTGCTCGCGCTGCGCAACAGCTATCACGGCCGGTCGTTCGGGGCGATGGGCATCACCGGCAACCGGGGCTGGGCGGCCTCGAGCCTGAGCCCGGTCAACGTCCGCTACGTGCACTCCGGATACCGATACCGCTCGCCGTTCCGCGACCTGTCCGACGCCGACTACATCAGCGCCTGTGCCGCGGACCTTCGCGACGTCATCGACACGCAGACGGCCGGTGACGTCGCCTGCATGATCGCCGAGCCCATCCAGGGCGTCGGCGGATTCGCCACCCCTCCCGACGGGTTTTTCGCCGCGCAGAAGAAGGTGCTCGACGAGTCGGGCATTCTCTTCATCGCCGATGAGGTGCAGACCGGCTGGGGACGGACCGGTGAGCATTTCTGGGGCTACCAGGCGCATGACGTCGTACCCGACATCCTGACCTTTGCCAAGGGGATCGGAAACGGGCTCACCATCGGAGGAGTCATCGCGCGAGCGGGCCTGATGGACTGCCTGAGCGCCAACTCGATCTCGACCTTCGGCGGTAACCCGCTCGTCACGGCCGGGGCCACCGCGGTGCTCGATTACGTCCTCGAGCACAACCTGCAGGCCAACGCCGCCACGATTGGTAGCCGGCTCATGAATGCATTGAAAGCGCAGGCCGAGGGGAGCCCGGCTGTCGGCGACGTGCGAGGCAAGGGGCTCATGATCGGCATCGAGCTGGTGCGGCCCGGCACGACCGAGCCCGACGCACCCGCCGCTTCGGCGGTCCAGGAGCGGGGACGGTCAGCCGGTCTGCTGATCGGCAGGGGCGGCCTCTACGGCAATGTGCTGCGGATCGCGCCGCCGCTGACCATCACCGCGGAAGAGGCCGAGCAGGGGCTGGCGGCGCTCGGCCCGGCCGTGGACGGGTAGTGGCCCGTCGCATCGGCTCACAACGAAAGCATCGGCCCGCCCGGCCGGAGCCGGACGGACCGATGCGATCAAGCCTGCGGGAGCTTCCAGCGATCAGGTCGCTGGGAGAAACCGCGAGAGCGCAGCTGGTGTGCTCAGACGCTCTGCACGTTGACGGCCTGGGGGCCCTTGGGTCCGGTTTCGGTCTCGAACTCGACGCGCTGGTTCTCGTCGAGGCTCTTGTAGCCACTGCCACCGATGGCGGAGAAGTGGACGAACACGTCCTTGCCTCCGTCGTCGGGGGTGATGAAGCCGAAGCCCTTTTCGCTGTTGAACCACTTCACGGTGCCTTGAGTCATTTCTTCGCTTTCTTCTGTCGTGCCGAGCCGCATGCGCACACTGTGCGCACATGCGTGGTCTTGTGAGTGACGGCTCCAGGCAAAGCTGAAAGGCGACAAACGCAAGTGCAACAAATCCTGCGTCCCGCATCGAGCCGAAGAAGGAAGTGCTGACAACCGCGACCAGACTAACAGACCGGGGCGCCCGGGCGCACCTACGCCGGGGGCTCGCGTCAGGCTCGCTCCCGGGGCTGCGTCGCTTCAGTTGCCGAGGAGGTCGTTGAGGTCGTCGGCGTGCTCCTCCTCCTGCTCGAGGATGCGCTCCAGCATCCGACGGGTCGTCGGATCGGCATCACCGATCCAGCGGACCATCTCCTGGTAGGTCGTGATGACGATCCGCTCAGCGACCAGGTTTTCCTTCAGCATGCGGTCGAGATCGTGTTCCTCGGTCTCGACGTACTCGGTGTGGGCCCGCTGCGCGAGCGTCGCGGGATCGAAATCGGGCTTGCCACCGAGCTGGCTGATCCGCTCGGCCGCCCACAGCCCGTGCTGCAACTCCTCGCCGGCGTGCTCGGTGAATTCCGCCGCGACCTGTGCGCGGTCGAGCCCGGTCGCCGCGATCGAGTGCTGCGTGTAGCGCAGGTAGCAGACCATCTCGGTGGCGACGACCTGATTGAGGACGTCGACCAGCTGGTCGGTGGCGACGCGGTTGCCGTCGGTGACGGCTCCGGCCTCCATGTGTTGGCGGGCATCCTCGCGGATCTTGGTGACGTCGATCTCGAACCTGTTCTCGGTCATCTCGCTCCATTCTGGTCGGGCTACGCCACGTCCTGCGTACCCGTCATGATGGTGCCCAACGCGTCGGGCTCTCACCGCGCCTCGCCGCGACTTTGGCCGGACGGGCCGCCCGACGCGCACGGTAGTCGGATCTCGATGCGGGTGCCGCCGCCCCCAGCCGACCCGATGGCCGCGGTGCCGTGGTCGGTGGCGACCAGCCGACCCACGATCGCGAGGCCGAGTCCGGTGCCGCCCCGGCCGCCCCTGTCCGTGCTGTAACGGTCGAAGGCGTGGGCCTGCTGCTCGGGATCCATTCCCGGCCCGGTGTCGTCGACCTGCAGCACGACGTGTCCGGCGGCTCGCCCGACGGTGACCGTTATCCGGCCGCCTCGGGGTAGGGCCTCAACGGCATTCGCGAGGAGGTTGTCGAGAACCTGCTCGAGGTGTCCCGGTGTGACCGCGGCCGCCCGGCTCGGCCCACCGGCGTCGTACTCGAGCGTTATCGCGCGCTCGGTCGCGACCGGCTCCCACGCCGCCACCCGCTCGTTTACGATGTCGACGACGTTGGTCGATATGGGAGCGGACGTGGTTGCCTCGGCTCGGGCCACCGCGAGCAGGCCGTCGACGAGGCGGCTGAGTCGGCTCGTTTCATTGAGCATCGTCGAGATGTCGTCCGCGAGGTCAGCGCGGGTCTCGCCCGCCATCAACTCCAGCCGCAGTCGAAGCGCCGCCAGTGGGGTGCGCAGCTGGTGGGAGACCTCGGCGGTCATGCCGCGCTGAGCATCGAGCAGGGAGCCGACCCGTTCGGCCATGTCGTTGAATGCGCGGGCCACATGGCGGGTCTGGGCGGGGCCGGAATCCTGGTCCGCGCGGGCGTCAAGGCGGCCCGTGCCGACCGCGCGCGCGGCGTCGATGAGGCTGCCCAGCGGGCGGGAGATCCACCGGCCGAGCGACCAACCGACGGCCGCACCGACGGCCAGCGCGGCCAGCGCGGCGGCGCCGAGGGCGAGCCACAGCGCACGGGCGCGGTCATCGAGCGGGCCGGTGCTGCGCGACAGGATGACGGTTCCGACCCGCCGGTCGGCGTCGCCGATGGGCGTGCTGACGACGAGGCGATGGGCGACGTCGGGCGCGGGCTTTCCGGCGCGCACTGCCGCCACGACCGCGGCCGGCAGCCGGTCCCCGTCGGTCGCGATCAGGGCGCCGTGCGATCCCAGCACCGCGACCTGGTCGTCGTTCCGGTCCGCCCGCCGGAGCAGCCGCGGCAGCACAGCGCGAGGATGTTGGTCGTCGAGGTGTTCCTCGGCCACGGCTGCGAACGCGCGGGCGGCCGTTCGGGTCGAGTCGCGGAAGTCGTCCCGGCGCTGACCGGAGACGGTGATGCCCAACGGGACGATGACCGCGGCGATCAGGACGAGCAGCACGGCGAGGAAGCTGACCAGGATCCGGCGGGTCACGGGCGTCGCGTTGAAGGATCGCCAAGTCGAAAGCCGTGACCGTAGACGGTCTCGATCAGCGTGGGGTCGCCGAGCTTGCGGCGCAGCGCGGCGATGTGTACGTCGAGCACGCGGCGGGGGCCGTACCAGTGCTCGTCCCACACGCGGTCGAAGATCTCCTCCCGGCTGACCGCGCGGCCGGGCTCGAGGGCGAGGCACGCGAGGATGTCAAACTCCTTGCCGGTGAGGCTGACCGGTGCATCGCCGATCCACGTGCGCCGCGCGGCCGGGTCCACCCGGAGCCGGCCGTGCACGACCGCGCCGGAGTCATCACCGGTGCGACGCAGCACCGCCCGCATCCGGGCCAGCAGCTCCTCAAAGCCGAACGGCTTGACCACGTAGTCATCCGCGCCCGCGTCGAGCGCGCCCACCCGGTCGGTCTCCGCGCCGCGCGCCGTGACCACGATGATGGGCGCCGGCGAGCGGGCCCGCAGCCGGCGGCACAGCTCGACGCCGTCCATGTCGGGCAGGCCCAGGTCGAGCAGCACGAGCCCCGCGTCACACAGGTCCAACGCCCCCCGGCCCGTCCGGACCGATGCGGCCCGGCAGCCGACTCGGGTCAGCCCCTTGACCAGCTGGGTCCCGATGACCGGGTCGTCCTCGACGACGAGCACGGCCAGACCGGCCAGCATGGCGTTGCGCGCATCCGTCAGCGTCACCGCCTCACCGTAGGCCCGGCCCGGCTGGACGTGGCGAGACGTGAACGGGTTCTTAGGCATCAATCGCGAATCATGGGCGTCGTGGTGACCACTCGGCGTACCGACCCTGCTTCCGGGCCGTGGGCGCACCGGCTGCGGGAGCCGGGCTGGCTGCTGCTCCCGCTGCGCGGATTTCTCGGAGTGACGTTCGTGTACGCCGGGCTGCAGAAGCTGGCCAATCCCGATTATCTCGATCGGCACAGCCCCGCTTCCGTCGTCAACCAGATGCGTTCGCTGCGACGTACCAGCCCGATCGGCCCGTTGCTCGGTCTGTCCACTCACGCGCCGGTGGCGGTGGGTCTGCTCATCGCGTTCGGCGAGCTTGCCGTCGGCATCGGCGCGCTGCTGGGCTTGTGGACGCGACTCGCCGCGGCCGGCGGCATGCTGCTCGCGTTGACCTTCTTCCTCACCGTGAGCTGGAACACCTCGCCGTACTACTACGGATCGGACATCGTCTTCGTCTTTGCCTGGCTCACGCTGCTCGCGTTCGGGACGCAGGGGGTGTGCAGCCTCGAGACGCGGCTGCGTAACAGCGCCCGCCGGAAGTCTCGACTCGGCCGCGAGCCGGCGACGGTCGCGGTCTCGGCGTCGCGGCTGCGCGCGCTGTGCGCGCGCGGGCGCCGGTGCGGTATCGGTGCGGACGGGAGGTGCGAGCGGCTCGAGGGCTGTCCGGTTTTTCCGGCGGATGAGCCGCTTCCCGCGCACGTGAGCGCGGAGGTCGACCGGCGCGCCGCCGTGGCCCGCGGGACCGCCGCGCTGCTGGTGGGTGTCGCGGCGGCGGTGACCGGCACCCTGACGGCGGTGATCGGTCGATGGATCGGTGGCACTCGCGGGGCCAGGGCCGCCACGACCCGCACGTCCACGACCCCGGGATCGGCGCGGAGCACCGTCATAGCCGCCGCGTCGTCCGTGCCCGTCGGCGGCGCCGTGTCCTTCACCGACCCGAAATCACACAACGCCGCGTGGTTGGTGCATCCGTCCCAGCGATCCTTCGTCGCCTTCTCGGCGATCTGCACGCACGCCGGCTGCGCCGTGCAGTACGACGGCGCCGGCACGGCGTTCATCTGCCCGTGCCACGGCGGCGTGTACGACGCCCGCAGCGGCCGGGTGCTGCAGGGTCCGCCACCACAGCCGCTGCCGGGGATCCCTGTGCGCGTCGTGAGAGGGAAGGTGCGGGTCGATGGATAGCGCCGCCGAGCGCAGGGGCGCGCTGGACATGCGGCAGCGCCGACCGGAGCCGACCGCAGGCCACACCGGAAGCGCACCGAGGCCCCTGCCGGTGCGCGCGGCGGTGCGGGCGTCGCTCGACCTGGCGACCGGTCGAGGAGGACTGCACCGATGACCCGTACGGACGTCAGGCGCTGCCGGCCGCACCCGCTCGCACACACACCGACGCCGATGCTGGTCGGCGCACCGCGCCGCAGCAGGCTGACCCGAGCGGCCGTCGCGGCCGGTCGGCTGGCGGCCCGCGCCTCCCGCGCGGCCGGCTTCGGTGGCCAGATGATCGCCGGGCGGGTCGCCCTGGTCGTCTCGCCCGGATGCCTGACGGACCTTGCCGCCGCGCGTCGCATCGTGCTCGTGTCGGGCACCAACGGCAAGACGACCACGACCGCGATGGTGGCCGCCGCCCTCAGAACGGCCGGCGAGGTCGCCACCAACGCAACGGGCGCGAACATGCTCGATGGCCTGACGACGGCGCTGATGACGTCCTCAGCCCGCAATGTGGTGGCCGAGATCGACGAGCTCTACCTGCCAGAGGCCGTCGCGCAGACCTCCCCGGCCGCGCTGGCGCTGCTGAACCTGTCGCGTGACCAGCTCGATCGGACCGGCGAGATCCGCCACACCGCCGACCGGCTGCGCCGACTTGCCGCCGAGTGCCCCCGGCTGACCCTGATCGCCAATTGCGACGATCCGTACGTGGTCTACATCGCGGAGGCCTTCGCCCGCGTGGTGTGGGTCGGTGCCGGTATCAGCCGCTGCTACGACGCGGACACCTGCCCGCTGTGCAGCTACCGGCTGGCCGTTACGGCCGATCCGGCCGGCGCCGACTGGGCCTGCCGGCGG
The DNA here is from genome assembly GCA_038253135.1 of Mycobacteriales bacterium. Classification (GTDB taxonomy): domain Bacteria; phylum Actinomycetota; class Actinomycetes; order Mycobacteriales; family QHCD01; genus JBBSHJ01. The sequence goes on along the minus strand of JBBSHJ010000028.1, from coordinate 6,635 downwards.
TGCGGACTTCGGCGCCCGACGCCGGACTGGCAGCTGGCACCGGTGCCGCAGCGGCCAGAGGGTGCTCAGTCCGATGCGCGGACGCTGATCCCTTCCGAGGGGGCGCCCCTGCCCCTGTCGCTGCGACTTCCCGGTGCGGTGAACTTTGCCAACGCCGCGATGGCGGTCGTCACGGCCGACGCGCTCGGCGTACCGCCCGCCCAGGCCGCCCGCAGTCTCGCGGACATCAGGGACGCCGCCGGCCGCTACCTGCTCGTGCGGTGGCACGGGCACGACGTACGCCTGTTGCTCGCGAAGAACCCCGCCAGCTGGGCCACCACCTTGGATCTGCTCGCGGAGCAGGACGCACCTGTCGTGATCGCGGTCAACGCGGGACAGGCCGACGGAAGGGATACGTCATGGCTGTACGACGTCGGCTTCGAGCGCCTCGCCGGGCGCACCGTCGTCGCGTGCGGGCAGCGGGCCGCGGATCTCGGCGTCCGCCTGGGTTACGCCGGTGTCACCCACGTCACGCACCCCGATCCGCTCGCGGCGGTGCAGCGGCTGCCGGCCGGTCCGGTGACGGTCATTGCGGACTACACCAGCTTTGCGCGGCTGCGGCGCCGGCTCGGGGAGGGCGGTCATGACGGTTGAGTCGCGTCTCCGGATCGCGATCGTGCTGCCCGATCTCCTGGGCACCTACGGCGATCGCGGCAACGCCCTCGTGCTGGCTGAGCGCTGGCGGGCGCGGGGCGGAGATGCGGAGATCGTCGACGCGACGACGGATCGGATCCTGCCGCGCAGCTGTGACATCTACGTGATCGGCGGCGGCGAGGACGTCGCCGAGGCCGAGGCCGCCCGGCTGCTGGCCGGCGCCGGTCTGGCCGATGCGGTCAACCGTGGTGCCGCGATCCTGGCGGTGTGCGCCGGCCTGCAGATCCTCGGGCGCAGCATGTCCGACGGGCGGGGCCGGCGGCGCGCCGGCCTCGGCCTGCTGGACATCACCAGCCATCCCGGCCAGCGACGCTCGATCGGCGAGGTCCTCGCCCGCTGCGATGCCGATCTCGGGCTCGCCGACGGGGTCCTCACCGGCTTCGAGAACCACCGCGGCCGCACCGTGCGCGGTCCGTCGGCCCGTCCGCTGGCACGGGTCAGCATCGGGACCGGAAACGGCGACGGTACCGACGGCGCGGTCTCCGGGCGCATCGTCGCCACCTACCTCCACGGTCCGGTGCTCGCGCGCAACCCCGCCCTTGCCGACCACATGCTCACCCGCGTGTGCGGCCATCCGCTACCCGCGATCGACCCCGGATCTATCACCGCGTTGCGCGCCGGCGTCATCGCAGCGGCCCACCGCGAGGCCCGTGCCCGTCGGCGGCTGGGCGGGCGCCTGCAACTGCGCCGCTGGAACAATCCCGGCGTACCGGCTCGCGGGATGAGGGCGTGAGCGCTCGTATCGCCGGCATCGTCTGCGCGGCCGGGGCGCTGCTGTCGGGGTGTGCCGCTGCATCCTCAGCTCCGGGCCACCACCCCACGACGTCTGCGCCGGTGGGATCCGTTTCCGAGTCCGGCGCGAGCACCCGGCCGCCGCGACTCCGCGTCCCGGGGCCGCGGACGCCTGCGTCGGGGCCCGAACGGCGTACCGCCTCGACACCCCGGACCACCCTCGGCCGATCGGCACTGCCTGCGCCGAGCGCCGCACCCACGCGAGCATCCGGGAAGCCCGTGCATGCCAGCCTGTTCGAAGGGGACGGTGAAACGTACGGCGTTGCGATGCCCATTGTCGCTTACTTCTCCCGGGCACCGAGCGACGCGACCGTCTTCGACAAGGTGGTCACCGTGTCGGTGAACGGGACCCGCGCTCACGGCGCGTGGTACTGGGAGCGTTCTTCGCAACCGCATCAGGCGCTCGAGGCCCATTACCGCACGAGGAGCTACTGGCCCGCTCACGCGACGATCAAAGTGAATATGCCGATTGCCGGGCTGTCGGCCGGACCTGGCTTGGTTTTCCAGAACAACGTGGCCCTGACGATCACGACCGGAGACCGCCACGTCGTGACGATCGACGGCAAGCCCGGCGTCGACAAGATGTCGGTATACGGGAACGGCGCGCTGATCCGGACCTTCAGGATATCGCTCGGTGCAGCGAGGACGCCGACCTACCTCGGCACCGCGGTTGTCCTGGCAAAGGCCAATCCGCAGCTCATGGTCAACTCACCCGGGGAGCCTTACTACCACATCGAGGTGCCCTGGTCGGTCCGCCTCACCTACGACGGCGAGTTCCTGCACGACGCCTACTGGAACCACGAACTCGGCCAGACCAACCTCTCGCACGGATGCACGAACATGGCTCCCGCGGATGCGAAGTGGTACTACCGCTGGGCGCAGATCGGTGACCCCGTCACCTGGATCAATACCGGCACCTCGCACGTGCTGCCGGTGTGGGACGGCTTCGGCGACTGGAACGTCAGCTGGTCGGCGTACCGGCTGGGCGGCCGGCTCGGACCGTGAGGGCCGCGTCCGGCCCGATCAGCCGCCGAGCTTGTCCAGCAGCAGCGCCTCGGCGAGGCAGACCTTCTCGAACTCCCCGAGGTGCAGGCCCTCGTCGATCCCGTGGGCCCGGGTGTCGGGATCCTCGATGCCGGTGACCAGGATCGAGGCGGCAGGAAAGAGCTCGGCGAAAACGGCGATGAAGGGAATCGACCCGCCGACGCCGATGTCGATGCAGGGCACGCCCCACGCCTGCTCGCAGGCGGCGCGGAAGGCGTCGTACGCCGGGCCACTCGCGTCGATCGCGTAGGCGCCGCCGACCTCTCCGTCGGACACCGAGACCCGCGCGCCCCACGGCGCGTGCGACTGCAGGTGCTCGGTCAGCCGGGCCAGCGCCTGATGCGCGTCCTGACCAGGCGGCACCCGGAGGCTGACCTTCGCCCTGGCCGAGGGAATCAACGTGTTGGAGGCGTCCGCGACGCGGGTGCTGTCGATGGCGAGCACGGAGACCGCCGGCCTCGCCCAGGTCTGCTCGACGATCGATCCGGTGCCGATGATGTCGACCCCGTCGAGCAGCCCCGACTCCGCACGGAAGCGGTCGACCGGGTAGTCCAGCTCCGCCGCGGTCGCGGTGCTGATCCCCTGGACCGCGACGTCGCCGTTGTCGTGGTGCAGGGTGGCGAGCAGCCGGCACAACGACGTCAGCGCGTCGGGGGCGGCACCGCCGAACATCCCCGAGTGCACAGCGTGATCGAGCGTGCGGACCTCGACCGTGCAGTCGGCGAGGCCGCGCAGCGTCGTGGTCAGGCTGGGCCGGCCGATGTCCCAGTTGCCGGAATCGGCGATCACGATGACGTCGGCCCGCAGCAGGTCTCGGTGCGTGGCCAGCACGGTCTCGATGGTCGGGGAGCCGACCTCCTCCTCGCCCTCGACGAAGACGGTGACACCGACCGGCAGGTCGTCGCCGTGCGCCCGGACGGCGGCCAGATGGGCGGCGATGCCAGCCTTGTCATCGGCGCTGCCGCGGCCGAAGAGCCGCTCGCCCCGCTCGGTCGCCTCGAACGGCGGGCTCGTCCACGCCGCGACGTCGCCGGTCGGTTGGACGTCGTGATGGGCATAGAGCAGCACGGTGGGCCGGCCGTCGGGTGCCGGTCTGCGGGCGATCACCGCCGGCATTCCCGCGCCCTCGCGCACGATGCGTACGTCGTCGAAGCCGGACTGCCGGAAGAGCTCGGCCGTCTTGTCCGCGCTGCGCCGCACGTCCGACAGGTGCGCCGGGTCGGCGCTCACCGACGGGATCGCGACCAGATCCTTCAGATCGGTCAGCACCTGCGGGAGCATCCGGCGTACGGCGTCGGCAATGATCGCGGTCATCGCGTCACGGTATCGGTGCCGCTCCGCATGCGCCGGCGTGACGCCGCGCGTGCCGAGCACCGTCGCGGCGGCCGGGCCGAAGATCCTCGCGGTCGCAGCCCGCGTGGCCGACCGGATCTCGCTCGCCATCGCGCCGACCGCGACGGCGAGCGTCCTGACCGAGACCGGCGCCGGCGCGATACTGCCCGCCGATCCGGACGCAGCCCTGGACGCGTTTACGGACGCTGTACGCCGCACGCGGGCCCGATCCTCACCGCGCTTCGCGACGCGGACCGTTCGACTGATCTCCTACCCACCGGGACCAGCTCACCATTCGCCCTCGTGGTCGGCACGAATCGCGGCGTACAAGACGCCGTCTCGCCATTTCCCCATGCGCCAGCAGGTGCCCCGGATCACTCCCTCGCGAATGAAACCGGCCCGCTCAAGGGCCCGCTGCTCGGCATTGTTGTCGACCTCGGTGTGCGCCTCGATGCGATTGAAGAGCGTGCTCGCAAAAAGGTAGTGGACCAACTGGCGCTGCGCCTCCGTACCGCAGCCCTGGCCGCGCGCGGCGGGCATCAGCGTGATCCCGACAGTCCAACAAGGCGTTCCAAACCAGCGGGTCTCGTTCCAGCCGATGGGGCGGCGGACACCTCAGAACGTGTGCCGGCGGCGCATCTTGCGGGAGCGGCCGTCGGGGTCGTAGAGCGCGCGGTACAACGGGGTGGCCCAGGCGAGGGTCCGGCGGGGGAACGGCTCCAGGACGTAGGGCCGGAGCCGCCCGGCCGGGCGGATGCCACGCCGGCCGCCGTCGTACCACGCCTGCAGCCGCTGGGCCGACGCCCGGAACTGATCGAAGGCGGAGATCGGATCGAGCAGGTCCGCGTCGTCTCCGTCGGCTCGGTCGAGGTGCTCGCGCGCCAGCTCGAGCCTCAGGTCGCGGGCGAACCGCCGCGCGCCATCACCGAAACGGTCCATGACCGACGGTTCCCGAGGATCACGAGTGTCGTCGATCACCGCACACGCCAGCTCCGAGTCATAGGTCCACGACCGCAGATTGACGTTGTCCGACCCGATCGAGGACCAGACGTCGTCGACGACGCAGACCTTGGCGTGGACATAAACGGGAACGCCCGCGTGATTCTCGATGCCGTACACGGCCGCGCGGTCCGGTGCCACCGCATGAACGGCCTGCAGTGCCTGCTTCCGGCCGACGAGATTCGGTGGCCGGCTCACCCGACCGCCTTGATCGGGGTAGCGCGGAATGACGACAATCAGCCGAAGGTCGCGATTTGCCGCGAGGGCATCGGCGAAGTTATGTGCGACGTCGCCGGACCAGAAATACTGATCTTCCACGTAAATCAGGCGGTGCGCGTTTCCGATCACCTTCTGGTAGGCATGGGCGACGCTGCGCTCACCGTCCGGCGCGAAGGGATAGCCGGCGTGCCGGCGCGGATAGGTCCGCATGACCTGTACGGCGTGCGGCCCGCATACGGGAGGGTCCGGCAGGCGGACCGGCAACGCGTCGGGGGTGTCGTCCTCGCTCCGCACCAGATCCATCAGGCGGTCGAACGGGTTGCGGGTCAGTGGCGTCGGGTCGGTCCATCGCTCGCGGAAGGACGCCTCGATGTCCCCGACCGCCGGGCCGCGGATCGCGAGCTGGGCGTCATGCCACGGCGGCCGGGCGCCGTACACGTCGGCCATCGGCTGGCGCTGCCGGTCGCCGTGGTGCTCGGCGGTGTCTCTGCGGCTATGGCACAGGTCGATCCCGCCCGCGAAGGCCACGTCCCGCTCAGGATGGTCTGGGTGCCGCAGAATCACGTATTTCTGGTGGTGCGAGCCACCCAGCCGCACCCGCATGTCGCGCAGGCACTCGCCGCCGGCCGCTTCGATTTCTTCGCCGAGATGCCGGTTTTCCTGCTCGCTGAAAGCGAATCGGTCGAGGTGTGAGCGCCATACCAATCCTTTGACGATCACCCCGCGCTGCGCCGCCTCGCAGAAAACCCGCGAGACCGCGGTGTCCGGCCCGGCAAGCAACTGGTCGGGATCGCCGCGCCAGTCGGTGAACATCAGGACGTCATCGGCCCGCATTTCCTGCACACAACGCAAGAGCTCGGCGAAATAGACGGCGCCGTGGATGAGCGGGCGTACGTCGTTTCCACTCGTCCACGCCGCATCGGAATGGCGCGCGTCAATGGATGTGTGCGGGTTACGACGTTCGTGCGGTGTGAGGAACCACCGTGACAATGACATGAACCAGCACTTCCTCGAGGGCCCGCCGGCTGTCGTCGCCGGACCCTCCGGCTCTCGGCAGACGTTGCCGAGGCAGCGTATCGCTTGGCTCGGGGACCTGGCGGCCCGACCGCGACTGCCGGCGCGTGCACGGGCAGGGCTTCGACGATATGTGCCGTTCACGTGCTTGCGCGGCGGGTTTGTCCCGTTGCCGATCCCGGCCGGCCGACGCGGACGACCGTTTGGAGTCATCGCACATGGGAAACTCTAGTGTAGTCATTCACGTGTCGCTGAGCTGTGAGAGGTAGAAATGATCATCCTGGGAGTCGTGCTCCTGCTCATCGGGTTTTTTGCGAAGATTGCGATCCTTTGGATCATCGGCATCATCGTGCTGGTGATCGGTGCTGCCCTCGTCGTATCGGGCGCCGTCGGTCGGGAGATCGGCGGGCGCCGCTACTGGTACTGAGGCGACTGGTACTGAGGCGACCGGTACTGAGGCGACCGGTACCGTGCGCCGCCCCGACTTGATTCACGCGGCGATGGCACGACCTTGACACGAGCTTGCGCGCCACCCGCGCATG
>JBBSHJ010000027.1:0-35838 GCA_038253135.1 Mycobacteriales bacterium | reverse complement strand
GCGCTCGGCCAGGTGACTGCCGATGTGTGGGAACGGCGCTGTGGCGGCGATACGACGTGACTCGCCGACGAGGAACCCGGCGATGCGGTTGCCCCCGGACCCTTCGCCTGACGTGGCCCGGCGTGCGATGGCACGGGCGGTGCCGTCGAGCTGCTCGTACAGCCGGCCCCGCAGACGATGAGCACCAGCAGGCCGGCAATCGCACCCGCTCGCGCCGACCCGCGCACCATATCTCTGGCACCTCCGACCCGGATCGCCTACTGAACCCGCGGTACCGTGAACCAGCGGTCCGGCATTCGCGCGCCCGGCAAGTGTGATCTACCCCCCACTGCCGCAGACCAAGCGTTTACTGCTCGGGCAGCCGCCTCGGGGATCGAAACACCGCGACGCCGCCGTCGCAAAATAGCCGCATGGTCCGCGCCTCCCGGCCGCAGCGCCTCCCACGTTGGCCGCCGACCGCCGATGGGCTGAAGCTGGCACGGCGCGCGGGTCAGCTGCGGGTGTTACTGGGCTGCTCGTCGGGGCGGTGATCAGATCCCTTGGCCGGCTCTGTGGGCGCGACGACGACGACTTGCCGATTGGTGCGCTCCGTCCTCCGGTCTGATGCACCGTCGACGCACGCGATGTCCTGTTGGCCGGCATCCTCACGTGCGGCAGTCACACCGGCGAGGACCTGCTCACCGCCCGGACGTCACACTGCACGCCACCACAGCCCACCAACAGCACGCCAGCGGCGGGGATCCACAGCAGCCGTCCACCGCCCGATCGTCCCATCGGTCACCCCTCTAATCCTTCGGGGTCCCTGAGCAGTCATTACCCCTGGAAGACTGACACCTGCGGTGATGCGCTCCATCTGGGCAAGGAGGATGCCGAAATGACCGTGGAAGACCGGTGCTCTGCTGCCGAGATCCGCCACGAAGCCGGTCATCGATGGTGGCTCGCCTGCGCCGGTGCGCTGCTCGTCGCCGGACTGATAGCCCCGGCGGTGGTGATCGGTGCTGGTACGGGCGCGTTCGGGATCCCGCACAACAATGATTGGTCGTTCCTGCGTTCGACGGCGAGGTCATAGATGAACAACTCCGCGGACGGGGATCGTGTCATCGGCAGCGCGTGAGCAGTGAGACCACCGACGATCTCGGGACCAAGGAAGGCGGCGAGGGCCCAGAAACCGGCTCGACTAAGAAGGTCGTCGAGGTCGTCGAGGTAGTCGGCGGGGAGCGGTTGTGCATCTTCGCCGAACCCCCCTGCCATCATCGCAAACGTGTCCCGCGCTGCTGACTCGTCGCCCCGGACAGTTACGTCCACAGATGTGGTGTGCGATCTGATCGCTGATTGGCGTGGCGTCGTGAACTGAGACGGCCACCGCGTGATCCTCAACGAGAACCGCTGAAGGAACTCGAGACGAGGAGTCACACGATGACCGCTGTACCTAGTATCGACCTGTCTGCTGTGTTGTCCGAACGGTTGGGGCAGGCGAGTCCTGATCTGCTCCGGGAGCTGCTGACGATGTTCGTGCAGGAGTTGATGAGCGCTGACGCGGACGCGGTGTGCGGGGCTGGCTACGGGGCGCGCAGCGCCGAGCGGACCAATACCCGCAACGGCTATCGGTCCCGGCAGTGGGACACTCGGGCCGGCAGCGTCGAGCTGGCAATTCCGAAGCTACGCACCGGCTCGTACTTTCCGGATTGGCTGTTGGAACGGCGCCGGCGGGCCGAGGCCGCGCTGACCAGCGTGGTGGCGACCAGCTACCTGCTGGGGGTGTCGACCCGTCGGATGGAGAAGCTGGTCGCCACGCTCGGCATCGACCGGCTGTCCAAGTCCCAGGTCTCGCAAATGGCGAAAGACCTGGACACGCAGGTCGAGGCGTTCCGGACGCGACCGCTCGATGCCGGACCGTATGCGTTCGTGGCCGCCGACGCGCTGGTGCTCAAGGTCCGTGAGGGCGGGCGCACCGTCAACGTGCACGCGCTGGTAGCCACCGGCGTCAACGCCGAGGGCTACCGAGAGATCCTGGGCCTGCAAGTCACCTCGGCCGAAGACGGCGCCGGCTGGCTCGCCTTCTTCCGAGACCTGACCGCCCGCGGCCTGAGCGGCGTCGCCCTCATCACCTCCGACGCGCACCGCGGACTCATCGAGGCGATCGGCGCCACCCTACCCGGCGCGGCCTGGCAGCGATGCCGCACCCACTACCCGGTCAACCTGATGGCGATCACGCCGAAGAACGCATGGGGCTGGGTGAAAGCCTTGCTGCACAGCGTCTATGACCAGCCCGACGCCGCGTCGGTGCAGGCCCAGTTCGACCGGGTCCTGGACACCCTGAGCGAGAAGCTTCCCGCCGTCGCCGAGCACCTCGATGCCGCCCGCACCGACCTGCTCGCCTGCACCACCTTCCCGAAGCAGATCTGGCGTCAGATCTGGTCCAACAACCCACAAGAACGGCTCAACCGCGAAATCCGCCGCCGCACCGACGTCGTCGGCATCTTCCCCGACCGAGCAGCACTCCTGCGCCTGGTCGGCGCCGTGCTCGCCGAACAACACGACGAATGGACCGAGATGCGCCGCTACATCGGCCTCGACGTACTCGCCAAATCACGACTTCACCGCGTCGAAGACGACACACCCAGCCAGGAGGTGACCACCCCCGCCATCACCGCATAAAATCCACAACCAAGATCACCCGGAGGCCGACTCAAACACCACTCCGCCGGACGTGACCGCCCCGGACCAAGCGCTTGACGGTGAAATCGCGCATCGCAGGATTGTTTCATCACCTACGACTGCCCTGTTGGGCGACTGTTGCTTGCCCCTGCGGGCGCAGGATAGACACGTCCGCACAGACCTCGGGAGGAGATCTCGCTGTGATACAGGAAGAATGGTCTCGGCTCTTCACGTTCGAGGAGCGGCACCGCCGGCTGCTGGCACGCCTGCTGATCACCTTGGGGCTGTCGATTGCGGTCTTCGTTGTCGGGACGGTGCTCGTGTGGGTGTTCGAGAGCGGCCAGCCGGGCGGGGACATCCACGGACTCGGTGACGCGGCGTTCTTCACTGCCGTGCAACTGCTGACCGTCTCCTCTTACATCAAGAACCCGTTGACCCCGGTTGGCAAGGTCATCGATGTCGGGCTGGAGGGGTGGGCCATCTTCGTCGTCACCGCGGTCGCGGGCAGCTTCTCCACGTTCTTCAGTTCGGGGGACTCCAGCTGATATGGAGGTATTGACTGCAGTGCTTGATCGTCTCCGGGGCCGGTGACATCGGCGACCCACGCACCGTCGCGGACCTGCCCGTCGCTGTCATAGGCCGGTGACGTGCCGTGCTTGGGCATCTTCGCCAGGCTCGCGGCGAACGTGTCTGGGCAGGCTGAACCCGACCGAGTACGACAGGCGTTGCGAGACCAGCCAGTTCAGGAACTCGTGCGTCGCGCCGGCACCGTCGGCACGGATCAGGATCTTGCGCCGGGCCGTGTTCCGCTGCGATGGTCCGGTAGCTGCGCCAGCGCCGCCGTGACTACGGCGATGTGATCGACGGCGGTGTTCGAGCCGGCGTTCGTTCCCCTTGCGCAACAGGCACGACAGCGTCGTTGGTCCCGCGCCGGGGCAATCGCTGGCCGCGAGGTTTCCCGAGGTGGTGGCGGCGGTGCACCGGTGGCAGGCGGCGGACAGCGTCGTCGACGGTGAGGTGGTCTGCTGGGTCGATGGCCGCCTGGACTTCGGTGCGCTGCAGCATCGGCAACGGCGCCGGCCGAACCATGGCATCGCTAACCTCGACCATGCTCAGACCGCGGGCCACGACCGTGCCGGCTGAGCTCAAAGCCTTGAAGCATAACGCTTCAAGGCACGGTGGGTTGCTGCCAGATGAGGAGGACCGCGTGTCACGAACTCGGATCGGTTACGGACCACCGGTGGCGGATAAGGCCCTCGGTGCGCTGCCAGTGGTCGCGGAGTTCGCCCGGCGGCTGGACCTGGCGGGCATCGTGGAGCGGGCCTGCCCGGTCCGGGACCTGGCGGTGCTCACGCACGGGGCAGGTGATCGAGGCGCTGGTGGCGAACCGGCTGACCTCACCGGCGCCGCTGGTGCACGTCGAGGATTGGGCCCGCGAGTGGGCCGTGAAGGAGATCTTCGGGATCGATCCGGGCGCACTCAACGACGACCGGATCGGCCGGGCCCTGGACGCGATCGCCCCGCAACTGCAGGCCATTGTCGGGTCGGTCGGGGCAGCGGCGATCACCGCGTTCGGTCTGGACGTGGCCCGGCTGCATTGGGACATGACGTCGATCAGCCTGTTCGGCGCCTACTCAGACCCTCAGGAGGGCTTCGCCGAGCCCCGGTTCGGGCACCCGAAGGACCGGCGAACCGACCTCAAGCAGATCCAGGCAGGGCTTGCGGTGACCGCAGACGGCGGGGTGCCGGTGTTTCACCGGGCCTATGACGGCGACGCCGGTGAGATCGCGCAAGTCACCGGCGCGATGGAGTCGCTGCGTAAGCTCGCCGGGCCACGGACGTTCCTGATGGTGAGCGACTCCAAACCCGTCTCCTATCCCAACCTGCGGGCCATGATCGAGGGTGAGGTGGAGTTCATCGCCCCCGCGTCCAAGACCTACGTGAAGGCCACCACCCTGGCCGAGCAACACCTGCTGGCCGCCACCGACGCTGACGACGTGGACTATGTCGCCGGCCGGGACCAGGGCAAGGCCCCGCAGCTCCGCGGCCAGTGGCGGGTCCGGGAAGACACCATGACCCTTAACCCACCCAAGGCCAGCAAAGGACCGGCCCTGGTGCTGCGCCGGGTCTTCATCTGGTCCTCCCGCCGCGCCGAGGCTGCCCAACTCGCCCGCACCAACAAGCTCGAACCGGCACGTGATGACCTCGGACGGCTCGAGCGCGGACTCGGCAGCCGGCACTATCCCAACCCCGAAGCCGTCCAAGAACGCGTAAACGCCATCGCCAGCGGACGGCGCGTCAGCAGCTACCCCCGCACCACCATCGGCGCCGACCCGGCCACCGGCAAACCCACCCTGACCTGGCACTTCGACGACACCGCGCTGGCTGCCGAGACCGCCACCGACGGATGGTACGCACTGCTGACCAATCTCGACCCAGACGCCGCCGACGCCAGCGAAGTCCTGCGCCGCTACAAAGGCCAAGAAGTCTCCGAACGCCGCTACGGCAACATCAAAGGACCCCTCGCCGTCGCCCCCATGTTCCTGAAGAGCAACCGGCGCATCGAAGCCCTCATCACCGTCATCTGCCTGGCGCTGCTCATCTTCTGCCTCGTCGAACGAGCACTACGCCTGGCCATCGCCCCCGCACTCGTCCTGGCCGGGCTCTACGCGAGACGGCCAGCCAAACCCACCGGCAGGCTCATCTTCACCGCAATCTCACGGCTCCGGCTCCTACCCGCCACCGCAGACACCCCACCCCTCATCCCGGAACCACCACCGCTGTAAGCCACCATCCTGGACCTGCTCGGCGTCGACCCGACTCGACAGCAATGAACAGCCACGAAAACTCAGGAACCACGCTCACACATGTGCGGACTGGCGACCAGCAGCGAGGCGATCTTAGACCTGGACCAGGTCCGTGCCCGACTGAAGTAGGTGCATGGCCGTGGAGTGGCGCAGGGTGTGCGGTGAGATGTGTTGACCGCGCAGCGACGAGCAGTCACGTTCGGCGACCGCGACGGCCCGATCGAGCCGGTCCCGCACGCCGGAGCGGGACATCGGTGCGCCGAAATCCGCTGACGCCCTTGCCCCGAACCAGTTGCGTGGAAATCCGCGTTAGTGCGGCTCCTTCCCATCACGCGGAAGCCCACCAGGCGGCCCCTGGCGGGTTCTGGGCAATCACCGCCGTCACGCCGTTGTGATTGTCGTGCTGGCCACCCCAGCCCCGCTGGAGCTCGCGGGCTCGAGCACGCCGGGCTACACCTGAGCCTCGATCCGCACGATGGCGGGCACGCTGCAGGGAAACCCGGAGTCCACCCAGCCACTCCCGGATCGAGACCTATACTCGGCGTGTGCTCGTGGGCCGCGACACCGAGATCGCGCGCGTTTGTGCGGTCCTCGACCACGCACGCCCCGGCCGAGGCGGACATCTGCTGCTGACGGGCGAAGCCGGCATCGGCAAGACCGCGCTGCTCGCGGAGGCCGTCGACGCTGGCGCGGACATGATCGTCCTGCGCGCTCGGGGGGTCGAGACCGAGGGCTTGATCGGCGGGGCGGTGCTCTCCGAGCTTCTGCGGTCGCCTGCTCGACTACACCCCGGGCTCCAGAAGGCCTGGTCGACGCTTCCTGATCGTCTCCTCCGCGCACTCGTCGCCGTCCGAGGCCTCCACCAGCTTGCCGGGGACCGGTTCTCCGTCGTCGCCGCCTGGGCCGCGCTGCTCGCTGCAGCGAGTGACACGCGGCCGGTGCTTGTGGTGGTCGATGACGCCCAGTGGTCCGACGCCGCGTCCCTTGAGGCGATCCTCTTCGTGGCGCGGCGGCTCAATGACGTGCCGGTCTGCACGCTCCTCGCGGTTCGAGAGCCGCCGGATGCTTCACCGGTGTTTGACGGGCTGGACCGGCTCGATCTGCGTCGCCTCGACCTCGGCGCGTCGCGCGTCTTGGCGACGCGTGGTGGCGCGGTCTCCGCCGAGGTGTTAGAGGCGGCGGCCGGCAACCCGCTGGCCCTGGTCGAGATGGGTCACGCGGCGGGGTCGGGCACCCACGATGTCGCGGACCGGTTGTTCGGGTCCCGGTTGGCGTCATTGACCCCGGGAGGGCGACGGGCCCTACTGGGTGCGGCACTCGGCGGACCGGTGGACTTGGACGTGCTGGGCGCGGTTGCCTCTCGGGAGGCGGTGGCCGAAGTCGAGAGGGTGGGGCTGGCTTCCGTCGGATCGGGGTTGGTGGACGTGGTGCACCCGCTCGTCCGGTCGCTGATCCGGGGTCGTGCTGGCGCCGCCGAGCAACGTGCTCTTCATACCGCGCTTGCTGCAGCGCTGCCCCCAGGGCCGCGTCAGATCCGTCACCGGGCCTTCGCGGCGCAGGGGCCTGATCTCGAGCTCGCTGCCGAGGTGGAGCGTCTCGGGCTGGGCACGCCACCGAGCGTCTGGTCCCTGACGAAGGCTGCCGATCTCACACCGCCTGGACCCCTTGGCAGCCGCCGGTACCTCGCGGCTGCGCAGGCGGCGTTCGACCTGCGGGACATCGCCGCCGGTCGAGCGCTGCTCAACCAGGTCGCGCGCGACGACGGCGTCGCCGCCCTGGGCGCCGACGAGCTCCGGGCACGGTTCGAGCTCATCGACGGAGCAAAGGTCGACGGTGCGCGCTCGTTGCGACAGGTGGCACGGCGTATCGCGCGCTCGGACCCGGCGCGCTCGGTCGGGCTCCTGGTGACCGCCAGCATCGAGCTCGCTTCTTTCGCCTCGACCCAGGAGGCGCGTGCTGCGCTCGACGAAGCCGTCGTCCTCGTGCGAGACGACCCCGTGCTCCGCCTCCAGGTCGACTTCGCCGAGGCCGAGCTCTTGGGAGCGTCGGGGGCATTCGTTGCCGCACAACACGCATTCCGGGACCTGGCCGAGCGCTCGGACTCCGAACCGGTCGTCCACGAGGACCGCGCGGCACGGCTGATGTTGCTCGAGGCCATGTACGCGGGGGGGCTCATGTCAAGGGGACGACAGGTAGCAGTGGCCGCGGCTCGGGATGCTCGCGCGAACGGCGCCCTGGGCGAGCTGCGCCTCGTGCTGGCGTGCCTGTTCAGCATCGAACACGGCGCAGCGCGCTTCGACGCCGCCCTGGATGCTGCCTCGGAGGAGCTCGAGCTGGCTGGCGGGCTGGGCCGGACGAGCGAGCGACGCGAGGCCCTCGGTCACGTCGCCTGGTGCGACGCAGCGAAGGGCCGCGAGGCTGACTGTCGGCGCCACCTCGGCGAGCGTCAGCAGCTGTCCGAACGCATGGGTCTCGGCAGCGCCCCTCACCCCGCGTGGGGGCTGCTCCTGCTCGGCCGGGGTGAGGCGGAGCGAGCCGCGTCGACCTTGACGGCCACCGAGGAACGCGAGTTCCGTCATGGCCGGCGTCCGGCGGCCGGACTGCGACCGGTCTGCATAGACCTGGTTGAGGCCCTCGTCCGTGCCGGCGATCGGGAGCGGGCCGCGGCCCTGCTCGACACGTTCGAGGACGACGCTCGCGCGATGGACCGCCCCCTCGGGATCGCTCTCGCCAGCCGGGGCCGCGGGTTGCTGACCTCCGGGGACGAGGCGGACGCAGCCTTCGCCGAGTCTCTCCAATGGGAGCTGCTGGAGCCGAGCCCGTTCGAGCGTGCGAGGACCCAGCTCTGCTGGGGTGAGCACCTGCGGCGCCGACGGGCCAGGGGTCCCGCGACCGAGCACCTGCAGGCCGCCCGTCTCGCCTTCGAGGAGTTCGGGGCAGACCTGTGGGTCGGCCGCGCCCAGCGCGAGCTCGCTGCGAACGGCGAGCGGGTGCGTCCGCGTCGCCACGGAACCGGCGCCGACCTGACCTCTCAGGAGCGTCGGGTGGCTGACCTGGTCTGTCGAGGTCTGAGCAACCGGGAGGTGGCTGGTCACCTGTTCCTCAGCGTCAACACGGTCGAGGCGCATCTGCGGCACATATTCCGCAAGCTTGGCGTCAGCAGCCGCACCCAGCTCGCCGCCCGGATTCACGGTAATCCGTGATGCGGTGCTGACGTGGACACTCCTACGGTGCGAGGACCACGTCTGAGAGGTGACGGCAATGAACCGGACAAGCCTAGGTCTGGGCCTGGTGGCAGGAGCCACCCTGAGCCTCGCAAGTGGCACCACGGCGCAGGCTGCACCGCCCCCCTCGTCATCACCACGGTGCAGGACGCGGTCCACCCACCCCACACTCCCCCGACCGGGACGTTCGAAGCGACCGGCCTCACCGGTTGTCCCTCCGGAACGTATGCCGACTCGTTGGTCTACTTCACACCGAACGGGACCCGCGTCGTGGTGGACGAGACCTACACCTGCCTCGACGGGGCCACCTTCACGGCCCGCGTGGCCCTGCACATCGCGCCAACGGCACCCGACGGCACCCAGACGGCCGAGGGCACCTGGCGGATCGTCTCCTCGGACACCGGACTTGCGGGCTCGGGCAATCTCTCGGGCCTGGCCACAGGATGCTCGCCCGTCGGTGCAGTGTTCGCCGAGTGCACCGGGGCGTCCAGCCTGGTCGTCGGCAAGGTCAAGTAGCCGCCGCGTCCTCGCCCCGTCCCCGGGCTGACATCACCCTCGACAGCGTCTACTACCGGTTGCCGGCGGAGCCGTCGATCGAGATCGACGAGATCAAGCTCGACGGCCGGTACGGCCCCCGCGGCCGCACCTACCGCAACTAGGAGGTGCCATGCCCAAGCCGTTGAGCCGCACGGAGACTGCGGAGCTGTGCGCGTCGCTGGAGTCGGTGCGGGCGGCCATCGCGGCCGGGGAGTTGACCGCCAGCGCCTCGACCGGGGCCATGCTCGCGGGTGGGGTGACGGCGTTGCAGGCGGTGACGGGCGCCCGCGCGTAACATCTGCCGGCCCCTGTTCCCGTTTATCCTCGACAGGGTTGCGAAGGCCTGCTTGGCGAACAGGGCCTTCAACCTCGAGGTGAGTTCGGCTTCGACGGTGGCGACGTGCCGGTCATGCAACACCCTCACCGCTCGCGCTTTCCGTTCCGGGGTGTTCGCGTGCCCCCCTTGTACGGGGAGGTGCGGGCCACGATGCCGAAGCCCGGCCGCGGCGACGCGGAGTGCTGTTACTCGGCCTTGGCTGCCTTCCGGGCCTGCAGGCGCGACACCATCTCGCGGGCCGTCGGCTCGAACGCCCGGACGAACTCGTCCTCCGTCATGGATTCCCAGCCCTTCGGGAGGCTGGCGTACAAACCCCGCCCCGTGTTGGGCGCTACGAGGGACGTCCCGGTCTTCGATGCGTCCGCCACCGCTACCCTCCAGTCGGCAGGAACTTCTTCCTTGCACATTCATAGACCGAGATCTGGTTCCGGGAAGTCCCCCGATCGGTGGCTTCCTTCTCGTCTAGGTAGTTCTCCGACGGCTCCAGCCACACATTGCCGTCCTCGATCCAGCCGCCGAAGTACAGGTCATCGTCGGCCCTCGAACACGTCCCGGTTGGTGACGGCCGTGGCTCGCCGGCCGGCCGCGTGCTAACCGTTTTGCTAACGGATGCGTCAGCACGGGCAGATACAGCCTAGGACTACGAACCTCGGATGTCACCGAGAACCCTTGTATTGCAGGCACTTTCGGGACTCACGGCTACAGGCCGGGACGAGCCTAGTCGGTGTTCGAGTCCCCTCTCCCGCACTCATGCCCGGCTGGTCTGCTCGAAGTCGATGACGATCTTGCCGAGCACGTGGCCGGACTCGACCGCTCGCAGCGCCTGCGCCGCTTCGTCGAACGGGAAGGTCTGCAGCACCTTGGGATCGACCTTGCCGGCAGCGACCAGCTCGGCAACCGCGGAGACGCCGGCCATGCCGGATATCAGGTAGGTGCCCCCGAGGCCGGCGACGCCGGGATCCGCGATCGAGACGACCCGGGCTGGGTTGGTGATCAGAATGGCGACGTGCCGCATCGGTTCACCACCGATGACATCGAGGATGGCATCGACGCCACCGGGCAACAGGCTGCGCATCTGCTCGACGACATCACCGCTGTCGTAGGCCACCAGCGTGGACCCGAGGCTCTCGACCATCGCCCGCTTGGCCCCGCTGCCGACCCCGAAGACCGCCACACCCCGGTCCCTCGCCAGCTGCGCGGCCATTACGCCGACCCCACCGCCGATGCCGTTGATCAACAACGTCTCGCCGTCGGCCACGCCCAGCTTCTCGAGCACGTCCCACGCCGTCCCACCGGCAACCGGCAACGCTGCGGCCGGAACGAAGCCCAGCGCGGGAGGCTTGGACACCGTGTCCTCGGCGAGCAGCACCGCGTGCTCGGCAAAGGTGCCGTGCTCGGGCGCCGCCTTGCCCAGCACCTCATCGCCGGGCGCGAACCCGTCGACATCGGAGCCGGCCGCCAGCACGACCCCCGCCGCCTCTGTGCCAAGCACCAGCGGAAAGGCCGGCGTCGCTTGCGGGTTGGCCATCGCGCCATTGCGGATCTTGTAGTCGACGGGGTTTACCCCGGCCGCCTTGACGGCGATCACCAGCTCGCTCGGACCGGGCGCCGGCTCAGGCTGGTCGAACCAGATCTCGGTCTCGGGACCGCCGTAGGCGGCATAGCCGTAGGCCTTGCTCATCGTCGTACGTCCTCTCGATCTTCGGTCGTCATCGCTCACCCTCCCGCACGGTGCGTCGGGGACGCCAGCTGGCTCGGACATGGACGCAGGTGCGCCCTGTGGATGGCCCGAGTCGATGGCGGTGGCTCGCATTACAATCGACAGCATGAGCGAGGCAGGAAAGGACCGGAGGCGCAGCGGCATCAGCGGCTGTGACGTCGGGCGCGGCGGGGTTGACGGCCGCTGTGATCGAGGAGCTCCTGGCCCGCCTCGCCGCTCCGGCCGGGTCGATGCACGATCGCGATCAGGTGGCCCAGGTCGCGTTGCTGGAGCGGGTCAACAACGCGGCCAGTGCAGTGCAGGCGCGCCGGGCGGCCGGCCTGCTCGCAAGGCAGGAATCCGCGCCGCGGGGATTCCTTGCGAGCCAAGGCGATTTCGGCGCCGACCGATCGGGTCGTCTGCTCTGACCGGATGTGTCGAGGCGCCCGAGAGACCGCATTCCTCTCACCCGCTCATCGCCGCCAGCTCGACGGTGAAATCGGACCGTTGCTGGGCCCGCTCTCTGACCAGCAGGCCCGCGCGAGCGCGGCGCGCATCAGCTACCGCCAGTACCCGCGAGCCGAGACGCTCTACGACGACGGCTCGACCCCCGCTCGGGTGCACGGATTCGGGCCGATACCCGCACCGACCGCACGCCGCCTCGCCGTCGGTGAGCGATCCGGCGCGATCCGACGCCTGCGGCGCGTCTACACCCGCCGCGGCGTCACCATCGGCATGGACAGCCGAGCCCGTCGATTTACCCCCGCCCAGCGCGAGCTGATCATGCTCCGCGACCACACCTGCCGGACGCCGCATTGCGACGCCGCGATCCGACATACCGACCATGTTCGCCGGCACGCCGACAACGGACCAACGAGCGTCACCAAAGCACAAGGCCTTTGTGAGGGTGGCAACTATCGCAAGGAGCATCCGGACTGGCGGACCGTGGTCATCGCCGGCGGCGACGACGGAGCACCCCACACCACAAGAATTACCACCCCATCGGGTTTGAGCTATGAGTCGACCGCGCCACCGCCGCTCGGCCACGGCGCAACATCCGACCCGATCGAGCCAGAAGCCCTGCGCCGATGGACCGGGTAACGACGCGAGCCAGCAAGCCTCGGGCTGCGTAATGTGGGCGCGGTGCAGCATTTCGATCTGATCGTCATCGGGTCCGGGTCCGGCAATACCCTTCCCGGCCCCGCGACGGAGGGCATGTCGGTGGCGCTGGTCGAGGACGGCGTCTTCGGCGGGACGTGCCTCAACGTCGGCTGCATTCCGTCGAAGATGCTCATCTATCCGGCGAGGATCGCCGATTCGGCCCGTCACGAGGGGCCGCGCCTCGGCGTCGACTCACGCGTCGGCGGCGTACGCCTGCGCGACATCCGCGACCGCATCTTCGGACGCATCGACGCGCTGTCCATGGCGGGTGAGCAGCAGCGGCGCGACGGCGAGGACGGTACGACGCTCATCCACGGCACCGCGCGGTTCGTCGGCCCGCGCACCCTGCACGTCGGCGACGGCTCCGGCGGCGCGACGATCAGCGCTGACCAGATCGTGATCGCGACGGGGTCCACCCCCACCATCCCTGACCTCGACGGGCTGGCCGAATCGCGGTATCACACCAGCGACACGGTCATGCGGCTGCCGGAATTACCCAAACACCTCGTCGTGCTCGGATCAGGGTATGTAGCAGCAGAAATGGCACATGCCTTTGCCGGCTATGGATCCGAGGTCACCATCATCGCCCGATCCGACCTCCTGCTACGCGGGCACGACGACGCGATTTCGACCGCCTACACCAGAGCCGCACAGAAGCAGTACGACGTCGTGCTCAATGCCAGAACAACGCGGGTACGACGCGTTGGTGAAACGGTCACCCTCGACGTGCGCACGCCCGAGGGCGACCGCCAGGTGCGCGGTCACACCCTGCTGGTCGCGACGGGACGCGCGCCGGCCACCGATCGGCTCGAGTGCTCCGCCGGCGGCGTGGAGCGGGACACCGGTGGTCGCGTCGTCGTCGACGCGTTCCAGCGCACCACAGCGGCCGGCGTGTGGGCCCTCGGCGACGCGTGCAGCCGGTGGATGCTCAAGCACGTCGCCAACGAGCAAGCCCGCGTCGTCGCGCACAACCTCGGCCATCCCGACGACCTGGCCCGCGCCGAGGATCGGGTCGTTCCCCACGCCGTCTTCGCCTCGCCGGAGATCGCGTCGGTCGGCGCGACCGAGTCGGACCTGCGCGAGTCGGGAACGGACTACGCCGTGGGCACCCACCGGTACGCCGACACGGCGTACGGCTGGGCAATGGAGGATGAGATCGGCTTCTGCAAGGTGCTGGCCGACCGTGGAACGGGCGTCCTGCTGGGCGCGCACATCGTGGGCGCGCACGCGTCCCTGCTGATCCAGCCGCTGGTGCAGGCAATGTCTCTCGGCCGGCCCGCCCAGCAGACCGCCCGGGAGCAGTATTGGATCCACCCTGCCCTGTCCGAGGTGGTCGAGAATGCCCTGTTAGCCGTCGGGTAGCGTCCGCTGAGAGGCTCGCCACCGCATCGCGCTGCAGGTACGGTCGCGATATGTGCCGGAGCATCAAGACCCTTCGCGAACCGTACGCCGAGAATGTCACCGACGCCGACGTACGCGCCGCCGCCCTGCAATACGTCCGCAAGGTCAGCGGCTACCGCAAGCCAGCGACCAAGAACGCCGACGTCTTCGACCAGGCGGTCGAGGACATCGCCTCGGCCACGCAGCACCTGCTCGACCACCTCAGCGTGCGGCCGCACCAGCACGAGGCCCAGAGCGCCTGACGACACGAGCGTCTAACCTTCGGTGCTGGCCCACCCCATCGAGCGCTCGACCGCGCGGCGCCAGTCCGCGTAGCCGGCGTCGCGCCGGTCGCGGGACCACCGTGGCTCCCACCGCGCGTCCTCGACCCATTTCGCCCTGAGCTCGTCCTGGTCCCGCCAGAAGCCGGTGGCCAGCCCTGCGGCGTACGCCGCCCCGAGCGCCGTGGTCTCGGCGACCGCCGGCCGGGTCACCGGGATGCCGAGCGCGTCCGCTTGCAGCTGCATGCACACGTCGTTGGCGGTCACACCACCGTCGACCCTGAGCTCGGCCGGCGCCGCAGTCCCGTCGGCGATCATCGCCTCGACGACGTCGCGGGTCTGCCAGCAGATCGATTCCAGCGTCGCCCGGGCTAGGTGCGCCTTGGTGCTGTATCGGGTCAGGCCGACGATCGTGCCGCGAGCGTCCGAGCGCCAGTACGGCGCGAACAGGCCGGAGAACGCGGGGACGAAGTAGACCCCGCCGGTGTCATCGACGGTCGCGGCGAGATCGGCGCTCTGCGCGGCCGAGTCGATCACGCCGAGCTGGTCCCGCAGCCACTGCACGGCCGATCCGGTGACGGCGACCGATCCCTCCGCGGCGTACACGACCGGTTGCTCACCGAAGCGGTAGCCCACTGTCGAGAGCAGGCCGTGCTCGGAGCGCACGATCTCCGATCCGGTGTTGAGGACGAGGAAATTGCCGGTGCCGTAGGTGTTCTTGGCCTCCCCCGCGGCGAAGCACGTCTGCCCGACGGTGGCCGCGTGCTGGTCGCCGAGCACGGCGGCGACCGGCACCTCGGTGCCGTTGATCCGCATCACCCCGAAGGCGTCGGGCGACGCCGACGGCGTGATCTCGGGCAGGATCTCACGCGGGACGCTCAGCAACGCCAGCATCTCGTCGTCCCATGCCAGCTCGCGCAGGTCCATCAGCATCGTGCGGGACGCGTTGGTGACATCGGTGCAGTGCCGGCCATCGCCGAGGGTCGCCAGCAGCCACGAGTCGACGGTGCCGACCGCGATCTCCGCCCGCGCGGCGCGCTCGCGCAGCCCGTCGACGTTGTCGAGCAGCCAGGTGATCTTGGCCCCGGCGAAGTACGTCGCCGGCGGCAGCCCGGTGCGCTCCCGGATGAGGTCAGCGTGGCCGTCGCGTTCCAGCGCGGCAATGATGCGGTCGGTGCGGGTGTCCTGCCAGACGATCGCATGGTGCAGCGGCTCGCCGGTCCCCCGATCCCAGACGACGGTCGTCTCGCGTTGATTGGTGATGCCGATCGCGGCGAGATCCGTCGCCTCGATCCCCGCTGCGGCCAGCCCCTGCTCGACGCACTCGCGGCAGCGCCGCACGATCTCGGCCGGATCATGCTCCACCCAGCCCGCGCGCGGCAGGATCTGCCTGTGCTCGGCCTGATGCCGCCCGACCTCGAGGCCGTCATGGTTGAAAACCATGAAGCGGGTGCTCGTCGTACCTTGATCGATAGCTCCGACGAACTCGGCCACTCGGTCTCCTCTGCAACCGCGCCTCCTCGGCAACCGCGGACGCTGCCGGGGAGCCTACTGGAGCACCGTTATTTCAGCGCTCCGGCCGTCATGCGGCCTGCACCTGCCGCTGGAAGACGGCGTAGACGATCAGGATCGGCAGCATCGAGATGAGCCCGGCGAAGAGCCCGCCCCAGTCGCTCTCGTACTGCTGGTTGACCGCGACGGACGCCAGCCCCTGGGCACGCCGACGATGGTGACCGACATCACCTGCTGGAAGAAGAAGACCCCGCATCTCGCCTCCTGGTTGCCGCCGGGATCAGCGATGGTACTTCTTGATCGACTTGTCCTTCTTCGTCGTATCGGCCGCCTTCTGGCATTTCTCCGACCACTTCTTGGCGTCGATCTTGCCGGCGAGAAGCTCACCGGTCGCGGTTTCGACCTCTCCCTGGGCCTTCACGTACCAGCTCCCGAACTGGTAGTTGAAGGTGTTCTTGCCGGCCGCCTTGACGACGTCCCGGGCGGAGCTGAACGCGGTCGAGAAGTTGAGCTTGTCGGCGTAGCCCGCCAGCGTGGTCTGCACGTGGGTGTTTCTCGAGAAGTTCGACGACCCCGCCTTGGAGAGCATGAGACGCATGAACTCGGCCCCGCCATTGGGATTCTTCGCGTCGGCGGGCACGATGAATCCCTCGCCGGCCGTCGCCTGCACGGTGCTCAGGGGTAGCTTGTCGGACTTGGTGAGCGACGGCGTGGGATCGACCACCATGTCGAAGCCCTTGGGCGTGACATCTCCGAGCTCGTTCTCCAGCCAGGTGCCGCACGGAATGAAGGCCGCCTTGCCCTGGGCCCAATGGGCCTGGCATTGGGCGTGCGTGAGGCCCTGGGTGCCCTTCAGCAGGTATCCGTTCTTGACCAGGCTCGACACGGCCGCTGCCGCGTCGACCATCGGCTCCTGCTTCCACGCGCTGTTCTCGAGGTTGTCGATATTCTTGAGCACGTCCAGCCCGCCAGCCTTCGCCGCCAGCGGCATCAGCAACATCAGCGTGTACGCCGAGTACTTGCCTTGCAATGCCCACGGCGCCATGCCGGACTTCTTGATCTCCGCGCACAGCTTCATCATGTCGTCCCAGGTCTTCGGGTATTCCCACCCACGCTTTGTGAACAGCGACTCGCTGTGCCAGACGCCGATGACCGTGTAGACATAGTTCAGAATGTAGGGCTTGCCGTCGAATTCGCCGCTCTCCTTGACTCCCGGCAGCAGGGTGTCGCCGACGGTCTTTCCGGGCGTGTCGTACGACGGGGCATTGAAGAGCGCCGTCAGATCGGTGATCTGATTGTGCGCGATCAGGGTGGCGACATCAAGGTTGCCATCACCGGAGTTGTCGATGACGTCCGGGGGCGTCTTGTTGACGAACCGGGTCTGCAGCTTCTGTGCGAGCTGCTGGGTGCCGGTGTGCTTGATCGACGCCTTGGGGAATTCCTTGTGGTAGACCGTCTCGTCGTCCTTGGCGTACTGGTCGCCGTACCCGCCCTTGAAGATGAAGACATCCAGCGGCTTGGTCGGGTCGACGCCCAACGGATTGTTGTCTGCCGGTGCGGCGCTCGGCTTTGACGCGCCGGAGCTGGCTCCCGACGATACCTTCGACGCCGCGCCGGAGGACGCTCCCCTTTTGCCGGTGTTCAAGCCCTTCGGCTTGCCGTTGCTCTTGGTGCCACCGCCCGACGTCGCGCAGGCGGCGAGCATGCAGCCGGGCACGACGACGACGCCCGCCGCCGCGGCGCGACGCAGAAACTCGCGCCGGTCCCACCCGTGTGGGCCGTATCCCTCGCTGCCCCTCTTCTCGCCGATGTCCATCTGGCTGCCTCTCATCCGACTGGGGTGGGCCGTGCGCCCGCCCGCGCCGCCACCCGAGATGTCGCCTTGTACCGAGCTGTCATCCTTGACCGGCACATCCACGCAGACCGTACGGCAACGATCAGTAGGTGAGCAGACCCCGATGGAGATCAGAAACGCGTGTCCCCTCGCGCGCTCTGCCACCCCGCAGGTCAGGACAGCGCAATGAGCGCGCCGACGGCGAATCCCGCGGCGGCGAGCCACAGCACGGTCGGCAGCAGCCGCCACCACATCTGCGATCTCCTTACGTCGTATAAATCCGGCCGCCGCGTACGACGACCGCGATCGCGGGAAGCGGGCGCGCCGCGGGGCCGGCGATCACGGCGCCCGTCTGCGCGTTGAAGCGGCTGCCGTGGCACGGGCAGCTGATGACGTCTTTGGCCACAGCGCTGACGGTGCAGCCCTGATGGGTGCACACCGCGGAGAAGCCGTGCACGCTCCCGCCCGATCCGCGGGTCAGGACGATCTTCGGGCCGGTCAGGATCAGGCCGCCGGAGGCTGGCACCTGCCCGACCGGGGCCAGCAGCCGCCCGCCGCCGCTGCCCGACGCGGCGCCGTAGCCGTTGGCGGCCGTGGTCGCACCCTTGGCATGGGCCGCCGTGCTGCCGCGAGCGACGAGGTAACCCGCGACGCCCCCGGCGATCGCGACGAGGAGGCCACCCACCAGCGACCGGCGGGACAGCGCGTCCAGAGCCATCTATCCTCCCGGCATCAGGTCAGCGGAATCCCCGAGCGCGCGAAGAACCACACCGCCGCGGTCAGCCAGGTCAGCACGAACAGCCCGAGCACGCTGCCGCCGAGCAGTGGCACCAACCATCCCGGCGATTCGCGTCGCAGCCGCAGTCCGAGCATCTTCGCGGCGTACCCGCCGTAGAACATGCACCCGGCCACGCTGTGGACGATGACCCGCACGCTCGCCGTGCCGAAGCCGAGCGCCCACAGGCAGTGAAATGCCACCGGCAGCGTCAGCACGAACGCGACGCTGCCGGTCCAGCGATGCAACACCGCGCCCCAGGCCGGCGCGGTTCCGGCACCCGGCAGCCGGCCCCACATCCACAGCGCGCTCACCAGCTGGACCAGCAGCAATGCGAGCGCAACGGTGCTCAGCCACGCCTTCATCTGCAGCATCCCGGAGAATCCGAGGGTGAACAGTGGCCGCCCGGCGGGGGTATGCGCCTTCGCGTACACGCCCAGCGCAACGGCCACCGCGGCGCCGACCAGCAACACGGCCATCGTCGCGATCCGGGCGCGTGCGGCCCGACGTTCAGCCGCGACCGACATCGCTGGACCCCTTTCCGCCCGGCAGCGATCCTTCGCCTCACACCTACCCGCCGTCTCACCGCAAGTGTGCTCGCGACGCGATCGGGTCGGAGCGCAATGGCCAAACTCGGATCTGCGCTCG
The DNA here is from genome assembly GCA_038253135.1 of Mycobacteriales bacterium. GTDB lineage: Bacteria > Actinomycetota > Actinomycetes > Mycobacteriales > QHCD01 > JBBSHJ01. The sequence goes on along the minus strand of JBBSHJ010000027.1, from coordinate 16,985 downwards.
CCGGGTGGGAGTGCCCGCGGTGAACCTTTTGTCCCGTCCGCGACTCTAGGTGTCATGACCGCCCGATCCGCGTCGCACGCCGTGAGCGCGGATCGCGCTCGTGATCGTCAGTTCTGCGAAACCGAGTACGCCGCGCTGATCGGCTACTGCTTCCGGCTGACCGGCGACGGTGAGCTGACGCGCGTCGTGCAGGAGGCGTTCGTGCGGGTACTGGCCCGCGCGACGTGGCCGGCCAACCCACACGGCTATCTCTATGCCACGGCGACCACCTGGTGCGCCGGCACTGGCGGCGGGAGCGGCGCGAGCGCTCGATCCGGCATCTGCTGGTCACGCGCGAGCGCGGTGCTCCCGTTGCCGACACGGTCGACGTACGCCGGGCCGTTGCCGACCTGCCGCCGCGCCTGGCACAGGTAGTGGCGCTGCACTACTTCGGCGACCAACCGCTGGCGCAGATCGCAACGACGCTCGGCGTGCCGCCCGGCACGGTCAAGCGCCGGCTGCACGAGGCGCGCAATCGGCTCGGCGCCGCCGCCCAGCTCGCGCCGCTGAAGGAGGGTTCCGATGAGTGATCTGGACGAGCTGCTGGCCGACTCCGACCGGCAGATCGGGCGCATCGTCGCGGTCGGACAACAGCGGCGAGTGCGCCGGCGCAGGCTACGTGCGTCCGGGCTCGCCGGCGTCGCCGCCATCGCTGTCGGCGCCGCGTCGTACGGCGTCTATGCCGGCGTGCACGGATCGTCGGGGTCGGGTCGGCAGGCACCGTCGGCGGACTGCGCCGCGTCGATCACCGTCGGGCCGATCACCGTCGGGCCGATCACGTACACCGATGGTGGCGTCCTGGCCCCGGGCGAGCGGGTGCTCGGTCGCCAGATCGCGACGGTCTCGGGCCCCTACGCCGCTGCGGCGGCTCCGAAGGAGTGTCCGGACGTGTCCGGCCTGGCGGCGGGCCGGGCGATCGGCGATGCACCGACCGGATCCAAGGTCTATGCGGTCCGGGGCTACCGGGTGGCGGTCCGCGTAGCAACCGTCAGCGGCGGCCGGGTCGAGCTCTGGAAGGCGATCTCCGACGGGCGCTGACGCGGTCGGTGCGGACGGGCGGGCGCGGTCAGCCCAGCGCGGCGGCGATGTGCGGCGCGAGCGCGCGCAAGGCCCTGCCCCGGTGGGAGATCGCGTCCTTCTCGCCGGACGGCATCTCGGCGGTGGTGCGGGTCTCGCCGAGAGGCACGACGATCGGGTCGTAGCCGAATCCGTTGCTGCCGCGGGGTTCGCGGGCGATCGTGCCCTCGAGCCGGCCGTGCTCGACCCACTCGCGCCCGTCGGGCAGGACCAGGGCCGCCGCGCAGCTGAAGCCGCCGCCGCGTCGCACGTCGGGCACGTCGGCGATCTGATCGAGGACCAGCGCCAGGTTGAGGGCGTCGTCGCGGAGCCGGCCGCCGATCGATCCGCTCCACCGGGCGGACAGCACACCCGGCATCTCGTTCAGAGCGGCAACGGTCAGCCCGGAGTCGTCGGCGACGGACGCCAGGCCGGTGCGGAGTGCCGCCTCCCGCGCCTTGATCAGCGCATTGTCGGCGAAGGTGGCGCCGGTCTCCGGTGGCTCGTCGTAGGCGGGGACATCGCCGAGACCGACCAGCTCGACATCGACGATCGGGTCCAGGATGCGGCGCAGCTCGACCAGCTTGCCGCCGTTGTTGGTGGCGAGCAGCAGCCGTCGGGTCATGCGGCGAGGGCGGCGCGCTGCGCCTGGGTCAGCTGCGCGCAGCCGTCGACGGCCAGGTCGAGCAGGGCGTCGAGCGTCTTGCGGTCGAAGGCCGCCCCCTCGGCAGTGCCCTGGATCTCGACGAAATCACCCTCGCCGGTGCACACGACATTCATGTCGGTGTCGGCGGAGGAGTCCTCGTCATAGGCCAGGTCCAGCAGCGGCACTCCGCGCACCACGCCCACACTGATCGCCGCGATCGACGTGTGCAGCGGGTCGGGATTGGCCAGCGCGCCGCGCGCACGCAGCCACTGCACGGCGTCGCAAAGCGCGACGTAGGAACCGGTGATCGCGGCCGTGCGGGTGCCACCGTCGGCCTGCAGGACGTCGCAGTCGATAGCCACGGTGTTCTCACCGAGCGCGGCGAGGTCGATGCAGGCCCGCAGCGACCGGCCGATCAGGCGGCTGATCTCGTGGGTACGCCCGCCGATTCGGCCCTTGACCGACTCGCGGTCGGTGCGGGTCGTGGTCGCGCGCGGCAACATCGAATACTCCGCCGTCACCCAGCCGAGGCCGCTGCCCTTGCGCCAGCGCGGGACGCCCTGCGTGACGCTGGCGGCGCACAGCACGCGGGTGTCGCCGAAGTCGATGAGGGCCGAGCCCTCGGCGTGCCGCTGCCAGGCGCGGTCGATGCGGACCGGGCGCAGCGCGTCGGCGGCGCGGCCGTCGGATCGGGAGGCCGTGTGCGTCATATCTCTGAGCCTACGGGTGCGGTACGACGCGCCCGCGTCACCCGGTGCCGCGCCGGCCGCGCCGGTCCGGGGATGACGGCGAGGGCACGACGCTCAGGCCACGAGTCGGCTCTGACGATCGGGACGAGCCCCTGCTCGCGGCCCCGTGGGTGAGCCGGGCCGAGGGGGCACCGGCCGGCCCGTTCCAATCGAGGCAGATGACCGCGGCATCGTCATCGAGCTCGGCGAGATCGCCATGCGCGAAGAGACCGTCGATGACGGCCCGAACCACCCCGCCGGCCGGCATGCCCGCGGTGGCTTTGAGCAGGTCCGGCAGCCGGCCGTCGCCGAACCGCTGCCGGGTCAGGGACCGTACGGCATGGATTCCGTCCGAGACCAGCACCAGCCGGTCCCCGGTCGCCACCCCGAACTCCTCCTCCGCATAATCGGTGCCCTCGAACATGCCCAGCGGCAGTTGATCGGACAGCTCCGGGAGATGGATCTCGCCGTCCCGCAGCACCAACAACCGTGGGGAGCCCGCCCGCACGACGCTGGCCGCGCCGGTCGTGAGGTCGATGCGGAGCAGCAGCGTGCTGATGTACTTCTTGCCCTGGTGATGGGCGTAAACGGCCTGATCGGCCATGGACGCCTGATCCGCGATGCCGAGCCCGGCGCGCCGGGCGTTGCGGATGGCGGTCACGGCCAGGGTGGTCAACAGCGACGCACCCTGGCTGTCGGGGGCGGCATCGGTGATGCTCACGACGAGCTGGTCCTCGTCCTGCGACCAGTCGAAGTTGTCCGCGTGCACCTGGTAGGCCGGCTCGAGGTGCCCGGCCACCACGTATTCCGGGGCCCGGCAGCCCCGGCCCGGCAGCAATTGCCATTGAAGCTCGGCCGCGAGCGTGAGCCGTTGCGAGCGCGCGGCGCGGTGCACGATGTCGCTTTGGCGGGTGGCGCCGCTCAGTGCATAGCCGATGACCGCGGCCAGCTGGCTCAGTTGTCGCAGCCGCGCTGGTGCAGGTCTTCTCGCAAGGGTGAGCTGCAGGACACCGAGCCGGTCGCCCCGGACGCTCACCGGCAGGTAGACCGTTGTCCCGGCGCGATCGGCCGGCCGACTGACCGGATGCTGGGTCACGAACGCCTCGCCGGCCGGCGTACCGCGCAGCGGCACCCGGTCATCGGGATCTTGAATCGCGCGAAGCGCGGTCAGCTGGTAGTCCGCGAGCAGCAGCCGGATGTCGCTCGCCTGTAGGTAGTCGGCCAGCTGCGACCGCACGACAGCGACCATCGCGTCCGGTCGCGCTTCGTCCAGCGCCTGGAGCACGGCCAGCGCAAGCTCAGCGTCACGCATGAAAGGACTGTCCCGCGGCCACGCGGCGAGCCTGCTCGGCACGCGGGCCCACGACGCCGTCCGTGGCGGGTGAATTCGTGTGACACTGACGGGCAAAGGAGCTGCCGGCCGTGCGATGGCGGCGTCGGCGCGATCGAAGCGGCATGGAGTTGAGTATGACGTCGAGACGGCGGCGGCATCGGGCAGGTGAGGATGTCGCCGACGCGGTGACCACGCAGGCTCAGGCGCTCGTCCTGCTCTGGGATCGTGCGGAGGACTGGGCCGACCCCAGGGTGCCGCCATCTCAGCTGCGGGTCCTGACGGTGCTCTCTCGACACAGCACCATGAACCTGACCGAGCTGTCGAGGGAGCTCGGCGCGATACCGTCCTCGGCCAGCCGCCTGTGCGACCGCCTCGAGGCCGCGGGCCTGCTCGAGCGTCGCATCAACGTGGGCAACCGTCGCGAGGTCATCCTTCGGCTCAGCAGCGGCGGCCGGCGCCGCCTCGAGGCCTTCGCCGCGACCCGCCGAGCCGATTTCGCCGCCGTTCTGCGGTTGATGACCCCCGACGCGCAGGCGTCCCTGGTGACCGGGCTGCAACACTTCAGCGAGGCCGCGGCCCAGGAGATGGGCGGATCCACCCGCGAAGCCTGAGCGGTCGCGGCGCTCACTCCCCGGCGCCCGTGCCGTCGGCCCCGGCCCTCGGCTATCGTTGTCTGATGACAACAATACAGCGGCTGTGGACCGGCGCCCGGTGGGCCACCTGATGGGCCGGCCCACGTTCGCCGAGCGCAGAGTCGTCGTGATCACCGGCGCGAGCGCGGGGATCGCACGCGCGGCGGCGCAACAGTTCGGAGCTCGCGGTGACAAGGTCGCGCTGCTGGCGCGCGGTGCCGCCGGGCTCGAGGCGGCGAAACGCGATGTGGAGAAGGCCGGCGGGCAGGCGCTCGCGATCCCGACCGACGTGGCCGACCACGAGCAGGTCGAGGTGGCTGCGGCCTCGGTGGAGCGGGAGTGGGGCCCGATCGACGTCTGGGTCAACGTCGCGTTCACCTCGGTCTTCGCACCGTTCACCGAGATCAAGCCGGTGGAGTTCAAGCGGGTCACCGAGGTCGCCTACCTCGGCTTCGTCTATGGGACGTACGCCGCCCTGTCGCGGATGGTTCCACGGGATCGGGGCACGATCGTGCAGGTCGGCTCCGCGCTGGGCGCGCGCAGCATTCCCCTGCAGTCGGCCTACTGCGGGGCCAAGCACGCCGTCAACGGCTTCACCTCCTCGATCCGGACCGAGCTGATGCACGAGCACAGCAACGTGCACATCACCGTGGTGCAGATGCCGGCGGGGACCACTCCGCAGTTCTCCTGGGAGCGGTCGCGGTTGCCGAACCACCCGCAACCGGTGCCACCGATCTACCAACCGGAGGTGGCCGCGCGCGGCGTCGTCTACGCAGCCGACCATCCGCGGCGCAAGCAGTACTGGGTGGGGGCGTCGACCGTGGCCACGATCGGGGCGAACAAGCTCATCGCGCCGTTGCTGGATCGCTATCTGGCCCGCACCGGATTCTCCTCCCAGCAGACCTCGGATCCGGTCTCGGCCGGCCGCTCGAACAATCTGTGGGAGCCGGTCGACGGTCCGGCCGGCACCGATCATGGGGCGCACGGGGTGTTCGACGGGCAGTCGCACGCGCGCGCGCCCCAGCTGTGGTTCTCCCACCACGCGCGGCTGGTGTCGGCCGTGACGGCAGCGGCAGCGGGGGGCGCGGCGGCCGCAGGGACCGCGTGGCTGCGGCGCCGATGAATCACCTGATCCGGGCGCGGGTCCTTTACGGGCTGACGCTCGCGGCGGCACCGCGCCTGCTGCTCCGCGCGGTTGCCGTCCGCGACCCCGCTCCCTGCGCGGTGGACGTCGTCCGGGTGCTGGGTCTGCGCGATGTGAGCCAGGCACTGGCCTGCGCGCCGCGTCCCACCGGCCCCGTCATGCTGCTGGGGGTCGAGACCGACGCCTTGCACGCCGGCTCGATGATCGCGCTCGCCGCCCTGAGCCCGCGATGGCGGCACGCGGCAGTCGTGTCCGGCGCCGTCGCGGCGGCCTTCGCCGTCGTCGGCGGGCACCAGGCACGCGGGCTCGCGCGCGACACCGACCCGCGGCACTCCGACGCGACGCGGCTGGACCGTCTCGTCCAGCTGCGCGACCGGGTCGCGGCCGGGCTCGCGCCGTACGCGATGCCCAAGCCCGTCCGGACGTGGACCGGCGCCGGCGGTGCCCGGTGAGCGGCGGCGATGCGACCGTGCAGGAAGTCTCGGTCAGCACCTACACCGTCGCGACCGACCAACCCGAGGCCGACGGCACCCTCGCGTGGTCCGAGACCACTCTGGTGGTCGTCGAGGTCCGCGGCGGCGGAGCCGTGGGGCTCGGCTACACCTACGCGGGTACGGCGTGCCAGCCACTGATCGAGGACGTGCTCACCGGCGCGATCCTGCACCGGCCCGTCTTCGACATCGCCGGAGCGTGGGAGGAGATGGTTCGCGCGATCCGCAACCTCGGCCGACCCGGCATCGCCTCGTGCGCGATCAGCGCGGTGGACACCGCGCTGTGGGACCTGAAGGGCAAACTGCTCGGCGTGCCGGTGTGCCGGCTGCTGGGCGCCGTACGGGATGAGGTTCCGATCTACGGCAGTGGTGGCTTCACCACCTACGACGAACCCACCGCCCGGTCCCAGCTCGAGCGGTGGGTCGGTGACTGGGCCATCCCGCGGGTGAAGATCAAGATCGGCGAGTCCTGGGGTGCCGACGTCGGCCGTGATCTCGCCCGGATCGCGTTCGCGCGCCAGGTCATCGGCCCTGACGTCGAGCTCTACGTCGACGCCAACGGCGGCTACACCCGAAAGCTTGCATTCCGGGTGGCGGCCGCCATGGCCGAGCAGGACGTGAGCTGGTTCGAGGAGCCGGTGTCCTCCGATGATCTGCCGGGTTTGCGCGGGCTCCGGGATCGGGTCAGCCCCGACGTCGCCGCCGGTGAATACGGCTATGACCTGGTCTACTTCGCGCGCATGGTCGACGCCGGCGCCGTCGATTGCCTGCAGGTGGACGTGACCCGATGCGGCGGCATCACCGAATGGGTGCGCGCCGCGGCCGTCGCGGCCGCGGCCGGGCTGCAGGTGTCCGGGCATTGCGCGCCGAACCTGCATGCCCACGTCGCCGCGTCCGTGCCGAACCTGCGGCATCTGGAGTATTTCCACGATCACGTGCGGATCGAAGGCCTGCTCTTCGACGGAGCACTCGATCCGACCGGCGGCTCGCTGCACCCGGACCAGGGCCGCCCCGGCCTCGGTCTCGACCTCAAGCGCCAGGACGCCGCGCACTTCAGGGTGGGCTGATGGACGGCCCCGATCCGGCCTCGCCGGTCGCGGACCGGCTGGTGCGGGCGCGCGATCACCTGATGGGCGGCAGGGGCCCCGGAGCGGACCCGGCGGTGATCGCCCGGCATACCCGGGACCGGGCGCAGATCGGTCACCGGCCGGTGACCGACCGGCTGGAGATGACCGCCCGGCAGTCCGCCGCGGCGCGGCACGACCCCGAGGCGATCGCCGCGACGATCACGGCGAGCCGCGCCGAGCTCGCTCAAACCCTCGCCACGCTGATCGAGCGGACCCACCCGATGGGGCTGATGCACCGCGGCGTCGCGCGGTTGCCGGCGCTGGCCATTCCGGCCGCCGTCGCGCTCGTCGCGGTTTACCTCGGTGCGAGCCACCGGCGACGAAGCATCCACGTCGACGACAGGGCCAAGCCGGCGACGACCGCTTAAGCGTTGCGGACGCTCGCCGTTACGCCGGACGCGTCCGCCGAGGGATAGCGACACTCAGCCGCCGTCGTAGAAAGCGGACCCGGGTCGCGCGCGGCCGCCGGCTGGGCATCAGGGTCTCCAGGGCTCGCTCAGCCGGGCCGAGCACTCGAGCATGAGCGCGTGCACGAAGGCCTGAGGGAGGTTGCCGCGAAGCTGGCGCTGCATGACGTCGTACTCCTCGGAGTAAAGGCCGGGCGGACCGCAGGCGGCCCGGTTGCGTTCGAACCACCGAGTCGCTTCGAGCTCCCGGCCCTGCTGCTGCAGGGCGAGCGCCATCGTGAATCCGCAGAGCAGGAACGCGCCCTCGGCATCGGCGAGGGCGCCGGGCTGCTGGCGGAACCGGTAGAGATAGCACTCCCGGCCGAGCTCGGTCTCCAGACCGTGCAGGGTGGCCAGGGTGCGGGGGTCGCTTGAGGCGACGGCCCCGCGGATCGGGGGAAGAAGCAGCGCGGAGTCAAGCCCGTCGTCATCGGGTGCCCGCTGCCAGCGCCCGGACGGGTGCGTGGAGCTGGCCGCGGTGTCGGCAAGGATCCGCTCGGCCAGCGCGAGCCAGTCACCGGTCGAGCCCGGCGGCGCTCCGGCCGCGCTGATCGCGCGCAGTCCCGCGACGCAGATCAGGCGGCTCTCGGTCCAATTGCGCGGATCGAGCTCCCAGATGCCGGCCTCGGGCTCGGTCCATCGCGCGGCGATGGCCGCGGCCGCCGCTTCGGCGGCGCGCCACCCGTCCGCGTCCAGCCGGTCCACGCGGGCCGCGGCGGCGAACAGCAGCAACGCTTCGCCGAACCCGTCAAGCTGGAACTGGGAGTTGACCTGGTTGCCGACGACGTCATGTCCGCCCGGATAACCCGGCAGCCGCAGGGAATGCTGATCGGGTACGGCGCCGCCGGTGACGGTGTAGGCCGGCATGAGGTGGGGGCCGTCGGCCAGCAGCCGTTCCACGACGAATCGGACGGCGTCATCGACCAGCGGGTGCGGTCCGGCGGCGGCAACGGCCTGTCCGGTGAAGCACTGATCACGGATCCAGACGTAGCGGTAGTCGTAGTTGCGACCCTGGCGGGCGCGTTCGGGCAGGCTCATCGTGGCCGCGGCCACCATGCCACCGCCGGAGCCGGTCAGCCCGCGCAGCACGGCGTAGGCGTGCCGCGCGTCGGTTGGGGCGACGGTGCCCGGCAGCTGCGGGACGGTGTCGGACCAGGTCTGCTCGGTGGCCTCCCACGCCCGGTCCGCGTCGACCGGTGCGTCGGGCAGCGCCCGCTCGGACAGCTCCAGGACAAGGTCATGGCTCGCGCCGGCCGGAACGGTGAACTCCATCGAAAGGGCGTGCTCGGCCGGCCCACCGGCGCCGGGAAGGGCCCGCCCGCCCCCGCTCCAGCGCACGTGCAGGGGACCGGTCCGCCCGGTCCACACCCCGTCCGCGCAGGACAGCGACCGAGGGCGATGGTGACCGAAGCCCGCGCGCGGGTCGAGCAGCACCCGCACCCGAGCCGGGCCGTCGGCCGCGATGATCCGGCGCAGCACCACCGCCCGTCCCGGCTCGCCCGGGAAAGCGAGCGCCTCCCGGCACTCCACGATCCCGGTCTCGGTGACCCATCGCGACCGCCAGATCAGGCTCGCGCCCTCGTAGTAGCCGCCCCACACGAACCGGCCCACCGGCGTGACCGCGTAGCTGCCTTGCCCGCCGATCAGGGAGCTGAAGACCGCCTCGGAGTCCCAGCGCGGTGCGCACATCCACACGAAGTCCCCGCGCGGGCCGACCAGGATCCCGCGTTCGCCGTCAGCGATGAGCGCGTACTCCCGCAGCACGTGCGGCGGGAACTGCCAGGCGCCCATGTCGTCGTGGGGCACGGTACTGCCTCCGGTTTCGGTCAGGTGTGCACTGTCGGAGTGGTGGTACGCCGGCCAGCTAGATGCCGGCCGCATTGGCGTAGTACTGCTGGTCCTCGCGCCAGCCACCCTGTCCCATCCCGATGTCAGCGGTGTCGGCGACGAACTCGATCGCCTTGATCCACTTCACCATCTTGAAACCGAGCTGGGTCTCGACCCGGAGCCGGACCGGGGCGCCGTGCTCGATCGGCAGGGGGGCCCCGTTCATCTCCAGGGCGAGGATCGAGTGCGGTTTGCTGGCCAGATGGAGCGGGATGCTGCCGTAGAAGTATCCGTATCGCCCGTCGCCCTCGGTCAGGCCTTTGTCGTCGAAGGCATAGAAGACGATGTGCTTGGCCGTCGCCGTGGGGTGGACGAGGTCGAGGATGCGGGCCAGGGGCACGCCGCCCCATTCGGCGACCGCGGTCCAGCCCTGGATGCAGTTGTGCTTGGTGATCTGGGTCTTCTCGCCGAGCCCGCGCAGCTCGGCGAGAGAGAGTGTCACGGGATGCTCGACGAGCCCGCCGATCGGCAACCGGTACGTGCGGAACCGCGCGGCGACGAGCTCCTGATAGTCGGCGTCGGTCGGCGGATACCCGTTGACCCGGAAATAGGGCGAGATGTGCTTGCGGCGGTAATGCTCCCGCGAGGTGAAGCTGCGGGAGATCGTGCGCTCGAACGGGTTGACCGCCACTCCGAGCAGTCGTTGGGTGGTGCGCTTGTGCCGCAGCGAGAACCACGTGATCACGACGTGGAAGACGACGATCAGAAAAAGCCCGGTGAGCCCGATCGCCAGGGCCAGGGTCGTGTCGTGGCCATAGCCGCCGAGCACGATGGCGGCGAATTCGTGCGGTACGCCGTGCACGATCACCATGGCCACGTGCACCACGATAAATGCGGCGAAGGCACACAGGCCGAGGAAATGCAGGCTGCGGGCGCCTTGTTTGCCACCGAAAAGCCGTCCGTACCAGGGAAACCGGGCGAGCACCGACGGCGACATAGCCGCGCCGGTGGCGATCTGCAACGGCGCCAGCAGGAATATCACCACGAAATAGGCCAGCTTCTGCGCCGGCTCGAAGGGCTGGCCAGGGATCGTCTCGGGGATGTGGAAATGCAGATAGCTGCCGATCGAGCGGATCGAGTCGGGGACGAGCTGCCAGCTGTTCGGGACGAGGTAGTGCCAGTAGCCGCTGGCGAATATCATCGCGACATAGACGGCGCCGGTGAGGATCCAGAATTGGACGGTCATGAAATGCCAGTGCCGCCCGAGGCCCAGGTTCTTCCTCCCGGGCAGTGCGATCAGCGGAGACCAGGATTCCTCTTCGTCCAGCGAGGTCCACGGCTTACGAGAGTCGGCGGCGTACGTTTTCTTCGAAAGCCGCAACCACTCCCGCCCCGGCGGGCAGTCGTCGTGCCAGTGCAACTTCGGGAACGCCGAGAGCACCTCCAGCCCACTGCGAAAGAGCAGCACCATGAAGAAGACATTCAGGAAGTGGGTGATCACGATCCACCACGGGAAGTAGCCGGGCATCGGCGCTGCTATCCGACGGGTGCGCGCGCGGCCGAGCCGCTGCGCGCGGCGGGGTCGTCATCCATGGCCGCGCCGCTGGCCATCCGCGCGGCCAGCCGGGAAGCCAGGGCCATGATTGTCAGAGCGGGGTTGGCGGAGCCCTGGGTGGGGCAGACCGAGCCGTCGGCGAGAAACAGGTTGGGCACGGCCCAACTGCGCTGGTTGGCGTCGATCACGCTGTTGTCCGGGCTGGTGCCCATCCGGCCGCCGCCGACGAGATGCGCGTAGCGGTGGATCGTCAGCACGTCCTGCGCTCCGGCAGCATGCAGGATGTCGGTGATGACCTTGGTCGAGTAGGCGACATTGGCCCTGTCGTTGTCATCTAGCGAGTAGTCCATCCGGGCGACCGGGAGGCCGTAAGGGTCCTTTTCGTCCGCGACGGTGATGCGGTTGTCCGGGCGGGCCAGCAGCTCGTTGAGCACCCCGATCGTGCTCCAGTGGTTGTAGTCGCGCATGTATTCGCGCATCGCCCGGCCCCAGTGGCCGTCGGCGAGCACGTGCTCGGCCCAGCCGATCGGCAAGGGAGACACGGTCTGGATGGAGAATCCGCGGGCGAACCCCCGCCCCGCGTCGGTTTCGTAGAACTGCTCCGAGGACACTTCCGGCGGTGGCGCCTTATACATCCGGAGCTCGTCCGGGAAGCGCCCGGCGGTCTGGCTCGCCCCCTGGACCATGACGTAGCGCCCCACCTGGTCCTCGTTGTTGCCCAGGCCGTGCGGGAAACGCCGCGACGTGGAGTTGAGCAGCAGCCGCGGCGTTTCGATCGAGTAGCCGGCGACGGCGACGAACCGGGCCCGTTGCAGGTGCTCGGCGCCGCCGATCTCCGCGTGGTAGACCACCCCGATCGCCTTGCCGGTGGCGTCGTCGATCTCGACCCGCGCGGCCATGCAATTGGCCCGGATCTCCACGGCGTGGGCCAGCGCGTCGGGCAGGTGCGTGACATACGGGCTGGCCTTGGCGTTGACCTTGCAGCCCTGCAGGCAGTAGCCGCGGTAGATGCAATGCGGCCGGTTGCCGAAGGTGCCGTTGACGATGCCGACCGGGCCGGCCCGCATCTCGATGCCCAGCCGGCGCGCGCCCTTCCATAGCGTGGCCGCCGCGCCGGAGACCGGGTGCGGGGAGAATGGGTAGCGGTGCGGGTAGCCCCAGGGCCAGTTCTGCCCGGCGACCGGCAGCTCGCGCTCCACCTGTTCGTAGTGCGGGCGGATGTCCGCATAGCCGATGGGCCAGTCCGCGCCCACCCCGTCCTCGGTGCGGGTCCGGAAGTCCGACGGGTGGAACCGCGGTGTGTAGCCGGCGTAGTGCACCATGGACCCGCCGACCCCGCGGCCGGAGTTGTTCTTGCCCAGCTCGATCGGATCGTCGCCGCCGATGATCCGTTTCTGCGTCCAGTACAGCGCGTGCGAGCCGGCTTCGTCGCTGACCCAGTCCTCGTCGGGATGCCAGAACGGCCCGGCCTCGAGGATGACGATCGTCCAGCCGTGCCGGGCGAGGCGTTGCGCGAGCACCGAGCCGCCGGCGCCCGCGCCGACGATGACCAGGTCCACCTCCTCGCTGGGCGGGTAGCGGCGCATCGTGTCCTCGCCAGGTAGCTCCCGGGAATGTACGTCGAGCAGGTAGCGCGAGTCGTTGTCCGCCGGGCCGACCGCGCCCTTGAGCAGGCCACGCAGGCGCTCACCCATGGCCGAGGCCGTTCCGCACGGCACGGACCGGGTCTTCGTCCGTGGCGCCGTGCTTCTCGAAGGGTTCGGTCGTGCTGAGCGGGCCGAGGCGCATGAAGCCGCGCGGGTAGGCCGGGCCGCCGAAGCCGATCTCGTTCCAGGCCCACGGATGGGAGTAGAAGCCGGCCAGGATCGATCGCAGGCAGACCGCCCACGCGCGCGGGACGTTCAGCTGCTCCCACGGGCCTTCGGCCAGCCGTCCGTGGGCGAACTCGTCCACGATCGCCTCGGCGGTGGCCGGCTCGGCCGCGGCGAAGTCGGCCTTGCCGTAGCGGGAGTGCGCGGTGTGGTCCAGGCCGCGGAGCACGATCGTCCAGGTGTCGCGGTCATCGGGCATGTCGGCGTACTGATAGCCGTCCAGCCGGCCCGCGGCGAGTTTCGCGTCGACGAACTCCGCGACCGGTACCCGCGGCTCGTCATCCTGGGCCAGAACGGTGTCGCAGAAGGCGCGCAGGGTCGGCTCCTGCTCGGCGGCAAAAAAGCGCATCGGCCCGGGCGGATCCAGCCGCGCGAGGACGACGCGCCGCGTGGCCTGGTCCCACGTGTCGCTCGCGGCGAGGACGTCGTAGTCGGGGTATCGACCGATCATCTGCGGCGTGACGCCGGCCTGCTGTCGGGGCAGCCAGCTCGGGTGGGGCGGTTGCCGGCCCGCTCGCAGGTTCGGGAGGTGGGTCGCGTCGCGGAAATCGGGCACCTCGCGCCTTTCCTATCTCTCTCGGCGGAGCACGGCGGCCAAGAGGCCCATGCCACCGACCATGGCCATCAGTCCGGGCGCGGAGATCGGCGGTCCCATCGGCAGGTTGTACGACGCCATCGCCCAGCCGCCCGGTTTGCGGGCCACGCCGCGGGCGTGAAAATACTCCCCAGCCAGGCCGTCGAGGGCGAAGATGGCCGAGCTGATCGGCAGTGCGGTCTTGGCCCAGCGTTTGCTGAAGACCCCGCCGACGGCCGCCACCACCAGCGGCGGGGTGACCACGACGGGGCTCCACATCACCTTGTTGCCGAAGCTGGCCTTGTAGTGCTCCAGATAGACCTCGGCCCCGGTCACCAGCGCGGCGACGGCGGTCAGCCCGGACAGCGCGCGCTCGAAGCGGCCGTGCTCGACGTTGGCCAGCATCCGGTCGACCGCGTGCTCCAGGCCGGCCACCGTACCGTGCGTGTCAGGCCCCGCGACCGCCTTTCGTGCCCTCATGATCACCGTCCCGGCAGGAGCTCGTGGGCGAATTCCCGGGCGGCCGAGAGAGCACCCGGAAGGCCTGCCTTCGGATCGCGGAGCACCGAGCTGGTCATGGCCTTCATCTGCTCAAAGGTGATGTGCGGCGGGATGGGTGGCTCCTCGGGATCGCTCATCGCGTCGATGATCACCGGCCGGTCGGCCGCAAATGCTTCCCGCCACGCACCGGCGATCTGGGACGAATGCTCGACCTTAATTCCCTTTAGCCCGATCATGTCGGCCCAGGCGTGGTACGGAACGTAGGGGATGTCCTGGGATGCGTCGAACTTGGGATTACCGGTCATCGCCCGCTGCTCCCAGGTGACCTGGTTGAGATCCTCGTTGTTCAGGACCAGGACCACCAGCCGGGGATCGGCCCACGTCCGGTAATACTTCGCGGCGGTCAACATTTCGGCCATTCCGCCCATCTGCATCGCGCCGTCTCCGACCATCGCCACCGCGACGCGGTCGGGAAAGGCGAATTTCGCCGCGATCGCGTAGGGCACGCCGGGCACCATGGTGGCCAGGTTTCCGGACAATGATGCCTTCATCCCGCGACGGATCTTGATGTGACGGGCATACCAGTTCGCGGCCGATCCGGAGTCGCTGGAAAGCACGGCATTGTCGGGCAGTTGCCGAGACAGCTCCGCAAACAGCGCCTGCGGGCGGACCCGAGGGCGATCACGCTCCACGTCCGCGGGCTGGGACCGGTCATCCATCAGCTGCCACCACTGGGTGACGTTCGTGCTGATCGTCTCCTGCCAGGACCGGTCCTCTTTGCGTTCGAGCAGCGGCAACAATTCGGCCAGGCTCTGCTTGCTGTCACCGATCAGGGCCAGATCCATCGGATATCGGATCGACAGCATCCGCCCGGACAGGTCGATCTGAATGCCCTTGGCCTGCCCGGTCGTCGGCAGGAATTCCGAATACGGGAAGGAGGAGCCGACCATGAGCAGCGTGTCGCAGTCCTGCATCATGTCCCAGCTGGGCTTGGTGCCCAGCAGCCCGATCGAGCCGGTGCAATACGGCACGTCATCGGGCACGACCGCCTTGCCGAGCAGGGCCTTGGCCACCCCCGCGCCGAGAGTGTCCGCGACCGCGAGCACCTCGTCGGTCGCGTGCAGCGCGCCGGCGCCGACGAGCATCGCCACCCGCTCGCCCGCATTCAACAGGTCGGCGGCGGCCTGCAGGTCGCGTTGCGTCGGGATCTGACGACCGGGCCAGTATCCGGCCCCGGAGTGCACGGTGTGCGTCGCTTTCGGCTGCTCGCTGACCGCGTCCATTTCCTGCACGTCGGCCGGGATGATCACAGCCGTCACGGTGCGCTCGGCCTGTGCGGTGCGCAGCGCACGGTCGAGGATGTGCCGGACGCTGCCCGGCTCGTTGACCTGCTCGTGAAAGGCCCCGGCGACGTCGCTGTAGAGCTGTAGCAGATTCACCTCCTGCTGGAAGCTGCCGCCCATCGCCCGCACGAAGGTCTGCCCGACGATCGCGACGACGGGCTGGTGATCGAGCTTGGCGTCGTACAAACCGTTGAGCAGGTGAATCGCGCCCGGTCCCGAGGTTGCCATGCACACACCGACCTCGCCGGTGTACTTGGCGTGTCCGCAGGCCATGAACGCGGCCATCTCCTCGTGGCGCGTCTGCACGAAGAGCAACTGGTCCTGGTGCTCGCGCAGCGCGCCCAGGATCCCGTTGATGCCATCGCCGGGGAATCCGTAGATCGTCGAGACGCCCCATTCGATCAGCCGCTCACACAGGTAATCCCCGGCCGTCTGTCCCATCGATGTCCTCTCCATTCGTTGCCGCGTAGATCCGTGAGGGCCGCAACCGCACATCCTGCAGCGACGAACGCTTTGCGATCACCTTTGAAAGTTTGTCGTATGACAAACATAGTGTCCGAACAGGACCGCGCACGCAAGGCGGCTACATGTCGTATGCAGCTCCGGCGGCCGCGAGCTCGACCAGCCCCGGATACACCGCGACGGCCTCACCGAGCGTCTTTCGCCGGTCACCCCACGGCGGGATGTGGGTGAGCACCAGCCGCCCGGCCTTCGCGCGCCGTGCGTGCTCCCCCGCCTCGCGGCCGGTCATGTGCACGTCGGTGGGCAGGTCGCCGCCGGTGGCGAAGGTCGCCTCGGCGAGCAGCAGGTCGCTGCCGCTGGCCAGGTCGACGAGCGCGTCGCACGGGCCGGTGTCGCCGGAGTATGTGAGCGCCGCGGTCTCGGTCGCGATCCGCAGGGCGTACGCCGTCACCGGATGCTTGACCCGGCGCGCTGTCACGCGCAAAGGGCCGATGTCCCACGAGCCGGCCGCGAGGTCACCGAAATCGAAGATCTGCCGGAGCCGCTTGGGATCGGGATCGCCGTAGGCCGCGCCGAGCCGCGCCTCCGTCTCGGCCGGGCCCAGCACCGGCAGCCGCGGCATCCGGCCGTCGCCGCCGTGCCGCCGGTAGACGGCGTACGGGCACAGGTCGAGGTAATGGTCAGCGTGCAGGTGCGTGATGAGGACGGCGTCGATGTCGTTGGGATCGCAGTAGCGCTGCAGCGCCCCGAAGCCACCGGAGCCCATGTCGACGACCAGCCGTACGCCGTCCTGCTCGATCAGGTAGCACGACGCCGGGTTGTCGGGGCCGGGGACACTGCCGGTGCTGCCGACGACTCGCAATCTCACGGCGCGACCTCCTCCGTCACTGCGCGCCTCGTCGCAAGCTCCTCCGATGCTCGTTCCATCGTCAATCGACGCAACCTCACGGCGCGACCTCCTCCGTCACTGCGCGCCTCGTCGCAAGCTCCTCCGATGCTCGCTCCAACGTCAATCGACGCAACCTCACGGCGCGAGCCTGGCCAGGCCCTGCTCCGTCGACACGGTGTCGATCTCGGGCCCGTGGAATCGCCGGCCGAGACGGTGAAACGGTTCCGGGTCGCCGGTCGCGGCGAAGACGTGCCGCGGCGGGCGGCCCGACGACGGACGGAACGCGTCGTACCGGGACAGCAACGCGAAGACGTCCTTGGC
>JBBSHJ010000026.1:0-37372 GCA_038253135.1 Mycobacteriales bacterium | reverse complement strand
GAGTGAGGTGACCAGACGCCACTCGGCGTCGGCGTCGCCGATGAGCGGGTGCAGTACGTCGCCCGCCTCGGTGAGGTCGCGGACCCAGACCCGGGTCTCGTGGTTGGTGCCCTGGGCCGCCGTCACGACCAGCCAGCGGTGATCCTCGGTGACCTCGGGAGCGAAGAGCCAGTCCGGCTCGTCCGGCAGGGCGATCAGCAGCTCGTCGGACTCCTGCGGTGTGCCGAGCAGGTGGACGTAAAGCCGGTGCCCGCGGTTGGCCCCGGCGTATTCCTGTCCCTCGACCGGCGGCTCGAAGCCGCCGTAGACGAACGCGTCGCCGCTGGGCAGCCAGCAGGCCATCGTGAATTTCGCCCACCGGATGACGTCATCGAGATCGGTGCCGCTCGCGACATCGCGCACCCGCCAGGTCTGCCAGTCGCTGCCGGCCTCGCTCAGCGAGTAGGCGACCAGCGAGCCGTCATCGGAAGGCGCGTCGGCGCTGAGGGCGGTGGAGCCGTCGGGCGCCAGCGGGTTGGGATCGATGAGCACCGTGCCGTCGCCCATCGGCGAGTCGGCGACGCGTAACACGTCCTGTTGCTGCTCGCCGTCGTTGGTACGCCGGAACCAGCGCTCGCCGCGATGCACGGGCAAGAAGCTCTTGGGCAGGTTCCACAGCGCGGAGAGCCGGGCGGTGATGGCGTCGCGGCCGGGAAGGGTGTCGAGATAGCCCCGGGTCGCCGCACCCTGGGCCGCCACCCAGTCTCGGACCTCCTCGGAGTCGGCGTCCTCGAGCCAGCGGTACGGGTCGGGCACCGCCGTGCCGAAGAAGTCATCGACGTGCTCGACGGTGCGCGTTGCGGGTGCGGTCATTCCCGCAGCCTATGTGCCGCCACCGTGGGGTCGGCCGGGGTGCTCGGTGGCCCACCACTCGTTGCCTCATGGCAAAACCTCCGGAAGTGATCGGTTCACTTGCCGCCTTCTGCCGTCACGAGAAATCGATCCACCGGCACGGCGGAAGGTGGCAAGTCGCGGATGGGTAACCTCCAGGGCATGTCTCACCCGCCCGCCTGCATTTACTCGGACGTCCTAGTATCTTAGGAAGGGAGGCCGTCGACGACGCCGGCCGGACGCCGCGAGGAGCCCAGTGATGGACGCGAGTGAGATCGAGCGCGGCCGCGGCCGCTGGCGGGCGCGGTACGACGCGGCGCCGATCCGCGACGACGACTTCAGCACGCTGTCCGGCGTGGAGGTCGAGGCGGTCTACGGGCCGCGCGACGGCGCGCACCACTCCGGTTTCGAGCGGATCGGCTGGCCGGGGGAGTTCCCCTTCACCCGGGGCCTGCATCCCACCGGATATCGCGGCCGGCCGTGGACGATCCGCCAGTTCGCCGGCTTCGGCAACGCCGAGCAGACCAACGAGCGCTACCGCAAGATCCTCGCCGCGGGCGGCGGCGGGCTGTCCGTGGCGTTCGACATGCCCACCCTCATGGGCCGCGATTCCGATGACCCGCGCGCGCTCGGCGAGGTTGGCCACTGCGGTGTGGCCATCGACTCGGCCGCCGACATGGAGGCGCTCTTCGACGGCATCCCCCTGGTCGAGGTCACCACGTCGATGACGATCAGCGGCCCCGCCGTACCCATCTTCTGCATGTATCTCGTCGCCGCCGAGCGCCAGGGTGCCGACACCGCCCGGCTCGACGGCACCCTGCAGACCGACATCTTCAAGGAATACATCGCCCAGAAGGAATGGCTCTTCGCCCCCGAGCCGCACCTGCGCCTGATCGGCGACCTGATGGAATACACGGCCGCGAACATCCCGGCGTACAAACCGCTCTCCGTTTCCGGTTACCACATCCGTGAGGCCGGGGCCACGGCGGCGCAGGAGCTCGCCTTCACCCTCGCCGACGGATTCGGCTACGTCGAGCTCGGCCTGTCCCGCGGATTGGACATCGAGCAATTCGCACCCGGATTGTCGTTCTTCTTCGACGCGCACATCGATTTCTTCGAGGAGATCGCCAAATTCCGCGCCGCCCGCCGGATCTGGGCCCGTCACCTTCGCGACGACTACGGCGCGACCACACCGCGAGCGCAGTGGTTGCGCTTCCACACGCAGACCGCGGGTGTCTCGCTGACCGCGCAACAGCCCGACAACAATGTCGTGCGGACGGCGATCGAGGCACTGGCCGCAGTGCTCGGCGGCACCAATTCCCTGCACACCAACGCGATGGACGAGGTGCTCGCGCTGCCGTCGGAGCGGGCCGCCGAGATCGCGCTGCGCACGCAGCAGGTCATCGGTGAGGAAACCGGCGTCGCCAACGTGATCGATCCGCTCGGCGGATCGTGGTACGTCGAGGAGCTCACCGACCGGATCGAGCAGCAGGCCGAGGAGATCTTTACCCGGATCCGCAGCCTGGGTGACGGCAGCTCGATGACCAGCGGGATCCTGCGCGGCATCGAGGACGGCTGGTTCACCGGCGAGACCGCCGAATCGGCATTCCAATACCAGTCCCTCGTGGAAAAGGGCGACAAGAAGATCGTCGGCGTCAACACGCACACCGAGACGGTGGACGAGCCGTTGTCGATCATGCGGATCGGTCACGAGGTCGAGCGCGACCAGCGTGCTGCGCTCGCGAGGCGCCGGGCCGCCCGGGACGACGCGGCCGTCCGCCGCGCGCTCGACACGATGACCGCGGCGGCGCGGTCCGAGGCCAACCTGCTGGCGTCGATGCTCGACGCGGCGCGGTCCGAGGCCACGCTCGGCGAGATCTGCGGCGTGCTCCGCGCGGAGTGGGGCGACTACGCCGAGCCGGCCCGATTCTGAGCCGCACGCCTCGGGCGGGTCTCCTCCACGTGATCTGAGCCACCGCGCTTGACCTTGACGTTGCACGTGTCCGGGCGAGCGCTCTCGACCCGGATCTGGACGCGCTGTTCGACGGCAGACGATCGACGCGTCGCCGGCCCGGGAACGCCTGATCGGCCGATCGAGGAGCGCCACGCCCGATCGAGCTGACCTCGGAGCCCAACGACCTCGACCTCGATGCGCCGGATCCCCGACAGGAACGCGCCCGGCCGGGCGGAGGTCTCGGGCACGGAAACCGCAGCCAAGCACGGCATACCGGCGCTGCCGAAGCGCGCGCACCGACCGCCCGTGGACCGCGCGTGTTCCTAGGTCAAGGCCTGCCGATCGCGGCGAGCGCCGCCTCGGGGCGCTCCGCCCGGTACGGCGCGGGCGGTATTTGGCAGAATCGGGGCATGCCACCTCCCAGCCGACACCTGCCCGCCGGTCTTGCCGGCGCCGTCGACCTCTCCAGCCTGAAGTCCCGGGCCGACGCGGCGGCGCAGCCACGGCCACCGACCGCCGAGGGACCAGCCGGTACGCCGACCGCGCCGCCCGGCGGTGCCGCCGCTGCGGACGGCGCGGAGATCGTCGAGGTCACCGAGGCGACGTTCCAGGCGGTGGTCGAACGCTCGCTGCAGGTGCCGGTCGTGCTCGATTTGTGGGCCGAGTGGTGCGAGCCGTGCAAGCAGCTCGGTCCGATCCTCGAGAAGCTCGCCGCCGAGGGCGCCGGTGCCTGGGTTCTGGCCACCGTTGACATCGACGCCAACCCGCGGATCGCGCAGGCTCTCGCCGTGCAGAGCATCCCGGCCGTGAAGGCGGTCTTCCAGGGCCAGGTCGTCGCCGAATTCAGCGGAGCCCAGCCCGAGCCGGAGGTCCGCAAGTGGATCACCGCTCTGATCGAAGCGACCGGCGGATCCGCGCCGCCGCCCAGCCCGGAGGACTCCGCGGCCGCGCAGGCCGAGGCCGACGCCACCTACGGTCCGGCCGAGGACGCCGTCGCGCGCGGCGATCTGACCGGCGCGCGGACAATCCTCGAGCGGGTGCTCGCCGACAAGCCGGGGGACCCGACGGCCGAGGCCATGCTCGGTCAGCTCGGCCTGCTCGAGCGCACCTCGAGCGTCGCGGCCGACGCCGTCGCGCGCGCGGCCGGGGCTCCGGCCGACGTCCAGGCGCAGCTCACCGCGGCCGACGTCGAGATGCTCGACAACCGCGTGGAGGCGGCGTTCGAGCGGTTGCTGGGCGTCGTACGCCGTTCCGCCGGCGACGACCGCAACGCCGCCCGCACCCGCCTCGTCGAGCTCTTCGCGCTCGCCGGCGACGACGACCCACGGGTCGCCAAGGCCCGGCGAGACCTGTCGGCCGCGCTGTTCTGACCGTCGCATCGCACCCCCTGACCGGCCCCATCCACGCCCGCGGCCACCCGTTCCATCGCGGCCCTCACCCCGAGCGCGAGTGGTGGGTTGGGCAGGAAATCACCGCCTCAAATCGGGCCGAACTTGCCACTCGGCGCTGGGGGGCCGACCACGTCGGGCCGGGACAGGGCGAGACTGGAGCCGGCCGAGCGGAGATGAGGACCGGTGCGGCTCAGTAGGAGTTGCAGGGCTTGAAGCCGTTCAGCACGCCCTGGGAGAAGACGTTGACCCGTTGGAAGCCGGTCGTGCCCTGCGGGCCGTCGAAGGCCTGATCATTGACGCCGAGCAGCAGGGCCTGGATCGCCTCGTCGAGGTCACCGGGCGAGAGCTGTAGCTGATTCTTAGCATTCGTCTTGGTGTTGTTGAACAGCCGCGCGGTGTAAACGCCGGCGAGGCAGACCGAGCCGAGCAGGCCGTTCTGATCGTCCGTGCTTCGGCCCAGCTCGTGCCGGGCGGTCATTGCGTACGCCGTCGCGAGCAGCACCATCGGCCCGTAATCACCGGACCCGTTGTAGATGCTCTGCATACCGGGTGTTTTCTGTACGACGATCTTGTTGTTGTCGCCGGCACAGAAGGCGATCGTCTTGTCCGTAATGCTCCCGTCGCAGCTCGGACCGCTGGCGCCGGAGTAGATGTCGACCTTGGACGGTTTCGTCCAGGTCTTGTGGTAGTCCTTGGTCAGGACCGTGGCCCAGTATTTCTGCAGGTCGCCGTTGCCCTGGGTGAGCGCGTCACCGATCGGCAAGTTGCCGCGACTCACCTGCTCGTTGCTGGTTGTGAACGGCAGCTCGGTGAATTGGCGGCTGTCGTTGAAATTCGCCGAGCTGGCGCAGAACGCCGGTCCCTTGTCGTAGCCCTCCTGCAGGGCGGTGACGCGGTCGAAGGCGTTGCCGTGCGCGCCCTGGGTGCTCTGCGTGACGCCGAGGGGATCAGCGAAATTCAGGAAGCCGGCGAGGGACTCGTCGAGCTGCTTGCCGTTCGGCTTGAAATGCGGAGCGTGCCCGTCATAGGCCCATCTGGTGAACGCTCCCGCAAAGCAGTCGGCCTGGGTCTCCCGGACGATGGTCCGCTCGGTGCGCGTGATCGCGCGTTTCTGGATGGCGTGACCCCATTCGTGCGCGAGCACGAGCGCGATCGTGTAGTCGCCGTAGCGGGTGGCCAACTGCGGGAGCAGCGTCGTACGGTCCCAGACGACAAGATCCTCTTTGGGGCAGTAGAAGGCGTTGCCGCTGATGTCCGCTCTGGTGGCCTGGCAGGGCAGCGAGGTCGCGTTCCTCGGATCGATCGAATAGAAACCGCCGGACACCGGTGCGTACTGCTCGTTGAAGACCTTCGGCATCTCGGTCTTCCAGTACATCTGGATGTCGCTGATCGAATTCTCGGCGATCTGGTCGGACTGACCGTTGTCGGTGCCGTCGACCTTGACGTGCGCATCCGGGGCCTTGACCCACACCGGTTCGGTCGAGTGGGCCGTGCCGCTGATCGTCGAGGTGCACGCCGGCGCGGCCAGCGCGGCGACGATCACAGCGATCAGACCGGCCAAGCCGCGCCTGCGGTGCCATCGTGCGGTCACGGCTGCCTCCCGTCGTGCGGACCGGTCAAATCATGTGCGCGTCTAACCACAGATGCACCCCAGGACCGTAGCGTTCCCCAAAGTGCACAGGCTTGAGTTTGGCTGATCATGTCGCTCCGGCGCCTGCTACTCCCCGTCCGGAGCCAGCCACAGCACGCCGAGCGGCGGCACGCGCAGGATGGCCGAGTGGGGCAGACCGTGCCATTCGACGTCGTACGCCGTCACGGCGCCCATGTTGCCGACGCCGGAACCGCCGTAGCTCTCCGCGTCGGTGTTGAGGATCTCGCGCCAGTGACCGGGCCGTGGCAGCCCGAGCCGGTAGCTGTCGTGGGGGACCGGGGAGAAGTTGGCGACACAGGCCACCTCCCGGCCCTCGGCGTCCCGTCGCAGGAAGGAGAACACGTTGCCGGAGGAGTCGTTGGCGTCGATCCACCGGAACCCGGACGGCTCGACGTCCCGCTGCCAGAGCGCCGGAGTCTCCCGGTAGACGCGATTGAGATCGCTCACACAGTGCGCGAGCGCCGCGTGTTCGGGTACGTCGAGCAGCCACCAGGAAAGCGATCGGGCCTCGTCCCACTCCGCGTCCTGGCCGAATTCGCAGCCCATGAAGAGCAGCTGCTTGCCCGGGTGCGCCCACATGAAGGCGTAGAGCGCGCGCATCGTCGCCCGCTGCTGCCACCGGTCGCCCGGGATCTTCCGGATGATCGAGCCCTTGCCGTGTACGACCTCGTCGTGCGAGATCGGCAGCAGGTAGTTCTCGGAGTAGGCGTAGACCATCGAGAACGTCATCTCGTTGTGGTGGTAGGCGCGGTGCACCGGATCGTGCGAGATAT
This sequence comes from Mycobacteriales bacterium, assembly GCA_038253135.1. Classification (GTDB taxonomy): domain Bacteria; phylum Actinomycetota; class Actinomycetes; order Mycobacteriales; family QHCD01; genus JBBSHJ01. The sequence continues at coordinate 30,733 of JBBSHJ010000026.1, read as the reverse complement.
AGGACAGCGTGTCGTGCATCCAGCCCATGTTCCACTTGAAGCCGAAGCCGAGGCCGCCGACGTGCGTCGGCCGTGTGACGCCGGGCCAGGCGGTGGATTCCTCGGCGATGGTTACCGCGCCCGGCACCCGCTTGTAGACGGTGGCGTTCATCTCCTGCAGGAAACCGACCGCGTCGATGTTCTCCCGCCCGCCGTATTGATTCGGCGTCCACTCGCCGGACTTGCGCGAGTAGTCGAGATAGAGCATCGAAGCCACCCCGTCGACACGGAGGCCGTCGATGTGGAACTCCTCGAGCCAGTACACCGCGTTGGCGACGAGGAAGTTGCGGACCTCGGTGCGGCCGTGGTTGAAGATGTACGAGCCCCATTCGGGATGCCAGCCGCGCTGCGGATCGGGGTGCTCGTAGAGCGCGGTGCCGTCGAAGCGGACCAGCGCCCACTCGTCGGTGGCGAAGTGTCCGGGCACCCAGTCCATGAGCACGCCGATCCCGGCCTGGTGCAGCCGATCCACCAGATAACGAAAATCATCCGGGTTGCCGAACCGCGCGGTGGGGGCGTAGTAACCGGTGATGTGGTAACCCCACGAGCCGCCGAACGGATGCTCCGCGACCGGCATCAGCTCGACGTGCGTGAACCCGGTGTCGCGCACGTAGTCGGTGAGCCGCTCGGCCAGGTCGCGGTAGGACAGGCCCGGGCGCCACGAGCCGAGGTGCACCTCGTAACAGCTCATCGGCGCCTCGTGCGAACCTGTCCTCGCCCGCTGGCCGAGCCAGTCGCCGTCGTCCCAGTGGTACTTCGGGTCGAAGACGACACTCGCCGTCGCCGGTGGCGGCTCGCTCGCGAACGCCATCGGGTCGGCCTTCTCCCGCCACACGCTGTCAGCGCCGAGCACCGCGAACCTGTACGTCGTCCCCGCACCGAGGCCGGGGATGAACAGCTCCCACACGCCGCTCGAGCCCAGCGAGCGCATCGGATGGCCGCCGCGCTTCCAGTAGGAGAATTCGCCGATCACGCTGACCCCCCGCGCCGACGGCGCCCACACCGCGAACGACACGCCCTGGACCGTGCCGGCTGCCGTGTCGTAGCGGCGGACATGCGCGCCCAAAACGTCCCAGAGCCGCTCGTGCCGGCCCTCGCCGATCAGGTGCAGGTCGACGTCGCCGAGCGTCGGCAGCCAGCGGTAGGGGTCGTCCGACAGGTGCGGCAAGCCGTCGTACGACGTCTCGATGCGGTAGTCGCCGACCGGCCCGCTGACCTGGCCGGCGAAGATGCCGGAGTCGTGGATCCGGTCGAGCGTGATCCGGGCGCCTCCGACCAAGGCCGTCGCAGCGTCGGCGCCGGGCCGCAGGGTGCGGATGACCGTGCGCTGCTCGTCGAGCGGGTGCGCGCCGAGGATCGCGTGCGGATCGTGGTGGGCGCCGCCGGCGAGCCGATCGAGCTCGGCGCGATCGAGCCCTCCCGGCGGGGTGCCGGCCGTGGGGGCGGGCCCCACGCCGCCGGCCGCCGGTGGCGATGGGCTGAGCGGAGCTGAGCCCGGTCGACGGGTCGGGTCGGCCTCGCGGCGGTTGTCCGTCATCGCGCTCTCCCTTCGAGCCGAGCGAGCGAGTGCAGGGGAATCGTGAGCCATTCCGGTCGGTGACGCGCTTCGTAGACGGCCTCGTAGACGGCCTTGTCCGCTTCGAACGCGGCCAGCAGGACGCGATGATCTCGCGGATCCGTGCCCGCCCCCTCGGCATAACCATCGCAGAAGGCGGACCGGTTGCGATCGGACCACTCGACCGCGCGGTACTGCAGCTGCGGTTCGGCGGGTCCGCTGAGCAGTCTCGAGGAGGAGGCGTAATCGAACGAGCGGAGCATGCCGGCCACGTCGCGCAGCGAGCAGTCGGGCCGGCGCCGCTCGGGAATCGACTTGGCCGGCTCGCCCTCGAAATCGAGCAGCGTCCATCCGTTCGACGTGCGGAGCACCTGGCCGAGGTGATAGTCGCCGTGGACCCGTTGCAGCATGACCGGCTCGACATCGGCCGCGAGCGCGTCATACGCCGACGTGAGCGCAGGTACGTACCGCACGAGGTCGGGTACGACGTCGACGGCCGCGGACAGGCGCGCGCGCATCGCGCCCGCGAGGCCGGCGTACCACGTGTCGGGCGCCGCTTCGGTCGGCAGCACCTCGGCGAGGTCGGCGTGCACGGACGCCGTCGCCGCGCCGAGCCGATGCGCCTCGCCGGCGAAATCCCCGCCGACCTCGTCGGCGTGCAGATCGCCCTCGGCGAAGAGGTCGCGCACGCTGGCGGTGGCCAGCGACCACCCGTCGCTGGCGACGGGAAGGAACTGCTGGGTCATGGCGAAGGTCGCGGACAGCGATTCGGTCCTGACCGTCGCATGGCCGAGGAAGCCGGCGATGTGCGGATTGTCGGCCGACTGGAGCGCTTCGTGGATCTCCACGTCGGGATTGGTGCCGTCCTCGAGGCGGCGAAAGAATTTGGTGATGGCCACGTCGCCGTAGACCAGCGAGGAGTTGCTCTGCTCAGAGGTCAGGATGTCACCGGGAACCCCGGCCGGGATCTCGACGTCGCCGGAGTGGGTGAAGGTCAACCACGCCAGGTCCACGCGCTCGCGGAGCAACTCGCCCCACACCGGCGTCGAATCGCGGTCCTGCAGGGCGTCGAAGGCAAGCATGCGCGTCGCGCCGCCCACCTCGCCGATCAGCGCGTGGGAGACCCGGTCGTCGTACGCCGTTCGCGTCGTCAACGGCACCGAGTAGGTGGTGTCGGTCCCGTCGGCGTACCCGATGCGCACCAGCGCGACCCACACCGCCGGATCGCCATCGCGGACGCGTCGCACCTCGCTCGTCAGCGAGTCGATCAGACGGCCCTTGCCGCCGAACCAGCGCTGCTGCGGCAGCCAGTCGCGGAGGTGCTCGTCGAGATGGGCGAAGTCGGGTGTCATGCCTGCCTTTCCGTCATCCTCGGTCATCCGGGCGGGTCAGCTCGAACCAATAGAAGCCGTGCCCGGCCAGTGTGAGCAGGTAGGGGAGCACGCCGATCTCGGGAAACTCGACCCGGCCGGTCATCTCGACCGGAGTGCGGCCCTCGAACCGTCGCAGGTCGAGCTCGACCGGTTGCGGGAAGCGCGAGAGATTGTTGACGCAGAGCACGACGTCGTCGCCGAACTCGCGGACGTAGCAAAGGACGGTGGGATTGCGCGATCCGATCTCCGCGAACGTGCCGAGGCCGAAGGTAGGGTGCTCCTTGCGGATGGCGATCATCCGCCGCGTCCAGTGCAGGAAGGACGCACCGTCGCGGCTCTGGGCCTCGACATTGACGGCTTGGTAGCCGTAGATCGGATCCATGATGACCGGCAAGTGCAATCGGGCCGGATCGCACGTCGAGAATCCGGCGTTGCGGTCGGGCGTCCATTGCATCGGCGTGCGTACGCCGTCCCGGTCACCGAGCCAGATGTTGTCGCCCATGCGGATCTCGTCGCCGTAATACAGCACTGGCGACCCGGGCAAAGAGAGCAGCAGGGCGGTGAACAGCTCGAGGCGGTTCTGATCGTTTTCCAGCAGCGGGGCGAGGCGCCGCCGGATACCGATATTGGCCTTCATCCGCGGGTCGGTAGCGTATTCGGACCACATGTAGTCGCGGTCCTCGTCGCTGACCATCTCCAGCGTCAGCTCGTCGTGATTGCGCAGAAAGATACCCCACTGGCAGCCGTCGGGTATAGCCGGTGTCTGAGCCATGATTTCCGAGATCGGAAAGCGGGATTCGCGGCGTACGCCCATGAACAATCGCGGCATGACCGGGAAATGAAATGCCATGTGGCACTCGTCGCCCTTGCCGAAATACTCCACCACGTCGGCCGGCCATTGGTTGGCCTCGCACAGCATGACGCGTCCGGGAAACTCGGCGTCGACCATCGACCGCACTGTGCGCAACATCTCGTGGGTCTGGGGGAGGTTCTCGCAGTTGGTGCCCTCGGCCTCGAACAGGTAAGGCACGGCATCGAGCCGGAAGCCATCGATGCCGAGCTCGAGCCAGAACCGCAGCGCGTCGAGGACGGCATGGGCGACGGCCGGGTTGGTGTAGTTGAGGTCGGGTTGGTGGCTAAAGAACCGGTGCCAGTAATACTGCTTCCGGATCGGGTCGAAGGTCCAGTTGGACGGCTCGGTGTCGACGAAGATGACCCTGGCATCGGCGTAGCCGTCGTCGCTGTCGCGCCAGACGTAGAAGTCGCTGTAGGGGCCGTCCGGATCACTGCGTGATTCCTGGAACCACGGATGCTGATCGCTGGTGTGGTTCATGACGAAGTCGATGATCACGCGGATCCCGCGCCGGTGCGCCTCGTTGAGGAAGAGCCGGAAGTCATCGATGGTGCCGAAATCAGGCAACACGGCGCAGAAGTCGGAGATGTCGTAACCGCCGTCCCGCAACGGGGAGGAGTAGAACGGAGGCAGCCACAGGCAATCGACTCCCAGCCACTCGAGATAGTCCAGCCGACTCGTCAGCCCGCGCAGGTCGCCGTTCCCGTCGCCGTTGCTGTCCTGGAATCCCCGGACGAGGACCTCGTAGAACACGGCCCGCTTGAACCAGTCGGGATCCGCCTGATTCATCTGTGCGACCGCTTCGGCCCCGACGCGCCGTTGCCGCCCGGTGCGGTCCGTCTCGGCCGGGCTCAACGCGACCGGCCTTGGACGGCGAGGATGTGGGCCACCTCGACGTGCGGGTCGAGCCGCACGTAGTTGAACTCACCCCAGTCGTAACTAGTGCCGCTCAGCTCGTCGCGGACGGCATAGCGCTCGTGCCAGTCGAGCCCGATCTCGGGCAGGTCGATGCCCACGGTCGCCTCGCGCACCGTGTACGAGTCGAGGGTGCACACCACGATCACCGCCTCGCCGGTGTCCTGGTCGGACTTGGAGAAGACGAGCACGCCGTCGTTGTCGATGCGGTGAAAATGCAGGTTGCGCAGCCGGTGCAGGGCGGGATGCGCGCGGCGGATCGCGTTGAGCCGGGTGAGGTAGGGGGCAAGGCTCCGGCCCTGCTCCTCGGCGGCGGCGAAATCACGAGGTCGGAGCTGGTACTTCTCAGAATTGAGATATTCCTCGCTGCCCGGCCGCACGGCGGTGTGTTCGTAGAGCTCGTAGCCGGAGTAGACGCCCCACGTCGGCGACATCATCGACGCGAGAACCGCGCGGATCTTGAACATCGGCGGGCCGCCGTACTGCAGCGACACGTGCAGAATGTCCTGAGTGTTCACGAATAAATTAGGGCGCATGTAGTCAGCGGCGGCGACCAGCTCCCGGCCGTAGTCCGTGAGCTCTTCCTGTCCCGTGCGCCAGGTGAAATAGGTGTAGGACTGCGTGAAACCGATCTTCGCCAGGGTATGCATCATCGCCGGCCGGGTGAAGGCCTCGGCCAGGAAGAGCACGTCCGGGTGGGCCTTCTTGATCTCCCAAATCAGCCAATGCCAGAAATCGAGCGGTTTCGTGTGCGGGTTGTCGACGCGGAAGATCCGCACGCCGCGCTCGACCCAGAACAGGGTGATCCGCAACATCTCGGCATAGATGCCTTTGGGGTCGTTGTCGAAATTCAGCGGGAAGATGTCCTGGTATTTCTTCGGCGGGTTCTCCGCGTAGGCGATCGACCCGTCCGCTCGCGTCGTGAACCACTCGGGGTGCTGCTTCGCCCACGGGTGGTCGGGAGCCGCGTTGAGCGCGAGGTCGAGCGCGACCTCCATGCCGAGCTCGCGGGCGCGGGCGACGAAGGCCTCGAAACTCTCGATGCTGCCGAGCTGGGGGTGCACGGCGTCGTGACCGCCGGCAGCTGAGCCGATCGCCCACGGCGCCCCCACATCTCCGGGGCCGGCGTGCAGGGTGTTGTTGGGGCCCTTGCGATTGACCTCGCCGATCGGATGGATGGGTGGCAGGTAGACGACGTCAAAGCCCATGTCGGCGATGGCCGGCAGCCGCTCGGCCGCCGTGACGAACGTGCCGTGCACCGGAGTGCCCGCGGCGTCGTACCCGCCCGTAGAGCGCGGGAAGAACTCGTACCACGAGCCGTAGAGCGCGCGCTCGCGGTCGACCCAGATCTTTCGGGCGCCGCCCGGCGTGACCAGCTCGCGGACGGGGTAGGCCGTGAGCACGGCGGCGATCTGTGGGGTGAGGGCCGGCCCGACCCGCTCGGCCAGGCTGGCCCCGTCGGTCCGCAGGGCCGCGATCGCGGCTGTCACCGCCGGTCGTTCCGGGCGCGGCAGCTTGCCGACCGCGCGCGCCATCAGGTCGGCGCCCTCGAGCAGGTCGTTGGACAGGTCCGCCGTGTCCTGGCCGGCGTCGATCTTGACCTCGACGGCGTGCCGCCAGGTCGCGATCGGATCGGCCCACACCGACACCGTGAAGGTCCACAGGCCCTCGGCGTCGGGCACGACGCTCGCCTGCCACCGGTCGGTGCCGGGCGCGCCGGGCCGCATCCGCACCGGCGGGCGTTTGCGCCCGTCGGGGCCGCGCAGGGCGACCTCCGCGGCGACCAGGTCGTGCCCCTCGCGAAAGCCGACCGCCGAGATAGGCACCGCCTCGCCCACGACGGCACGGGCGGGATAGCGGCCGCACTCCACGGTGGGGCGGATGTCGGTGAGGCCCAGTCGTCCAGTCATCGACGGCAACGCTACCGAGCGCCGGGTGCCGCGGTGAGCACCCGGTCGCGATCACGCGATCAGCCGACTCCCGCCGGAACGTCCGCACGCCGGCAGTTGAGGGACGCCCGCAGCCACGACCGGCAATAATCACCTCGGGCTCCGTGATGCGAACGCCGGACGATTCCTGTGCGTCCGATGTCACGACCGACGGCGACTCTGGGGGACCGATGCGGCGAGCACGGCGGGTGGTAGCGCTGTTGATCGTCGCGTCGGCTCTGGCCGCCTGCCACCGGTCGCCGGCCAGCAGCTCGGAGCCGATCGGTCCGGTCGGCGGATCGGCCGGTACGACGCCCGCCGGGCCGGGTCCGACGCGCTCCGCCCCGAGCGGCACTGGCGCATCGACCAGCGGCCCACCGACCAGCGGCCTACCCACCAGCAGCCCACCGACCAGCCGCCCGCCGTCCACCAGCACGACCACCGGCCCGAGCGGGCCGTCCAGCAGCGCGACCGGGCCGAGCGCGCCGGTGAGCGGTCCGACCAGCACGATCGGCGCGCTCACGGTCACGGTCCCGTCGCCGCTCTCCGTCGACCCTGACTGGTCGACGACGCATTTCGCCTGCCTGTCGACGCCGGCCAGCACCTGCGCGCTGCAGATCGTCGACCTGCACCAGCCCGGGCACTTCGCACCCTTCGACAACTCGACGTACCCGTGGTACACGCAGAAGGACACACCGAAGTGCTACGGGGTGAGGGACCGCGCCGCGCGGGCCGCGATCGTGACGAGCGACCGCGTGCAGAGCGTCCCCACGTCCGAGGTCGTCGGCGGGAAGCAGGCGGAATACGGCGAGTGGACCCTCACCTGCGCCGACGGGTTCCCGGACCAACACATCAAGGCGTGGTGGTTCCCCGACGACCGGATCTATGTGATCGAGACGCATGCGGACCCGAGCACCGACGGGCCGATCGCCCAGGTGCTCGGCAGCGCCCGCTTCGCGTCGTAGGGGCCGCTCAGCCGCGGTTGCCGGGCAGGTTGGCGGCCAGGTAGGAGATCATCTCCGCCTGCGGGTTGCGGGTCTGGGTGAGCACGTGCCCGGGGCCGGTGAACTCGAAGACGAGGCCCTCGCCGCTCTTCAGCGAGGTCATGGTGCTGCTGATCCGGCGGGTGACGTACTGCGGCCCGTCCGAGAAGGCCACCAGGTGCCCGGTATCCACGACCAGGCGCTCGCCGGGAGCGAGCTCCTTCGGCTCGAGGGCGCCGTAGCAGGCCACCAGTGCGGTGCCCTGGCCGGTGGCGCGAGCGAGGAAGCCGCCCTCCCCGCCGACGAGGTTCTTGAACCCGCCGAGTTTCGTGTCCAACGCGGGCCAGGATGCACCGGGCAACCGCGAAACTCGGGCTCTTGCGGATCTCAACCTGCATGTCGGCTCCCCGATCGGGCGGGTGGGTCAGGAATCGCCGCCGGTTGGGCCGGCGTCCGCAGCCTGGACATCGAGCAGCTGGTAGCGGTCGATCGCCTGCTGCAGCAGGCCGTGGTCGAGCTCGCCCCGTCGTACCAGCTCGGTCAGCACGCCGACCACGACTGACGGCGCGTCGATGTGGAACTTGCGCCGCGCGGCGCCCCGGGTGTCGGAGAAGCCGAAGCCATCGGCCCCCAGGGAGTTGTAGTCGCCCGGTACCCACCGCGAGATCTGGTCGGGCACCGACCGCATCCAGTCGCTGACGGCGACCACCGGTCCCGGCGCGTCCTGCAGCGCGGTCGTGATGTGCGGGGTACGACGCTCCTCGTCGGGGTGCAGCAGGTTCCACTCCTCGCACTCGACGGCCTCGCGGCGCAGCTCGTTCCAGGACGTCGCCGACCAGACGTCGGCCTCGACGCTCCAGTCCTGCGCCAGCATCCGCTGCGCGTCGAGCGCCCACGGCAGGGCCACGCCCGAGGCGATGACCTGCGCCCGCGGCCGGTCGCCCGGCTCGGCCGCCGGAGCGAGCCGGTAGAGGCCCTTGAGCAGCCCGGCCACGTCCAGGCCGTCGGGCTCGACCGGCTGCTGCATCGGCTCGTTGTAGACCGTCAGGTAGTAGAAGATGTCCTCGCCGTCGGGATGCTCGGCGCTGTGGCCGTACATCCGGTTGAGCGCGTCCTCGACGATGTAGGAGATCTCGTAGCCGTAGGCGGCGTCGTAGGCGCGGCAGGCCGGGTTGGTCGAGGCCAGCAGCAGCGAGTGCCCGTCGTTGTGCTGCAGGCCCTCCCCGGTCAGCGTGGTGCGCCCGGCCGTGGCGCCGAGCAGGAAACCGCGGGCCATCTGGTCCCCGGCCGCCCACATCAGGTCGCCGGTGCGCTGGAATCCGAACATCGAGTAGAAGATGTAGATCGGCACCATCGGCTGCTGGTGCGTCGCGTAGGCCGACCCGGCGGCGATGAACGACGCCATCGCGCCCGCCTCGCTGATGCCCTCGTGCAGCAGCTGGCCGGTCGTCGACTCCTTGTAGGACAGCAGCAGGTTGCGGTCGACGGCCTCGTAGCGCTGGCCGTGCGGCGAGTAGATCTTCGCGGTCGGGAAGAGCGAGTCCATGCCGAAGGTCCGCGCCTCGTCCGGGATGATCGGGACGAAGCGGGCGCCGAACTCCTTGTCCCGCATGAGGTCCTTGAGCAGCCGGACGAAGGCCATCGTGGTGGCGACGGCCTGCTTGCCCGAACCCTTCTTCAGGGCGTCGTACGACGCCGGCGGCGGCAGCTTCACCGGCACCGGGTCGACGGTGCGCCTGGGCAGGTAGCCGCCGAGCTGGCGGCGCCGCTCGAGCATGTACTGGATCTCCTCGGAGTCCTCGCCCGGGTGGTAGTACGGCGGCTGCTCGGCCTCGAGATCGCTGTCGGCGATGGGCAGGTAGAGCCGGTCGCGGAACTCCTTGAGCTCCGCCTTGGTGAGCTTTTTCATCTGGTGGGTCGCGTTGCGGCCCTCGAAGTCGCTGCCGAGCGTCCAGCCCTTGATGGTGTGGGCCAGGATCACGGTCGGCTGCCCGACGTGCTCGCGGGCGGCCTTGAAGGCCGCGTAGACCTTGCGGTAGTCGTGGCCGCCGCGGGAGAGCCGGCGCAGGTCGTCGTCGGAGTAGGACTCGACCATCTTGCGCAGCCGCGGGTCGTCGCCGAAGAAGTGGTCGCGGATGTAACCGCCGGTCTCGACCGAGTAGGTCTGGAACTGGCCGTCCGGCGTGGTGTTCATCTTGTTCAGCAGCACGCCGTCGACGTCCCGGGCCAGCATCGGATCCCAGTCGCGGCCCCAGATCACCTTGATGACGTTCCACCCGGCGCCGCGGAAATACGCCTCCAGCTCCTGGATGATCTTGCCGTTGCCACGCACCGGGCCGTCGAGGCGCTGCAGGTTGCAGTTGATGACGAAGGTGAGGTTGTCGAGCTCCTCGCGGGCGGCGACCCCGATGGCCCCGAGCGCCTCCACCTCATCCATCTCGCCGTCGCCGAGGAAGGCCCACACGTGGCTGTCGGAGACGTCCTTGATCCCGCGGTTGGTCAGGTAGCGGTTGAACCGCGCCTGGTAGATCGCGGAGATGGGTCCGATCCCCATCGAGACGGTCGGGAACTCCCAGAAGTCGGGCATCAACCGGGGGTGGGGGTAACTGGGCAGCCCGCCGCCCGGGTGGGAGAACTCCTGCCGGAAGCCGTCCAGCTGGCTCTGCGAGAGCCGGCCCTCGAGGAACGCGCGCGCGTAGATCCCGGGGGAGGCGTGCCCCTGGAAGTAGACCTGGTCACCGGCGCGGCCGCCGTCGTTGCCGGCGAAGAAGTGGTTGAAGCCGATCTCGTAGAGGCTCGCGGAGGAGGCGTAGGTCGCGATGTGCCCGCCGACGCCGAGGTACTTGTTGGCGCGGGACACCATGATCGCGGCATTCCAGCGGATGAAGGCACGGATCCGCCGCTCGATGTGCTCATCACCGGGGAACCACGGCTCCTGCTCCGGGGTGATCGTGTTGATGAAGTCGGTGCTGCGCAGCCCGGGAACGCCGACCTGCTGCTCGCGCGCCCGCTCGAGGAGCTTCAGCATGAGGTAACGCGCACGGCCGCGTCCGGCGACATCGATCGCCTGGTCGAGCGAGTCCAGCCACTCCTGGGTCTCCTCGGGGTCGACATCGGGGAGTTGGTTGGGCAGGCCGTCGGTGATGACGCTGAATCGATCCGGAGTCACGGGTGCGTTCTCCTTGCTGTCTCGGCCGGGGATCTTTCGGCCAGTCCGGCGGTGCCGAGGGGTTGTCGGCGACTGCAGTGCTCGGGGGTGTTCGGACGTCCGACTTTCTCGTCCGGTCCGATTGTCCCAGCACGGGGGTTCGGGGACGTATGGCAGGGTGTCCCACACTCGAGCCTGATACTCAAGGCGCCTAACTCACGCCCCGGCGCCGGTCAACCCCGAACCACGCAGCGGCATCGAGCCGAGAGGACAAGAGCGATCTTTCCACGACGTACCGGCACGGGCCACTGGACGACGAGGGTCGGGACATGCCGCACGCGTCCGGTGAGCACTCGTGGCGGCATCGGTGGATCGAGCCCAACGATGCGAACCCGTGGGGGATAGTTGGGGCAAGGCAGGTCTGAGGGCAACGCCCGACCGCACAGCTAGATCCGGACGAGGAGGATGCAAACAGTGACCACTCCCGCGAACCCGGGGTCCGCGAAATCCCAGGGCGGCGGTATCGCCGACCGCCTGGGGATCGCGCCTGGCGCCGTGATCCAGGAGCTCGGGTACGTCGAGGGCGATGCGGACGAGGATCTGCGCGCTGCGCTCGAGGAGCGCAGCGGCTCGGACTTCCTCGATGAGAAGTCGGACGAGGTGATCGATGTCGTCTTGCACTGGTGGCGCGAAGACGACGGTGACCTGGTGGACGCGCTCGTCGATGCGATCGGTCCGCTGACCGAGAACGGCGTGGTGTGGCTGCTCACCCCGAAGGTCGGGCGTGCGGGGCACGTCGAGCCGTGGGACATCAGCGAGGCCGCGCCGACGGCCGGCCTGTCCGAGACCAGCACGGTATCGGTCGGGCGTGATTGGTCGGGAGCGCGCCTGGTCGCTCCGAAGATGGGCCGCGGGAGGCGGTAGGCCGCCCGCATTAGGCTGGTCCGGTCACCGCATCGCACCCACTCACGCAGGAGCGAGGAATGGCCAACGTCGCTGTCGGCACCACCGCACCGGATTTCACCCTCAAGGATCAGCACAACTCGCCGGTCGAGCTGGCGTCGTACCGCGGGCAGAAGCGCGTCCTGCTGGTCTTCTACCCGTTCGCCTTCAGCGGCCTGTGCACCGGCGAGCTGGGCCAGGTGCGGGATGAGCTGGCGACCTATCAGAACGAGGACGTGCAGGTGCTGGCCGTGAGCACCGACCCGGTCTTCGCGCTCAAGGGCTGGTCGCAGGCGCAGGGGTATGAGTTCCCGCTGCTGTCGGACTTCTGGCCGCACGGCGAGGTCGCCAGGAGCTACGGCGTTTTCAACGAGAAGGCCGGCATGGCCAACCGCGGCACGTTCCTGATCGACAGGGACGGCGTCGTACGCTTCGGCGAGATGAACCAGCCCGGTGAGCCGCGTGACCAGTCGGCGTGGAAGCGCGCTCTCGACGCCGTCTTCGCCTGAGCTGCGGGTACGCCGGTCGCGGCCGCCCGCGTCGTATGGCCGGGTGCAGCCCGGACGGTAGAGTTCGCTCCCGAGCTCAGCTTGCTCGCGGGCGCGTAGCTCAGCGGTAGAGCGCTCGCCTTACAAGCGAGTGGTCGCAGGTTCGATCCCTGCCGCGCCCACAACTTGCCTTCTGACCTACGAAAACGGCTCCGACTCCCGGTCGATTGCCTGAGCAAGCGGTCAGACAGTGGTTGCTGTAGACCATGACAGCGACCGTCGGCGACGGTTTTGGCCTGCTGCTCGCCTCGTGGGACGTCTCGATGCAGACCCGGCGGCTCTCGGCGAAACAGCTGTTCCATGGCTGGCCGACGAGGCGGAAATCGGCACCAACCCGATGCTGGGCATGCGGGCGCCGCGGATGCCCGAGAAGATCGTGCCGGTCGTCGACGACGCCAAAGCTGCGGGCGGTGCTCGCCTCCTGCGCCGGCAAGGAGTTCGTCCAGCGCCGTGACCTCGCGATCCTGCGCATGTTCGCGCGACCGGCATGCGCCTGGCCGAACTGGCCGGGCTGACCCTGGCCGACGTCAACGTGGGCGTCCGGCTCGCGACGGTCACCGGCAAGGGCGACCGGCAACGCCTCGTCCGGTTCGATCCCGAGACCGCCGTCTCGATCGACCGCTACCTGCGGGTCCGCGGCCGGGATAAGTGGGCCGGACGGCCCGAGCTGTGGCTCGCGGAGAAGGGCCGCGGACCGATGACCCGCAACGGCATCTACCAGATGGTCAAGCGCCGCGGCGCCGCGATCGGTCTGGATCTGCACCCGAACTCGTTCCAGCACCCCTTCGCGCACCGGTACCTGGCCGCTGGTGGCGCCGAGGGTGACCTGATGGAGCAGGCCGGCTGGCGCTCGCCGCAGATGCTGCGCCGCTACGGCGCCAGCGCCAAGGCCGAGCGTTCCCGCAAACCTTTTCGTCGAGGCCTGGCGCGAGCGTGGCGCCCGGACCGCCGGTGCCGCCCACGTCGTGTCGTGGTCCCGCCGTCCCGGCGGGTCCGAGTACGCCTTCCGGTGTCCGTCGATGCCGGTATTCCCACGAACGGCGGCGTCGGAACCAACCAGGACGAAATCCTCGTCCTCCGAGGCGACGATTGCTGGTTGTACGAATCCGCGCCGCACGCCGACGTGATGCCGCAGACATACAGAAACCAGCTGTCGGTGTTGTGCCGCTTTTACAGCTACTGGACGTTGCTGGTGCGGTACGGCAAGAGCATCGCGGTCATCTCGGGTGCCGGCTTGACGCGCCGGCGTTCTGATCTAAATAGGCAAGCGGCAGCGACGTTCCCGGTCTTGCTTGCGCGCCGGGAGCCGCCGCGGCGGACGGCAACACGGGGTCTGTGGAACGTCTCGCGCCCCTCCACCCGACCGCTGACGAGCGGCCACGCACGGCGCCCGCCGCGCTTGTCGTCCGCGGCCAGCCGTGTTCGTGCACGCCGCCCAAGGGGGGATGGCCCGGGGCGGCGCGCCGCGAAGCGTGACAGGCCGGCCACGGTCGCCGCAGCCGTTTGCCCAACCGGTTCACGTCGCTCGCGATGCGGTGCGATCGCAAACCCGTTCGGCAGATAACGCCCGGCGTCTGGCTGCTACCGGATAGCCTTCGGCGCTGTGCCCAGTCCATTTCCAGCGCTCACCCCGAGGAAGCTCGAGCGGGCGATCGAGAGTCTCGGGTATCGGTGTGTACGCCAGGAGGGTTCACACAAGGTCTTCAAGGCGCCCGGCCGCCGGAACCTGGTGCTATCGATCAGTCGTGAGCTCAGCGCCAATGAGGTCAAGAACTTCCTGGTTCGGCAAGCTGGGCTTACCCTCGAGGAAGCGTTGGAGGTGGCTCTAAGTGTCTGACCGTCCCGATCGGGTGCACGTCTACGTGCGCACGGAGATCGAGGAGAAGGTCTCCGCGTGGTCGCCTCAGCTGCATGGACTGTTCGTCGCCGACTGGTCCATCGCGGAGGTCGGCCGCCTAGTGGCGGAGATCGCCCGCGCTGAGTACCAAGCCGACCCCGACAACTTTCTGTGGTACGACGAGCGCATCGACGACGTCGACGATTACCACCTGGTCCGCCGTCTCCTCATGGACAAGCACGCAGAGGACCGACTCCAGGCCCTGAGGATCCTGGACAGCAGCCTCCAGATACGGCGCCAGCGCGACGAGATCCTCAGCTACCCGCGCGACCGGGCCAACGAGCTCGTTATCGTCCCATGCGTCGGCGCCGACAGCGCTGGCTGGCTGGTCGAGCAGGTCACAGAGCCCGGCGACGCGATACTCGCCATCACTCCCGTCACCGACAGCACAGTGTGGGCGATGCAGGTCGTGAACAGCATCGAGTTGTCGGTCCCGTATAGGTACGTCACCGACCTGGTCGGCGGCCCAGAAACCACCGTCACCGAGCTGATGGAAACACCTGATCGCATCCTCGTCAGGGGCTGAGACACCGGCAAGCCACCGGCAACGCGGCGACTGCGTAGCGTCGCCGCAAATCTGTCCGACGATGCGCGCTCGTGGATGGCGAAACCGTGCTCGAGACAAACATGGCGCGTCGCCCTCAGTCAGCGGTCGCCGTGCGCCGTTCCGCTCGGCCCGATGCGCGTGGAAACCCTTACAGCACAGCGTTTTGAGGCAGATGCCTTACAAGCGAGTGGTCGCAGGTTCGATCCCTGCCGCGCCCACCGTCTGCCGCGCCCGCCGACACGGAGCCGGCCATGCCGACGGCGGTCCTGACCGTCACGGTCGGGGAACCGTCCTTCAGGATCGACTCCCTCCGATGTCGTTCACAACAGGTTGACTCGCAACATCGGTAAGTTGTAGCTTACCGTTGGTGGAGACTTACCATCGGGACGACGAATGGGCCGTGCTCGGTGATCGCACCCGCCGGGCGATCGTTGAGCACCTCGCGGGGGGCGCGCTCGCGGTCGGCGAGCTCGCTGACCGGCTTCCGGTCAGCCGGCCAGCCGTGTCCCAGCATCTGAAGGTGCTCAAGGATGCCGGCCTTGTCGTCGAGCGAGCCGCGGGAGCGCGTCGGATCTATCGGCTCAATCCGGCGGGCGTAGCGGCGCTTCGGGACCAACTCGACACCTTCTGGTCCCGGACCCTGGGCGCTTATGGAGACGTTGTCGACGGATCGAGCGGGGAGACACTATGACAAATCGGACTGCCGCTGAGGTGCGTCGACAGATCGTCGTTCACGCATCGCTCGAGAAAGCCTTCGAGGTATTCACCGAGCGGTTCGGCGACTTCAAACCCGCTGAGCACAATCTGCTGTCCGTGGCTATTGCTGAAACTCGGTTCGAGGCCCGGGTCGGTGGTCACATCTACGACCGGGGCGTTGATGGCAGCGAATGCCGCTGGGCCCGGATCCTCGCCTACGAACCGCCTACCCGCGTGGTGTTCAGCTGGGACATCGGTCCGACCTGGCAGCTCGAGCCCGATCCAAATAACGCCAGCGAGGTCGAGGTCACGTTCCTGGCCGAGGGGCCGGATCGCACGCGCGTCGACCTGGTCCATCGCCACATCGACCGGCATGGACCGGGATGGGAAGGCGTCGCCTCCGGTGTTTCCGGCCACGGCGGCTGGCCGCTTTACCTCGACCGGTACGCCAGCCTGTTCGCCGAGGGCAGCTGAATGTCGCCGATCAGCACATTCCGTCGATGTCTGCGTCACGGAGCTCGACGACGCCCGATCCCGCCTGGTGGTCGAGGGAGCTTGCCGCGTTGAAACGAAATCTTGAGGCGCAACGGCCAGCCCACTCGCCTTAATGGCTTGGGGTAGATGATCGGCCGAATGCAGATCGCTGGTTGAGGTGGAGAGGGACGAGGACCGACCGAAGCGAAGCGCCGGCACGTTTCTAACGACGTGCTGGGCCTGAAACCGGCGCACGCCGAGCCGGGCTTTTGGGTCTTCGTTTCCCGATGGACGGCACGTCGAGGTCTTCGGCCCCGGGTTACCCGGGCAAGGCGCGGCGGCGATCGGTTGGGTGCTGGCTAGCAACTACGCTGCTCGGCATGGCGATGCCAGGCTCGGACGGCGTACCGCTGGCCGAGGTGATCGACGCGTTGGAGGCGCGTTATGACCCAAGGACCGCAGAGGAGTGGGACGCGGTCGGGTTGACCTGCGGCGATCCGCGGGCGCCGGTACGCCGGGTGCATTTCGCCGTCGATCCGGTGCGGGAGACGGTCGACGAGGCGGTCGCGGCCGGTGCCGACCTGCTCGTCACGCACCACCCGCTGCTGCTGCGCGGCGTGCACGGCGTACCGGCCGACGATCCCAAAGGCGCGCTGGTCCACGACCTCATCCGGGCCGGAGTCGCGCTGTTCACCGCGCACACCAACGCTGATGTCGCGCGCCCGGGGGTCTCTGACGCGCTGGCCGCCGCGCTCGGCGTGCACGACACGACGCCGCTGGCGCCGCGGCCGAAGCCGGCGCTGGACAAGATCATCGCGTTCGTCCCGGAGGCCGCTGCGGACCGGGTGCTCGACGCGATGGCCGCGGCGGGCGCCGGGCGCATCGGCGACTACTCGCGGGCCGCGTTCGCCACGACCGGGACCGGCACCTTCCGCCCCGAGGCCGGGTCGACACCGCACCTCGGCACGGTGGGTGCGATCGAGCGGGTGGCCGAGGTGCGGCTCGAGACCGTGCTGCCGCGGCGGTTGCGAAGCGCCGTCGTCGCCGCGATGCGCGGCGCGCACCCGTATGAGGAGCCGGCGTACGACGTCCTCGAGCTGGCCGACGTACCAGCGGACATCGGTCTCGGCCGCATCGGCCGGCTGGCGTCGACCATGACGCTCGACGCGTTCGTGCAGCGGGTGAGCGGCGCGCTGCCGGCAACGGCGTGGGGTGTGCGCGCCGCCGGCGATCCGGGCCGCCAGGTGCAGGTCGTCGCCGTCAGCGGCGGCGCCGGCGAGTCGCTGCTCGGAGTCGTGGCCGGCTCCGACGCGGACGTCTTCGTCACCGCGGACCTGCGGCATCATCCCGCTGTCGAGCACCGCCTCGCCGGCGGACCGGCCCTCGTCGATGTCGCGCACTGGGCCAGCGAGTGGCCGTGGCTCGCGTCGGCCGCCGACCTGTTGCGCGCCGATCTGCGGGATCGGATCGGGACGACCGTGTCGACCCTCCTCACCGATCCGTGGACGATCGGCGCGGCCGCGGACTGCTCGAACCGCTCCGCGGCGGCGCTACGGTTGTCGGACGATCCCGAGGAGACAGAGTGAACTCTGACCCCGCCGCGCAACTGCGGCTGCTCGACCTGCAGGCGGTTGACACCGCGCTCGCCCAGCAGCGCTACCGCCGCGAGCACCTGCCGGAACTCGGCGAGATCGCGACGCTCACAGACCAGCTCAACAAGCTGCACGGCGAGGCGGTCTCGGCGCAGACCCAGGTCGATGACCTTGCCCGCGAGCAGCAACGGATCGACCGAGACGTGCAGCAAGTCAGAGCCCGCAAAGACCGTGATCAGCAGCGAATGTTGGCCGGTGGTCTGCCGGCTAAGGAGCTGTCGGGGCTCGAGCACGAGCTGCAGACCCTGGCCCGTCGCCAGGGTGAGCTGGAGGACATCGAGCTCGAGGTCATGCAACAGGTCGAGGATGCGGAGAAGTCGCTGGTCGCGGTGCGGGAGCAGGAGACCGAGCTGCGAGCGCGCTCGGACACGCTCACCGCCGGGCGCGACGCGGCGTACGCCGAGATCGACGCGGTGATCGCCGACCGCACCGCTGAGCGGGCTCGTACCGCCGGCGAGATTCCCGCTGACCTGGTGGCGCTTTACCAGAAGATCCGTGACGGCAGCGGGGGAGTCGGCGCCGCCGCGCTGAAGCAGCGCCGCTGCGAGGGCTGCCGGCTCGAGCTCGCGCCGACCGAGATGGTCACGGTCCGCAGGGCGCCGGCCGATGCGGTCCTGCGCTGTGAGGAGTGCCGCCGGATCCTCGTCCGGCTGCCGGAGTCCGGCCTGTGAGCTCCGATCCCGGGCGGCCGCGACGGCTTGTCGTCGAGGCGGACGGTGGCTCGCGCGGAAACCCCGGTCCGGCCGGCTTCGGCGCCGTGGTCCGTGATGCGCGCGACGAGCTCATCCTGGTGGAGCGCAACGGTTTCCTCGGCCGGGTGACCAACAACGTCGCCGAGTATCGCGGGCTGATCGCTGGTCTGGAGGCGGCGCTCGAGCTGTCGGCGGAGGCCGTCGACGTGCGGATGGACTCCAAGCTCGTGGTCGAGCAGATGTCCGGCCGGTGGCGGATCAAGCACGCCGACCTTAAGCCGTTGGCGAGCACCGCGGCCGGACTGGTGCGCCGGATCGGCGAGGTCACCTTCACCTGGGTGCCACGCGAGCGCAACAAGGAGGCCGACCGGCTCGCCAACGAGGCGATGGACGCCGCGGTCCGCGGCGAGGCGCCGAGCGCCGCCGCACCAGCCGGTAGCAGCGAGCCCGCGCACGAGCCGTCGATCGCTGCCCGGCGTACTCCGGTGCCCGCGCCGCAGCCCGTGACCGGCCCGCCGACCACCCTCGCGCTGGTGCGCCACGGGGCGACCGAGCTGTCCGGAACCGGGCGCTGGACCGGGCGGCGCGATCTTTCCCTGACCGCGCAGGGCCGGGCCCAGGCCGAGTCCGTGGCGGTCCGGCTGGCCGCGCTGCCCGACGTCGCCGCCGTCGTCACGAGCCATCTCGCCCGGTCCCGCGAGACGGCCGACATCATCGCGTCGTCGCTGGGGTTCACGCCGGTGGTGGACGCCGACCTGGCCGAGTTCGACGCCGGGGAGTGGGAGGGCCTGGACGTGCAGGAGATACGGAGCCGCTGGCCGGAGGAGTACGCCGCGTGGGCGGCGTCGGGCGCGGCCGCGCCGGGCGGCGAGAGCCTCGCCGCCGCTGGTCGGCGGTGGCGCCGGGCCCGCGATCGCATGCTGGCGGCGTACGCCGGGCACACCGTCATCGCCGTCTGCCATGCCGGGGCGGTCAAGGGCTACGTGCAGCAGGCCCTCGGCGCTCCCGAGTCGGCCGGCCGGCTGGTGGCCATCGACACGGGGAGCGTCACGACCATCGCCTGGGCCGCGAACGGCGAGCCGACGATCCTCGGAGTCAACGACAGCGGCAAGCTCAACGGCGGCGGTCATCTGGCATCGGTCGGCTAGCCCGTGGACGGCGTGCGCGCCGGTCCGGTCGTCATCGCCGAGGCCGAGCTGACCGAGCGATTCTCCCGATCCTCCGGGCCCGGAGGTCAACACGTGAACACCTCGGATACCAGGGTCGAACTGCGCTGGGATGCCGCCGCGTCATCGAGCGTCACTGACGGTCAACGCGCACGGCTGCTCGCCAACCTCCCCGGGCGCCTGACCGGTGGCGTGCTGGTCGTCGTCGCCTCCGAACACCGCTCGCAATGGCGCAACCGCGAGGCCGCGCGGGCCCGGCTCGCGGCGCTGGTCGCCAACGCGTTGCGTCCGCCCTCGCCGTACCGGCGCCCGACCCGCCCGCACCGCGGCGCCCGCGAGGCCCGGCTGGCCGGCAAGCACCGCCGCGCCCAGGTCAAGCGGGGCCGCGCCCGCCCAGGTCCCGAGGACTAAATCCAGTTCGGTAGTGACGTACGCCCACTCGCGCAAGCCCGACCCACTGGCGGGCCACTCAGTCACCGGGCCGCGGTGGATGCTCCGGGCCGTGCGGCCTGCGGTCATGCGGACGCTTGCCGTGCGGGTGCTCGGCGTGTGGTCCGTGCGCGGGCGGGGGCGGTATCGACCCGACGGGTGGTACGCCGTCCGGCCAGATCAGCAGGACGGCACACGGCGCGTGGTCGACGACGAAGCGGGTGTGTCGGCCGAGGCTTTTCGGGCCGAGCCGGTCCCGGTCACCGTCGCGGGCGATCACCAGCAGATCGGCGGTGTCGGCCGCGGCGACGACTTCGCGCTCGACCCGACCGGCGCGGGTCACCTCGGTCGTGGGCCGGCCGGCGCGCTGCGCGGCGCGGTCGAGCAGCGCTCGCTCGGCGTCGAGCGCCTCGGCGGACAGCGCCACCGCCGGATCCCGCTCCCCCTGGCGCCGGCCGATCAACCCGCCGAAGGCACCGTGCGCCGCCGCCTCGACCTCGCCGTCGCGGACGTGCAGCAGCACGAGCTCGTCGTCGCCCGCGACCTGCTCCAGCGCCGCGTCGAGGCAGGGCGCCCAGGTGTCCTCGACCAGCCACGCGATCACCCGCATGTCCGAACCGTGCCGCGTTCGCGTCATGACAGCAAGCTCGTACATCGCCGGCGGCCTCAGCCGGGCAGCACCGCCAGCGCCGCCCACAGGGCGGCGACGGCGGCCACCAGTGCCAGCGGTACGACGGCCGCGCCGAGCCGCAGGAAGTCGCCGACGGCGGGTTCCGCGCCGCGGCTGACCAGGGTCCGCCGCCACAGCAACGTGGCCAGCGACCCGACATATGTCAGGTTGGGACCGACGTTGACCCCGATCAGCATCGCCAGCACGATGCCGTGGCCACCGGCGACGGCCGGCGCGAGCAGCAACAGCGTCGCCGGCAGGTTGTTGATCAGGTTGGCCAGCACGGCGGCGCCGAGCGCGACGAGCAGCATCGTGAGCAGTCCCGCGGCGTCGGCGTGCACGTCGTGCCGGGGAAGGATCCTGGTGACGGCGTGGGCGAGGCCGTGGTCGGAGACGCCGCGCACGATCACCGCGAGCGCCAGCACGAAGATGCAGAAGAGAGGGTTCGACGCCGCGAGCACTCGCACCGGCGTCATGCCACGGCGGACGAGCGCACGGACCGCGAGCACGGCAGCGCCGGCCGCCGCGACCCAGACCGGCGCGATCGAGAGGGTCGAGGCAACCCCAAAGCCGACGAGAGTGAGGGCGACCACGACGCAGGCGAAGACCGGTGCCGGTCCCGTGCCGGCCGGCGCCAGGGTCGCCGGGTGGGCGAGGTCGCCGGCGAAGAACCGCCGGAACACGGCGTACTCGATCGCGATGACCACCAGCCACGGCAGCGCCATGAGCTCCGCGAACCGGCCGAAGGACAGGCCGCTCGCGCCGAACGCGAGCAGATTGGTCAGGTTGGAGACCGGCAGCAGCAGCGACGCGGAGTTGGCGAGGTGCGTGCAGGCATAGACGTGCGGCCGGGCCCGCAGGCGCATCCGCGCCGCCGTCGCAAAGAC
The DNA here is from genome assembly GCA_038253135.1 of Mycobacteriales bacterium. GTDB lineage: Bacteria > Actinomycetota > Actinomycetes > Mycobacteriales > QHCD01 > JBBSHJ01. Next base: position 9,339 of record JBBSHJ010000026.1, on the reverse strand, counting down.
CGCCGGAGTGAGCAGCACCACCGTCGCGTCCAGCGAGAGCAGCGCCGTGATTACCGACGCCACCACGAAGACCAGACCGAGCAGGCGGACCGGCTCACCCCGGGACCGGCGCGCCATGAGCCGGCCGGCGGCGGCGAAGACGCCCTCCGCGTCGCACAGGTGCGCCAGCACGAGGATGGCCGCGAGGAAGCCCACCGTCGGCCCGAGGCTGCCGATCTCGTCGGCGGCGGCGTGGGGGCGCACGACGCCGATCGCGATCAGGAGACCGGCCATCGGGGCGGCGACCGCGGCCTCGGGGAGCCGCGCAGGTCCGAGCGTGGCCGCGCCGATCGCGGCGATGAGCGCGATGATGGCGATGCACTCGGCCGCAGCGGTCGGCACGTGGTCTCCCTTCGCGGCCCTGGCGCAGGTGGTACGCCGTCGGCCGTCCGGCGTGCGGTCCAGCGTGCCGCATCGGCCGTCCGGCCGCCGTAGCGGGCTTGCGTGCCGGACCGCCCGCGACTAGTTCCGACGCCGCAAATCCGACGGGTGGGGACAGGCCATGGCTGCGAGGGACGGGTCAGCGGAGCCCGGCTTGACCCGTACCCTCGTCCGGGCCCTGCGATTCGCCGTCGCATCCTCGCCGCGGCTGGTGGGCGGGACGTTCGCGAGCCAGGTCTTACTCGCTCTGTGTGTAGCCGCACTGCCGTATTTCATCCGGACTCTCGTCGATGACGTTGCGGACGGCCGGAGGCCCACTGTGATCGTCGCGGCGGCGATGGCGATGGTCGGGATCGTCGTCCTGCAGCGCCTGCTCGCGCTCGCGTGGAGCTCCCTGACCGCCAGCCACGGCGAGGCGGCTGACGATGACTGGATGTCTGCTCGTGCCCGGACGTCGTACGGCTGATGCTGGACCTGGCTTGATCGCGCGGGGGAGCGGGGCCTGGTCTCAGCGGAGGTCAGACCATGCGCGGGCGCCAATTTGAGATCGCCCGAACGATGCGGGACGGTGGAAAGGTCCCGTACTCGAGAGAACGGAACAGCACATGCTCACTGTGACAGAGAACGCAAGCAAGGTCGTCAAGGATATTGCGGAGCAGCACTCCGCCCCGGACGACGGTGGAGTGCATCAGCAGTCAGGACGGTGACGGCGCGTTCGCGCTGGCCGCGGTGGCCGCCGGCGAGCCCGGTGACTCCGTGGTCGAGAGCGCGGGCGCCAAGGTCTATCTCGAGCAGACCGCCGTCGCCCCGCTGGACGACAAGGTCCTCGACGCGGCGGTGGACCAGGCCGGCGGAGTGCAGTTCCAGCTCGGCCAACAGCCGTAAGCCGCCGATCGATCGGACCGCCCGCCCCATTTCGGGGCGGGCGGTTCGGCACTCTCGCCTCACCAAGGCGATCCGTGCACCGACCGGGCCGCAAACGGGCGGTGATCGGGCGCCGGGACCGGCTCGGATTTGGACTCGGGCTCGGTGGCGGACGGTCGGGTTAGGGCGCAGTAGACGCTCCGCGGCGGTCATCCTGACCGCGCCCTATCCTGAAGCGCTGTGAGCGCAGGGCAATTGCCGCCGCTGGAGCGGGTCGACCTCGGCGAAGTGCCGTATCAGCCGACGATCGAGGCGATGGAGGGCTGGCGCGAGGAACGCCGCGACGAGTCCGCGCCGGACCGCCTGTTCCTGCTCGAGCACCCGCCGGTCGTGACCTATGGGCGGCGTACCGATCCCGGTGACCTCGACCGGCTGAGCCGGTCGGGCGCGATTGAGCTGGTCGAGGTCGACCGCGGCGGCTACGCGACCTATCACGGTCCCGGGCAGCTCGTCGGCTATCTCGTCATGTCGGTGCGCCAGCGCGGTCCGGCCGGCATCATCCGCTGGCTCGAGGAGGGCCTGATCGAGGCCGTGGGCACGCTGGGATACCCAGCACTGCGGCGGGACACGCCCAAGGGCGCGTCCAGCCTGGTCGGGGTGTGGACGCAGGACGGCCGCAAGCTCGCGTCGATCGGGATGCGGGTGCGGTACGGCGTCAGCAGCCACGGCTTCGCGCTCAACGTCGACAATGACATGGCGCCCTGGCGGAGCTTCGTCGCCTGCGGGCTGTCCGACGTCGAGATGGTGTCGCTCGCCGAGCTCGCGGCCGAGGCCGGCCGGCCGGCGCCATCCCGGATCGCCGTACGCGACGCGGTTTGCGACGCCTTGGGTGCGGTCGTGGCACCGCCATGACCGGCTCGCGCCGACGCCGTATTTCATCGCGCGACCTCCTCGGTCGCTGCGCGCCTCGGTCGCAAGCTCCCTCGTGTGCTCGCTCCCTCCTCAGTCGACGCCGTATTTCATCGCGCGACCTCCTCGGTCGCTGCGCGCCTCGGTCGCAAGCTCCCGCATGTGCTCGCTCCCGCCTCAGTCGACGCCGTATTTCATCGCGCGACCTCCTCGGTCGACGCGCGCCTCGGTCGCAAGCTCCCTCGTCAGTCGACGCCGTACAATCTGACTCTGCGTGGACGGGGTCCGCTTGACGAGTTAGTGGTGCACGGTCACGTGGTTGAACGGCGCCAGGCCTTGGATCCACGGGAACACGACCAGGACGAGCACTACGAGCACGGCCGCCACGAGGACGAGGCAGCCGGCCAGTTTGGCCGGCCACTGTCCGGGCAGGTGATGCCACAACCAGGCATACATCAGCTGCCTCCCTGGGTCAGCGCGGCCGGTTTGCCTTTTGACTTGAGCAGCGGTTGGCTGACAAGCAGGCCATGAATAACGAGCCGCTGGCGTGCGGAATACTTGGGGTTGCAGGTCGTCAGCGTGATGATGGGCCTGCTCGGTGGCGCACCCGGCCGGTTGGGCGACGGATCGATCACCGTGCCGGCGGAGGGGTCGACAATCTCTCGGCCGGGCACGCCGACCGCTGGGTCGGCGAAGTCTCCGGTCGTCTTGTTGCCGAGGACACGGTAGGTAAACCAGTAGCTGCCCGACTCGATGACGAGGGCATCGCCGGGCCGGACCTGGTCGAGGTTGAAGAATGGGTGACCCTCGGTCACGCGGTGACCGGCGATGGCGAAGTTGCCGATCTCGCCCGGCAAGGCGGTGCCGACGTAGTGTCCCGGTCCCTTGGCCAGATCGTCGGAATTGGTCTCCTCGACGACGGTCTGAGCGTAATCGTGCCCAAACCGTGGTATACGAATGATGGCAATACCGGTGCCCAACGCGATGTGGGCCAGCTTGCTGTTGGGCAAATGCGGCGTGGTTGGGCGTCGGCGTGTGCCGACCTGCGTTGGCCGAGATCGCGACCAGGCCGAGCGTCTTGGCGAGGGTGGGGCGCCGCAAACCGGCCTCGACGAGGCAGATGGGAGCGCGTGGATGCGGCCGTTGTCATCCAAAACGTCGGCCAGAACCTCGTCGTGCTCACGCCCTGCGCGTCTATCACGGCACGAACTGACGGCTGACAGCTACTCGGTAGCCCGCTGCCGGTCAGACCAAGGATCCCCGACCGGCCGCATCCCCTTGCAGGTTGAGGACGGTGGCGCTAGAGCGCTACGCAGCTTCGAGAGCTGAGGGAGCGAGCAGTAGGACTACCGGTTCGGCGTCGTCGTTGCTCCCGAGAAACAGCTGCACCCGTACGTGCGCAGGGGGGTCGCCCCACACCTCGATGATCTTGCCCTCGACATCTGCTTCGAGACCCCAGGGCACACGCACGATTGCTCCCACGCGCAGCTGCTGCGACATGTCTCTCACCACGGTTCCGATTTGAAGATCTCGACTAGATGGTCCCACGGCGTGATGATCGAGACCGCCGCGGCGACGCCGGTAGGAGGTTTGTGCTGTCGGTCGGCGGTGCCAGCGGCTACCGTCTTTGTATGGCTCGTACTCTGACGGCCGCTGTGCACCGCGAGGACGATGTGTACGTCGCGCGCGCGCTGGAGGTAGAAGTCGCCAGTCAAGGTGACACTATCGAGGGCGCGCTCACAAGCCTGCGCGAGGCGCTCGAGCTGTACTTCGAGGACGACACCGCCGCGATCGAACTGGCGCACCCGTTGGTCACCACACTCGTCATCGACGGGGTGGCGTGAGCCCTGCCCTGCCGCAGCTAACCGGGCAGCAAGTAATCAAGGCGCTCCGGCGGGCCGACTTCGTACATGTCTCTACGCGCGGGAGCCACGCCAAGCTACGACATCCGGATGGCCGGATTGTGATCGTCCCCTTGCATCGGAAGCCGCTTGCGCGCGGCACTCTGAGTTCGATCTTGCGTCAGGCGGGGATGAGCAACGACGAGCTGCAGAGACTGGTCTCACGGCGCGCGGATTTCACCTGACCATCGGCATAGGCCTGCAGGTGAAGCGTCTGCGGGTCAACGAGGAACGGCACACCGGCGCCACGTGCCGCGGCCGCAATTCGAACCGACGACGATGCAATGTGCGCGTCGATCACCACACGGGAAGGGCGCCGGTATAGCGGCCCAGTGAGCAACCTTGACGGCCGCGCCCGCTCGAGCGGCTCGCCGAAGGTCGGGTGGACGAGGTCCTTTCCGAAGTCGCCCGCGTGGTTGGGGGCATGTGAGATGGACCATCTGGCGGCCCAGCTGGCGCAGACGCCGGAGGCGTCCGAGAGCGGCGAGTGGCAGCGCGACGAGCGTCGCCGCGGGTCCGCGCCGACCGGCTCTTCCTGCTCGAGCACCCACCCGTGGTGACCTACGGACGGCGTACCGATCCCGCTGACCTCGCCGCCCTGACCCGGACGCGCGCGGTCGAGCTGGTCGAGGTCGACCGCGGCGGCTACGCGACCTATCACGGCCCGGGACAGCTGGTCGGCTAGGTCCGGGAGCGCGGCCCGGCCGGGATCACCGCTGGCTCGAGCACGGCATCGTCGAAGCCCTCGCCACGCTGGGCTTTCCCGCTATTCGGAGAGACACGCCGAAGCGGGAGTCCAGCCTCGTCGGCGTGTGGACGCCGGATGGCCGCAAGCTCGCGTCGATCGGGATGCGGGTGCGGTACGGCGTCAGCAGCCACGGTTTCACGCTCAACGTGGACAACGACATGGCGCCGTGGCGGAGCTTCGTCGCGTGCGGGCTGTGCGACGTGTCGATGGTGTCCCTGGCCGAGCTTGCGGCCGAGGCCGGCCGGCGCCGTCCCGGATCGCCGTACGCGATGCGGTCGCGCGGGCACTCGGCGCCGGCTACGTCGTACCATCTCCTTGTGCGTGGACGAGTCGGTCGGGCGGCCGCGGCAGGGCCCTTGAATCTTGTCGAGGACCTTGTCGAGGAAAGTCCGGGCTCCACAGGGCAGGGTGGTTGCTAACGGCAACCCGGGGTGACCCGCGGGACAGTGCAACAGAAAGCAGACCGCCCGGGCCGTCGGTACGCCGGCGGCGCGGGTAAGGGTGAAACGGCGGTGTAAGAGACCACCAGCGGACCGGGTGACCGGACCGGCTAGGTAAACCCCACCCGGAGCAAGGCCAAGAAGGCGGGTTCGCCCGCCTGCGCAGGCGTTTGAGGGCGGCCCGCCCGAGCCTGCGGGTAGGCCGCTAGAGCCTGTCGGCGACGGCAGGTCGAGAGGGATGGTCGCCGCCCGGCGCAGTGCCGCAAGGCGTGCCGGGCACAGGACCCGGCTTACAGACCGGCTCGTCCACGCTAAGCCTCTGACCTGCGCTTATGTCATTTCAGACCATCTGAAGTCCGCAGAAGTCCGCAGAGATTTCCCCGAGAACACGGTCGACAGCGTCCCGAGTGCGGTCCTCCGAGTCCGGCCAAAGATGGCTGTAGGTGTCCAGCGTCTCGGCCGCTGTGGCGTGCCCGAGTCGCACCTGCACCGTCTTGACGGACTCGCCGTGTCGGATGAGCAACGACGCGTAATAGTGGCGCAGTGAGTGGAACCCGAACCCGCTCAGGCCGGCTGCACTGACCGCGGGTTGCCAGATGCGATGCCCGAAGTGCGACCGGCCCCACGGCGTGCCTGCCGGTCGTGAAGACCAGCCGGTGGCCGTCGAGCCCGACCCCGGCCGGGTGCTCGCGCAGATGCTCGGCAAGCGCGTCGATGACGACGCTCGGCAGCGGCACCGTACGATTGCTCGCGGCCGTCTTGGGCGGACCGAACCGAGGTCCGCCCGCGAGAGTCACGAGCTGCCGGTCGATCCGGACCGTACGGCGGAGGAAGTCGACACGGTCGACCGTGAGGCCGAGCACTTCACCTTGACGGAGCCCGGCGCCGGCCGCGAGCACTAAGGCCGCTCGAGCTCGCCCGGCGCTCGCCGCGATGAGCGCCTGCACCTGCTCGGTCGTCGGCGGCTCGACCCGACGTGGTTGCCCCCTCGGCAACCGGCTGCCCTCACAGGGATTCGCCGCGATCCGCCGGTCCCGGACCGCAGCCTTGAAGATGCCGGCCACCACACCATGCAGCGTCGTCGCCGTCGACGGCGCCAGTGCGAGCCCAGCTACCCATGCCTGAATCTGCGACGGCAACACCGTCCCAAGCCGTAGGTCACCGAGAATCGGGTACGCGTGCCGGCGGAGCATCGTCTCGACGTAGGCGCGGGTGCTCGCCCGATGCACCTGCGACGCCCGCCACTGCTCGGCGTACTCACGGAACGTCACCTTTCCGGCGTTTGGCGCGACGTACTGCCCGGTCACCACCGAGGTCGTCACCTCGTCCAGCCACCGCCGTGCGTCGACCTTCCGGAGCGAAGATCTTCACGTGCTCCTTGCCGGCTGGATTGCGATATCGCGCCAGATACCGACCATCTGGCCGCTTCGCCACGCTAGCCATGGTCGGCCTTTCGCATTGACTCGGTAATGGCCATCGAGTGCACGTCGTCTGCGTGTTCAATGATGGCGAGATAGAACGCGAGCAGCGCTTCCTTGATCTTCGTTCCGTCTATCGCGACCTCGCGGCCGTCGACCATAAGCATTCCGACAGGGATGTGCTCGATCGCCTCATCCGCAACGCTCTCCCGGAAACGATGGTTGTGGACGTACTCTCGTAAGTCCGGCTCGTACGCGGCGAGGTCGAAGTATTCGAGGTAGGCATTGGTTAGCCGACGGAGTGCGTCGATGAGCACTCGGTCGCCTTCCTCGATTTCCTTCAGCAGTTGCTTGCCTCGCTGGGTGCGCAGCACCTCGACCGGGGTCAGCAGGTCCTCGACGTCGACCTCGAAGACGCGGGCAAGGGCGATCAGCTCGTCGACGGTAATCCGCCGCGGGGGATCGCCTTTCTCGATCTTGTAGATCGCCGAGCCCTGGATACTGCACCCGGCGTCGGTCATCGCCTTCGCCAACGCTTCGTAGGAGAGCCCGCGGTACTCGCGCTCACGCTGGATGCGCTGGGCAAGGTTCGACTCACCCTTGATACTCCTCGGTCGATTCGGTCGCGCCATGCCTTCCTTCCTATACGGAGCAAAGTCTATCGGCATTGGCTTTCCATAGTCAACGCCGACCAGCATCCTTCCTACCAGAAGCGCGATACTCATCAGAAGGAAGGGCAAACGATGGGGACGTACCTCCTCACAGACGAGGTTGCCGAGCGGTGCCGCACCAGCCCGGCGACCGTGCGCTACTGGCGGCACATCGGCTATGGACCGAAGGGGATCAAAGTCGGCAGGAAGGTCCTGTACCCGGTCGAGGAGGTTGAGCGATTCGAGGCCAAGATCTTGCCCGCGACCCCGGCGGTCTGACCCCTGTGGTCCCCGACGCCCTCGACTCTGATCGCGGCTATAGGAGAGGCTTCGCGGCCGGCTGGGATGTCGGCCGCGGATACGCCGACTTCGCGCTGAATCAGGACTTCGCCGGCCGGGACGCCGCCGCCCCGAAGGTGACGCCCGGCGCGACTCACGCCGAACTTCAGCGGCGCCGTGATGTGTTGCCTGAGGACCGCGACCCCCAACCTTGCCCTTGTCTGCGCTGCTGTTGGGTGGCCCGGCTCGGCGGCGACCACATCGGCGGGCCGGTCGAGTGGGAGTCGTCGCGATGACCGCCTACTGGGAGGACCAACCCACGAGCGAGAGCGACATCGGTACGGGCGCGGAGATCCTCGACGCCGTGCACGACTTCCTCAGGCGGTTCGTCGCGTACCCGTCCGAGCATGCACGCGTCGCTCACGCCCTGTGGATCGCGCACGCGCACCTGATGGACGCATGGGACTCGACGCCGCGAATCGCGTTCCTATCCCCGGAGCCGGGCAGCGGCAAGACACGCGCGCTGGAGGTCACCGAGCTGCTCGTGCCGTCGCCGGTGGAAGCGGTCAACGTCACCCCGGCCTATCTGTTCCGCAAGGTCGGCTCGGAGTCGCCGACGATCCTGTACGACGAGATCGACACCGTGTTCGGCCCGAAGGCCAAGGACAACGAGGAGATCCGCGGTCTGCTCAACGCCGGGCATCGTCGAGGCGCGGTCGCCGGCCGCTGCGTCGTGCGCGGCAAGGTGGTCGAAACCGAGGAGATCCCGGCCTACTGCGCCGTCGCACTGGCCGGCATCGGAGGTCTTCCCGACACACTGCTTTCCCGGGCGGTCGTCGTACGCATGCGGCGCCGCGCACCGGGCGAGAAGATCGAGCCCTATCGCCGGCGCGAGCAGGTGACCGCCGGCCACGCCCTCCGCGACCGGGTCGCAGAATGGGTGGCGAGGATCTGCGCGGGCATCACCGGTGCATGGCCGGTGATGCCGGCCGGTATCGAAGACCGTGATGCCGACATCTGGGAGGCGTTGCTGACCATCGCTGACGCGGCCGGCGGCGACTGGCCCGATCGAGCTCGCGCCGCCGCTGTGACGCTTGTGACCGAATCGAAGGAGAGCACTCCGAGCCTCGGCGTGCGGCTGCTCGCCGACCTGCGGACCGTGTTCGGCGAGGCCGACGCCATGCTCACCGAGACCATCCTCGCGGCGCTGCACAGTCTCGACGAGGCGCCCTGGGCCGATCTGCGCGGTAAGCCGCTCGACGCCCGCGGGCTCGCGACCCGGCTGCGCGGCTACGGCGTGACCAGAGGCAGCGTCCGCGTTGGCGATCGGGCGGCAAAAGGTTACCGGGCCGACGACCTCCGCGATCCCTGGCAGCGCTACCTGCCACCGCTGCTAGGACCGGCTCCCTATGAAGAGGTCACAGAGGTCACATCGATCAGTCGGTTGTGACCTTGTGACCTCTGTGACCCTTCCCTATACACCCGATCCGGGTTGGATATCCGCACCGTGCAATCGCTGACTTCCAGCTCGATTGCCGGGCTCCCGCTCGCCGTCACCATGGATGGCAACCTAGTACGACAGCCGTAGTTCGTGATCTTCGGTCGATGGTGGGTGGGGGCGGCGTGTCTGCCGTGGGTGTGCACGGCCACCGGGCGACATTCGGTGTTTGTGTGGAACAACGAGATCGCCGCGGTGGCCGCGGCTCACAG
>JBBSHJ010000025.1:0-37579 GCA_038253135.1 Mycobacteriales bacterium | reverse complement strand
TTTCTCGATCTGCGTGCACGGGTTGCGGAGGCCGGTCATCTCGATCACCGCATCGGGTCCGAGCCGGAGCAGCGTACCGGTAGGCAGGGCGAGCAGGTCGACGCCGCGCGTCGTCACGTTCTCGCCGATCCCGCCCGCCTCGATGTCGAATCCGGCCGAGCGCAGCTCGTCATGCAGCTCGGCATGAATCAGGTGCACCTGGCGCAGGTTGGGCTGATCCGGGTCACGGCGTACCCGGCTGAGATGCTGCACCGTCCGACCGAGATGAGCATCGCCCTCGACCCCAAGGCCGACGAGCAGCCGGACGCTCTCCACGGCTTGCTTGCTGAAGCGATGGGCACGGTCGCGATTGACCGAGACGACGTCAGGCCTGGGCATACCGCTAATTGTGGCCCATCGGACGGGGTCTCTCTAGACGCGCGTCGTCATGCGCCGCGCGCTCCGGCCGCGCCGTACGCCGGCCGCCGCTGCCGCCATCCGGGTTCCTGGCTGCCGCCGGAAGGCGGGTGACCGATCAACCGGCGCGCCGCGAGTCCGTCCGAGGGAGTGCCCGCCAGCCGGGGAGGTTCGGGCGGGGGGCTCAGGCCGGATCGGCCTGCTTGGGAGTCCAGGGCGTGAGCCAATCGGTCGCCGGCCAGCCTTCGTACCCGGCCATCAGCTCGTACAGGGTCCCGCCGTCGATCGCCTCGCGGATGATGTCGGCGTGGCCGGCGTGCCGGGCGAGTTCCTCGATGAGGTGGAACCACACCCACCGGATCGACCACGCGTCCAGGTCCTTGGGGAACCACGGCGCGGGCGGGACCGGCACGGGCGTCGAGGGATCGAGGCGGCCGACCGCGGCCAAGACCTGTGCGGCCACCTCGTCGAATCGCGCCAGAAGGTCCGGCAGCGATTCCCCTGCCGTGAAGGTGAATTCCGCGGCGTACGCCGCCCAGCGCTCCTGGCTGGTGCGCGGATCGGGCGCCGGCCGGTCGGGAGCGGCCGTCGCGGTGGCCAGCCACTGCGCTTGCACGGCGGTCGCATGCTTGATCAGACCGCCGATGCTGAGCGTGCTCGGCGTCGGAGACAGGCCGGCCTGCTCGTCGGTCAGCCCGTAGCCGACGACCCGGAACGCGTCCTGCTGCTGGCGAAGGAAGGCAGTGAGGCCCTCGCGCTCATCGGCGATGGGCGGTGCGTGTCCTGGCATGGCGTGATCCTCACTTCGAGATTGGCGTTGGTTGGCTCGGCTGTCTTCGACGGTTCGGGCTCAACGGTGGGCGTAGAGGTCGCGCAGCAGCGCGATTTCGCCGAGGTGATGGATCGCCTCCCGATTGATGTGGAAGACGAGATTGGCCATCGGGCTCTCCGCCCACGGACCCTCGGCCGGGCCGACCGGAGCGGCGAGGCCGTCGGCGTCGAGGTTGGCGACGCCGTCCTTCCAGCTCGCGTACGTTGCGTCCAGATCGGCAAGCGCGCCGGACGCCGTACCCGGGTAGTCGTATTTCTCGTAGTCGAATTCGAGGCCGCCGAAATGGCTGGCACTGCGCGCGCCGAAAACGCCGACCGTGATATGGGCCAGCCGCCACGCAATCGTCGTCACCGGAGCCGGATCCGGCTCGGGATAGGCGTAATCACAGGTGAATTCGCCCGAGCCGACCTGCATGGGCGCGGTGCCCGTGCCACGCGGCCGGACATTCCAGGCGCCGGCCACCGGTTCCCAGCGGTATTCGTCGTCGGTGAGACCGTCGAGCCGCGGCCGGGCCTGCACCCGCCAGTGCCAGTCGAGCTGCTCGAGGAGTTGTCCGTGCCAGTCAATGGCTCGCGTTGTCGTCGTCATAGACGAAGGATGGCAGCGATAGAGGACAGATCCTGTCCGCTTGACCGTGAGAGAATCCTGGCCGTGACCGACCCGACCGAGCGCGCGCTGCGGCTGCTGTCGCTGCTGCAGTCCCGACCGACATGGTCGGGCACCGAGCTGGCCGACCGGCTCGGCGTTACCCCGCGAAGCATCCGCCGGGACATCGACCGGCTCCGGGAGCTCGGGTATCCCGTGCGTGCCAGCCAGGGCGTCGGCGGCGGTTATCGGCTCGGCGCCGGCAAGGCTCTGCCGCCTCTCGTGCTCGACGACGAGGAGGCCGTCGCCGTCGCGGTCTGCCTCCGGCTCGCCGCCGGCGGGACGGTGGCCGGCATCGGCGAATCGGCGGTGCGCACGATGGCCAAGCTGGACCAGATCCTGCCGGCCCGGCTGCGCCGTACCGTCAATGCCATCCACGACTCCACCACCACACTGACGGGCACGTTCGGCGGCGTCGAGGACCCGGTCGACTCGACCACGCTGCTCGTCGTGGCCCGGGCGTGCCGTGAGACGGAGCGGATCGCCTTTTCCTACACCAGCTCCGGGGGTGAGAAGAGCCAGCGGCGGGCCGAGCCCTATCGACTGGTGGCGACCGGGCGGCGGTGGTACCTCATGGCGTTCGACCTCGACCGGGAGGACTGGCGCACCTTCCGGCTCGACCGGATGGACCGCGTGCGGGCAGGAGGGTGGCGCTTCGAGCCCCGGCCGGCGCCGGATGCGGCGGAATTCGTCCGGCGGGCGATCAGCCTGTCGCCTTACGCCTATGTCGCCAAGATCGTTGTCGACGCGCCGGTCTCCGAGGTCCGGCGCTGGTTTCCGCAGCTGGTGGCCTCGGTCGAGGAGTACGACGGCGACCAGAGCCTCGTGTCCGCGGGGGCGAACCGGCTGGAGATGCTGGCCTCGCACCTGGCCCAGACGCCGTGGCCGATCACCGTGTTGGAGCCGGAGGAGCTGCGTGCGGCCTTCCGGTCGATGGCCCGCAACCTGCAGGCCGCCGCCCGCCGTCGCTAGTCCGAACCGCACGTGCCGCTGTCGCCGGCCGGACGACGCGCGCCACGTCAGCGGCTCCGCCGAGCCCTGGTGACTACGCGCACCCCTCTGCCCCATTTCCGGGCAAACGCGTAGCGACCACCAGGGCAACCAAGCACCGGAGCCCTCGACCCCGGGTCCGGCAAGGAGACCTGTGCTGGTGGCCAGGCTCCGCCACGATCTCGGGTCGGGCGGGTGGGCGGCGACGCGGATATCGTGGGGCCGATGAGCGTCCCATCGCTGGCCGGGCTGCTCGACCTGCCCGGGATGCCCGCGGCCGCGGAGCAAGCCCGATCACGCACCGACGCACTGCTCCGGCACCGGATCCTGCGCCGGCGCAGTGCCCAGGTCAGCGCCGAGTCGCTGCTCCGCGCGGCTTGGGCGTCCGCGTCGTTGTCGGGGTACGACGGCGCGTGGGCCGACGTACGCGCCGACGCCGATCCGCGGCTGCACGGGGCCCTTCGCGCTCACGAGGCGCTCGGGTCGCTCGCGGGCACGTGGCGGCTGGCGCCCGCGCAAGCGCTCGCCCGGCTGCATCTGCTCGCCGCTCCCGCCGGCGCGGATCCCGACCGCGTCGGCCGGCCGGTCGCCGGCGAGCGGATCGCGAGCCGGCTGGACGGCGTACGACGTCTCGTGGTTGCCGACACGGGCGTGCCGGCCGTCCTCGAGGCCGCCGTCGTACACGCCGAAATCCTTTCCCTACGGGCGTTCGGTGCCGAATCCGGCATCGTGGCCCGAGCGGCGGCGCGGCTCGTGATGATCGTTCGCGGGCTCGACCCCAGGGCTCTGACCGTGCCCGAGGTCGGGCATCGAGAGGACGCGGCTGAGTACGCCGCCGCGCTCAGCGCCTACGCGGGCGGCGGCGCGGATGGCGTGGCCCGCTGGTTGCGGCATTGCTGCGCGGCGGCCGAACGCGGGGCGCAGGAGGGGCTGGCGATCTGCGAGTCCGTGGCCCGCGGATGAGCCGCCGGCGGGAGCAGCCGGAGCGGAGATGACGGATTTTCTCGGCACGAGGCCGAAAATCCGTTGCGACTAGGTTTGGTTTGCACACGGCTGGGACGGCACATCGGGGATGTGCCGCCCCAGCCGCGGGCTCACCGGGTGATCAAGCGTGCAGCATATCTCGTCCGACCTGGCCTCTCGGCTCGAGTCGACGTGCCTCACGTGGCCGGCCGCGCGTGGGTAGCCCGGTTGCCCGCCCGATCGAGACGGTGAGACTCCGGAAACCCGGTGTCCGCCGAGACGATCGGTACTTCGTCTCCTTTTGTACGCCGTCCTGGCGCGGAGCGGAAGGGGTCAGTCGAAGAAGGCATCCGGGCCGCGTCGGTCGGACCGACCGAGCCTGCGCGAGATACCCGTCCTGATGAGGGTCGGCTGCCGCCGCGGGCGGGCGAAGTCGCGGATCGGCCAGCCGGCACGGATCGCGAGCTCGTGCAATCGCCGGTCCGGGTTCACCGCGACCGGATGGCCGACACACCGCAGCAGCGGCTCGTCCGTGATCGAATCGGAGTAGGCGAAGCTGGACGCGAGATCGTACCCGCGCTCGTCCGCCATTCGGCGTACCGCTCGCACCTTTTCTTCGGCATAGGCGAAGTAATCGAGTTCGCCCGTGTAGCGGCCGTCGGCGACGCTCATCCTGGTGGCGATGACGTGCGGAATGTCGAGCACGGCGGCGATCGGCTGCACAACGTCGAGCCCCGAACTCGACACCAGCACGAGCTCGTGGCCGCGTCCACGGGGCCCGGCCAGCAATTCACGAGCCTCGGGATAGATCAGCGGAACGATGAGTCGATCAACCTCTTTGCGGACTATCGTCCGAATTCGGTCGACCGGAAGCCCGACGATATTTGCGGCAGTTGCCCGCTTTATGCGAGTCATGAGGTTGGCGTCGGCGCTCCGGCGGAGATAGACGTGCTTGGCCCAGACCGCGCGGGCGGTCGACCGGCGCGTGAGCAATCCGGCCGCGCGCATCGGCCGGACGAAGGCGAGCGGCGCCGACGTTGCGATCATCGTCTTGTCGAGATCGAAGAAGGCGGCGGTGCGGTCCATCAGGTCAACGATACGGAGGCCTCTGGCCGAGCGCCGGGTGCATCTGTCCGGGTGGTTCGCGGAAGTCCACGTGGTTCGCTCGGCACAAGCATGTGGCAGGAGGTACTGTCAGTACGTTACAAACGTCCGGCTCAACCCCCCGGAGCCGGACTTTGGTGGCCCCCGTCTCTCCCCCCGAGATGGGGGTCGCCCCTTTCTCCGGTCGCCGCGTCGGCACCGGCGTGCTGATCCGCCGCTTCGGGCCGCTCGCTTCGGGCCGCTCGCCTAGCACGACGCGGCGCCCGCCGTCGTACGCCGTCCACAGGCGCGCACGCGATCCACAGGCTCGGCCGGATCCCGTTTTCGACGCGGTCGGTGGGGTGTGCTCGGTGCGTGGCGGCCGGCGCGGCCGTCCGTAGCGGGCGGGAGGATCTCAATGCGATCGGATCGGGCGGTCGGTGCGGTGGCCGCGCCGCCGGCGGACCTCCGGCAGCCGCTCGTCGTGACCGGATCGCCGGATCTGCTCGATGATTGCCTGCGCCTCGCGGCCGCGGCCCGGGTGGATGCTGCCGTCGCGGGGGACGTGGTCACCGCGCGGGCGGCGTGGTCTTGTGCGCCCCTGGTGCTTGTCGGCGCGGACGTGCTCGACCTGTGCGCGCGGTCGGATCTGGCCCGGCGGCGACCGGCCGTGGTGATTGCGCGTCAGGAGCTGTCGCCGGCCGAATGGGAATCGGCGCTGCGTCTCGGTGCCGACGGTGTCTACGTGCTGCCGTTCGGCGAGGACGGGCTGGTACGCCGGCTCGGTGAGACGGCGGACCGGTCCTCGGGTGTCGGCGACGTGGTGTGCGCCGTGGGCGGCTGCGGTGGGGCCGGCGCATCGATGCTCGCGGCGACGCTCGCCGTCACGGCGGCACGGTCCGGCGAGGTCGCCACCCTTGTCGACCTCGACACGGTCGGCGGCGGGGCCGACCTGCTGATCGGCGCCGAGACGGCGTCGGGGCTGCGCTGGCCGGCACTGCACGATGCGGAGGGCCGGCTGTCAGGGCCGGCCATACGTGCGGCATTGCCGAGCGTCGAGAGCGTGGCGGTCCTCGCGCCGGCCCGGACCCGGGCAGGCGGCCCGGTTTGGGGTGGAGTGCCGTCGGATCCGCCGCACCACCCGTCCGCCGATCCGGTGCCCCCGGAGGCCGCCCTGTCGGTGGTCATGTCGCTGGCGCGAGCCGGCGGCACGACCGTGATCGACCTGCCGCGCTGGGCCGTCCGGGAGCAGGCGGCGCTCCTCGGGCTGGCCGATCTGGTGTGCGTCGTGTGCCCGGCGGACGTCCGCGCGGCGGCGGCATCGATGGTGGTCGCGGGTGAGGTGCGGGCCGCGACGGCGCGCGCCGGGCTCGTCGTACGCAGCTGCCGATCGTCCCGGCTCGACCCGCGCCTCCTGGCGGATCTGGCCGGGCTGCCGCTGATCACGACACTCGGGCGTGAGCGCGGGTTGGCGGCCGCGATCGATCGAGGGGAGCTGCCCGGCACGCGGAGTCGCGGGCCGCTGCTGACGTGTGCGCGGCGCATCTTCGGTTACCTCGAGATGCCGTCACCCGCGGCGGTGGCCGGGTGAGAGAGCGTCATCCGCTCGATCCGGCGCTGGCCGATCGGGTGCGCCGCCGCCTGGCCCGGGGTGCAGGTCAGGCATCACCGGCCGCGGTCGCGTCCGTGCTGCGCGAGGAGACCGGCGGCCTGGTCGGGGACACCGCGCTGCTGGAGTTGGTGCGGGCGGCGCAGTCGGAGTTCGTCGGCGCCGGACCGCTGGAGCCGCTGCTGGCCGACCCGGAGACGACCGACGTGCTGGTCAACGCGCCGGATCAGGTGTGGATCGATCGGGGCGGCGGGCTGCAGCGCGCGCCGGTGCGGTTCGCCGACGAGGCGGCGGTACGCCGGCTGGCCCAGCGGTTGGCGGCGCTGGCGGGGCGACGGCTCGACGATGCCCAGCCGTGGGTCGACGCGACGATCGGCGACGGGATCCGCGTGCACGCGATCCTGCCCCCCGTCGCGGCGGACGGCGCCTGCCTCTCGCTGCGGGTGATGCGGCGGCGGGCGCTCGATCTTGACGGGTTAGTCCGCCGAGGCACCGTCGATGAACGGGGCGCGGCCGTGTTGCGGGCGATCGTCGCGGCGCGGATCGCCTTCCTGGTCACCGGTGGCACGGGCACCGGCAAGACGACCCTGCTCGGTTGCCTGCTGGATCTGGTCGATCCGGCCGAACGCATCGTCATCGCCGACGACGCCGGCGAGCTCCGGCCGCGGCACCGCCACGTCGTACGCCTGATCACCCGTCCGGCCAACATCGAGGGTGCCGGCTCGGTGACCCTGCGCGATCTGGTCCGGCAGGCGCTGCGGATGAGGCCCGATCGGATCGTCGTCGGAGAGGTTCGCGGCGGCGAGGTGGTGGAGCTGCTGATGGCGCTCAATACCGGGCACGACGGCGGCTGCGGGACGGTGCACGCCAACAGCGCGACCGAACTCCCGGCCCGACTCGAAGCGCTCGGCGGGCTCGGCGGGCTCGACGCGGCGGCGCTGCACAGTCAGGCGGCCGCGGCGCTGCAGGTCGCGATCCACCTGGCGCGAGATCGCGCCGGCGTGCGGCGGGTCGCGGAGATCTGCGTGCTCGGCCGCGCGGACGCGAGAGTGCAGGTGCTCGCCGGCTGGCGCCGCGACGGTGGGCCCGTGCCCGGCGCGGGTCGGCTGCGCCGGCTCCTCGGCGATCGCGGGTTCGGCCCAGACGCGCTGGGCGGCGCGATCGCGGGGACGCCTTCCACCGCTGGCCCGGCATGACCGGCCCGGCGGCCGTGTGCGGCCTCCTGGGGCTGGCCCTGCTGGCGTATCCGGTCCAGCATCCGGCGGCGGCGCGGGCGCGCGCGTTGCGGCCCGGTGCGCGACCCGCAGCTGCCCCGGCCGCGTCCCGGCTGGCGCGCCTGACCGCACCGCGCAGCGCGCCGCTGCATGCGGCGATCGCGGGCGGGGTGGCCGGGTTCCTCAGCTGCGGGGTCGTGGTCGCCTGCTGTGCTGCGCTGCTGTGCGCCATGGCGACGCGCATGGTGGTCGCCACCCTCTCCCGGCGGGCCGCGGCCCGCGAGGTCGCGGCCCTGGTGGAGTCGGTCGAGGCGCTGGTCGGCGAGCTGCGGGCCGGCGCGGCACCGGGTGCTGCGCTTCGCGACGCCGCCCAAACGCTCTCCGACGCGGCGGTCCGCTCCGGCGAGAGTGCCGATCCCGGGCCACCGCACGGGAAGACGGCAGGGTCCGGCTCCGGCGGCCAGCCCCCCGGCGCCGCCTCCTCCCCTGGGCGCGTGGCCCGCGCCCTGACGATGGCCGCGTCGGTCGCGACGCTCGGCGGCGACCCCACGCAGGTCCTGCGTGAGTGCGCAGCGAATGACGGCCGGCCGGTTGCCGGTGACGCGGCCCCCGGCATGGTCGGGCCCGCCGGCGCAACCATGCGCGAGGCCGTGCGCCCGGCCGGCCGGCGCCACGCGCGCGTGGTGGCCGCCACGGGCCCGTCGCCGGACCGGGCACGCCGCAGCCGATCTCCCGACGACGTCGGCGCCGGCCTGCACCGCCTCGCTGCGGCCTGGACGGTCAGCGGTGCGACCGGATCGGCCCTGGCCGACGTGGTCGGCGCGGTCGAGCGTGACGTACGCGCCGCGGCCGCACTCCGTCGCGATCTGTCCGTTGAGCTGGCCGGTCCGCGGGCGACCGCGGTGCTGCTCGCGGTCCTGCCGGTGGTCGGCATCGCGCTCGGCTCGATGCTCGGCACCGACCCCGTGCACACGCTGACCCGGACGTCGATCGGGCAGGCAGCCCTGGTGGTCGGGACCGTGCTCGACGCGGCCGGCCTGGCCTGGACCGAGTGGATCGTGCGGTCGGTGCAGTGAACGGGTCCGCCACGGTGCCGATCGTCGTGGCGCTGGCGCTGGTGTGCTGGCCGGGGCGTCGTACGTCGTCGGCGCTGGCCCGCTCGCGTGCCCGGACGCTCTCGGGTGGCCGGACGCTCTCGGGTGGCCGGGCGCCGCATCACCCACCACATCACGACCAGCGCCAGCTGAGCCCCCGGCTGGTGGCTCATCTTGTTGGCGTCGCCTGCCTGGCGGCGACGGTGGCGCTCTTCGGCGGCTGGTTCGGATCGGTCGCGGGCCTGGCCGCAGCGCTCGCCGCGGAGGTCGCGGTGCCGCGGCTGCCGGGCAGCGCCCGGCCGAGACCGGATCCGGCGCGTGACCGCGACCTGCCGGTGCTGCTCGAGCTGGCGGCGGTGGCGCTGCGGGCCGGGCTCGCACCGGGGCGGGCGTTGGCGGTCGCCGCCGACGCGGTCGGTGGGTCCCTGCAGGCCCAGATCGGACGGGTGGCCGCGCTGAGCACGCTCGGCGCCGAGCCGCAGATCGCCTGGCGCGATTGTGCCGACGATCCTGTGCTCGCGCCGGTGGCCCGCGCGGTGTGCCGCGCCGGTGAGACCGGAAGCGCGATCGCAGCCGGTCTCGACGTTGCCGCCGACGAGGTGCGTCGTGATCGGGTCGAGCGCACGGCTCGGTCGGCGCGGCGCGCGTCTGTCCTTGCGATGTTGCCGCTGGGCCTGTGCTTCCTTCCGGCATTCGTCGCGATCGGCGTCGTACCGGTCGTGGTCGGCGTGCTCCGGCACGCCATCGCGTGAATCCGGTGTCACACCGAGCCCGCAGCACACGAGTTTGTACTACCCCGGCCGGCACTACCCCGGCCGGCAATCCGAGCGCATAGCACAGGTTCGGCTCGACGGGGGGCGGGTGTGCACAGCGGTATCGGTCATCCACCGGTTCGGCTGGGGAGGTCCTCGGCTGCTGCGAATCGGCGAGTCTCGGTGCAGCGCCGGGCGGATCCACCGCCGCGGCGGTCCCGAGGGAGGCTCCATGACAGCAACGATGCACCGGACCTGGGGGCGGGTGCGCGCGATCGTGTCCCGCCGGCTGGTCGGTGACAGTGGGATGAGCACAGCGGAGTACGCCGTGGGCACGGTCGCGGCCGTCGCATTCGCCGCCGTTCTCTACAAGGTGGTGACCAGCAGCGCGGTGATGAGCGCGCTCAGCTCGATCATCAGGTCCGCCCTGTCGGTCAAGCTGTGACCGGTCGGCGATCCGGGATTCGGCCGTCCGCCGGCAGGGCAGACTCTGTCCCGGTCAGCGGTCCGGCCGGTCGCGGATCGCCGGTGCGGCATCGGTTTTCGCGGCTGCGGACCGACTCGGGAATGGTGACGGCCGAGGTCGCGGTCGCGCTGCCGGCGCTGGTCGTGCTGCTGGCGTTCGCGCTCACCGCGGTGGCCGTGATCAGCGCACAGCTGCGGTGCGTCGACGCCGCGCGGGAGGCGGCGCGGGCGGCCGCACGGGGTGATGACGGTGGTGCACGGGGCTACGCCGCGGCCACCGCCCCGCGTGGCGCGTCGATCTTCGTGTCGTCGGGTCCAGGTCAGGTGCGCGCCGTGGTCCGGGCGGTCGTGCGCCCGCTGGGGACGTTCCTGCCCGGATTCACCGTGTCGGCCACGGCCGTCGCGCTGCGCGAGCCGGGCCGCCCGTGATCGGTGAGACCGCCCGAGGGCGCCGGCCCAGCGACGATGGCAGCGGCACGATCTGGGTGCTGGCCATCACGCTGATCGTCGTCGTGTGTGGCCTCATCGGGATGTATCGCGGCCTCGCCGTGGTCGCCCGGCACCGCGCGGAGGCGGCGGCCGACTTCGCCGCGCTGGCGGCGGCAGGTTCGGTGATCGAGGGCGAGTCGGTCGCCTGCGGTCGGGCCGCGACGATCGCGGCGGCCAACGGCGCCCGCGTGCTGAGCTGCCGGATCGACGGCACCGACGCGTTCGTGTCGGCCGCGGTCGCTGTGAGCAGTGTCGTCCCAGGTCGGTTCACGGCGGTCGGCCGGGCGCGAGCCGGCCCCGCACCGTCCGGAGGTCGATAACGGCATCGTCCGGAGTGGATCGCGCGTCGGACCGATCAGCGCTTGTCGGGCGGGTCCTTGGTGAAGTCGGGGACGTCGCCGGAGGAGCCGTTGGAGTCGGGCGAGGCCGGAGTCTGCAGATCGGAGAGGGTGCTCGTCGGCTGGGTGTTGAGCCGCCTGTTCTCCTTCTGAAGGCTCTTGCGCTCGACCCGCTTGCGCCGGTTGCGGCGCATGCCGGCGATGAAAAGGATGAGGCCGAGCACGGCGAGGATCGTCGTGATCATGCCGCCGATGAAGACGGCCCCGACGGATATGCCGGAGATGTCGATCCCGAACAGGTGGACATCGACCGACTTGGTGTTGCTCGCCAGCGCCGCGACGACGAGCACCGTCGCGATGACGAGGAACACACCACCAGCGACTGCCACAGGCACCTCCCGATCGGACAGCCGGCCCCTCGGATGGAGCAGGACCGTTGCTTCAAAGGATGGCACGCGATGCCGCGTCGACGCCGCGCGCCGAGATGCGGGCGCGCCGGAGACGGCGCGCCGACTTTCAGTGGCTCGGATCGCCGATCGCCCGAAGGACGAGGCTCAACAGGCGAACCGCGCCGGCCTTGTCCAGCGGGTCGTTGCCGTTGCCGCATTTTGGGGACTGCACGCACGACGGGCAGCCGGTCTCGCACTCGCAGGCGGTGATAGCCGCGCGGGTTGCGGCCAGCCAGGTGTCGATCGCCTCGTAGCCGCGGGCCGCGAAGCCGGCACCGCCGGGATGCCCGTCGTAGACGAACACGGTGGCCATTCCGGTGTCCTCGTGCAGCGCGGTCGAGACGCCGCCGACGTCCCAGCGATCGCACGTCGCGACGAGCGGCAGCAGGCCGATCGCTGCGTGCTCGGCGGCGTGGGCCGCGCCGGGCACGTCCGGCCGGGCCAGTCCGGCGGCAGCGAGCGCCTCCGCGGTGACGGCGTACCAGACGGCGCGGGTGCGCAGGGTACGAGGCGGGAGCGCGAGCGGCACCTCCTCGAGCACCTCGCCGGAACCGAGCCGCCGCCGCAGGTAGGACACGACCTGGTTCGTGACGTCGACCGACCCGAAGCCGAGCGACACGGGCCCGGCCTGACGGGTGCGCAGCGTCTCGTGGATCGCGATGTCGGTCACGTCGCGGGCCGAGGTCGTCCAGTCCGGCTCGTCGGCGTGCACCAGAGCGGCGGCGTCCTCGAGGTCGAATTCGTCGACGACATACGACTCGCCCCGGTGCAGGTAGACCGCGCCGGCATGCACGGTGTGATGCGCGGCCGCCGGGTCGACGGTCCCGAGCAGCCGGCCGGTCGCTCCCTCGACGATCCGCACCGGTTCGCCGCCGGTGCCGCGGATGTCGACGGCGAGCCGATCGCGGGACGCGGCGTACCACCCGGTGGGCCGGTGCCTGAGCAGGCCGCGGCGGACGAGATCGGCGAGGACCGGGCCGGCCGCCTCGGCATCGAAGAGCGGCAGGTCCGCTTCTGTGAGCGGCAGCTCGTGCGCCGCGCACACCAGCTGCGGGCCGAGGACGTAGGGGTTGGTCGGATCGAGCACCGTCGCTTCGATCGGGCGCCCGAAGATCGCATCGGGATGGTGCACCAGATAGGTGTCGAGCGGGTCGTCGCGGGCGACGAAGACGGCCAGCGCGTCGCGGCCGGCGCGGCCGGCGCGGCCGGCCTGCTGCCGCAACGAGGCAATGGTGCCCGGGAATCCGCACAGCACCACGGCATCCAAGCCGGTGATGTCGATCCCGAGCTCGAGCGCGTTGGTGGCAGCGACGCCGAGCAGCCGCCCGTCGGACAGCGCCGCCTCGAGCTCGCGCCGCTCCTCGGCGAGATAGCCGGCCCGGTACGCCGCGACGCGGCCGGCGAGGCGCGGCGAGACGGCGGCGAGCGACCGCGCGGCCGACCGCGCAACCACCTCGGCGCCCCGCCTGGACCGGATGAAGGCGAGCGTCCGCGCACCCTCCACGACCAGGTCGGCCAGCAGGCGGGCCGTCTCGGTCGTCGCCGGCCGGCGTACCGGCGCATCATGCTCGCCGAGCAGCGCCGACAGCGGCGGCTCCCACAGCGCGAAGGTGCTCGCCCCGTGCGGCGACGCGTCATCGGTCACGGCG
Organism: Mycobacteriales bacterium; assembly: GCA_038253135.1. Taxonomy (GTDB): domain Bacteria; phylum Actinomycetota; class Actinomycetes; order Mycobacteriales; family QHCD01; genus JBBSHJ01. The sequence continues at coordinate 24,611 of JBBSHJ010000025.1, read as the reverse complement.
TGCAGCGCCATCCCGACCAGCCGGCTCGCGGAGGTGGCCGGGTCCGACACGGTGGCGGACGCGAGGCAGAAGACCGGCTCGGACCGGTAGCGCGCGCACACGCGGCGGAGCCGGCGCAGGACGTGCGCGACGTGCGAGCCGAAGACACCGCGATAGCCGTGGCACTCGTCGACGACGACGTAGCGCAGCCGGCGCAGGAACGATGACCACTTGGCGTGCATCGGCAGGATCCCGGCGTGCAGCATGTCCGGATTGGTGAGCACCAGGCGCCCGTGTGCCCGCACCCAGTCGCGTTCCTCCCGGGGGGTGTCCCCGTCGTACGCCGCCGCCCGCACCGAGGCGAGGGCCAGCGCACGGATCGACCGGAGCTGATCGGCCGCCAGCGCCTTGGTCGGGGAGAGGTAGAGCGCGGTGGCCCGCTCGTCCTCGAGCAGGGCCGAGAGCACGGGCAGCAGGTAGGCGAGCGATTTCCCCGAGGCGGTCCCGGTCGAGATGATGATCGACTGTCCGTCCCACAACCGCGTTGCGGCCTCCGCCTGGTGCGCCCAGGGCCCGGCGATCCCGCGCGCCGTGAGCCGGGAGACGAGCAGCGGCGACGCCCACCGGGGCCAGTCGGTACGCCGTCCCGGCCGCGCGGGAACGGCCTCGACGTGGGTGATCGGTCCGTCGTCATCGGCGCCGACCGCGCCCCGACGGACCCTCGCCAGCAACTGCTGGCCCGTCGTACCGCACCCTGTCGGCACCGAAGACGCCACAGGGTCACTCTCGCACGGGCTGCCGACGCACGCTCTCGGCACGGGACTGGACGGATCGTGCACCGAATCGGTGCACGATGCACCCCACTCGCGGTCGGCGCGGCGACACGTGCGGAAGGTCGAGATTTCGGCCCGGGCACCACAAGCCCGGCGGATTCCCATAGACTCCCGCCGCGTGGCCCGTTCGGCCAAGCGGCGTACTCCGCCGGCCGTTCGGCCCGTGCGCTCGTTCCTGGGCGGTGCAGCACCGGTACGCCGCGATCCCGGCCGACCCGGCACTGTTCCTGATGCGGCGCTGGTCCTGACGTGGCGCTGGTCCTGACGTGGCGCTGGTCCTGATGCGGCACTGCCTCACCAGGCAACGTCGCGATGAGCGCTCAACTCGCAACTGGGTGATCCCTGGGAGGACTCATGACCCGGCCGCACCTCGAGGCAGGTCGCACGCTGGCCGATGCCGGCTCGATCGGCGGCGGCGACTATGCCCTCGTGTCGGTGCTGCTGCTGGTCGCGCTCGCCGCGCTCGGCTTCGCCGTCTACCTGACCCGTCAGGTCATGAAGACGCCCCAGGGCACGCCGCGGATGCAGGAGATCGCGCAGGCGGTGCAGGAGGGCGCGCGCGCGTTCCTCAACCGGCAGTTCCGGACGCTGATCCTCTTCGCGGCGATCGTCTTCGTCGTCCTGCTGCTGCTGCCGGTCAACGACGGCGGGTGGGCGGTGCGGATCGGGCGGGCGCTGTTCTTCGTGGTCGGCGCGTCCTTCTCGGCGGCCGTCGGCTTCATCGGCATGACCTTTGCCACCCGCTCCAACGTGCGCGTCGCGGCCGCAGCGCGCGACTCCGGCGCCGTCCGCGGCTTCCAGATCGCGTTCCGCACCGGCGGCATCGTCGGGATGATCACGATCGGCCTCGGGCTGCTCGGCTCCGCCGTCGTACTCCTCATCTTCAACCAGCACGCACCCACCGTGCTGGAGGGCTTCGGATTCGGCGGCGCGCTGCTGGCCATGTTCATGCGGGTCGGGGGCGGCATCTTCACCAAGGCCGCCGACGTCGGCGCGGACCTGGTCGGCAAGGTCGAGGCCGGCATTCCCGAGGATGACCCACGCAACCCGGCGACGATCGCCGACAACGTGGGCGACAACGTGGGTGACTGCGCCGGCATGGCCGCGGACCTGTTCGAGTCGTACGCCGTGACGCTCGTCGCGGCGCTGATCCTCGGCCACGTCGCCTTCGGCGCGAAGGGTCTGGTCTTCCCGCTGGTCATCGCCGGCGCCGGCGTCATCAGCTCGGTCGTCGGGATCCTCACCACCAAGCTGCGGGAGTCCGACCGCAGCGGCCTGGTCCCGATCAACCGCGGCTTCTTCCTCTCGGCCGCCGTCTCCCTTGCCCTGGTCGCGATCGCGGCCTTCACCTACCTGCCGAGTTCCTTCGGCTCGCTGGGCAGCACCGCCGACAACCCCAAGGGCAACCCCGCCGTCATCGCCTTCCTCGCGGTCCTCATCGGTATCGCGATCGCGGCTGCGATCCAGCAGCTCACCGGCTACTTCACCGACACCGCGCGCAAGCCGACCAAGGACGTCGCGGCCAGCTCGCGGACGGGACCGGCCACCGTCATCCTGTCCGGCATCTCGCTCGGCCTCGAGTCGGCGGTCTACTCCGCGCTGCTCCTTGCCGCCGGCGTCTTCGTCGTCTTCCTGCTCGGCAGCGGCTCGATCGCGGTCTCGCTCTTCGCCGTCGCCCTCTCCGGCTGCGGCCTGCTCACCACCGCCGGCGTGATCGTCTCGATGGACACCTTCGGCCCGATCAGCGACAACGCCCAGGGCATCGCCGAGATGTCCGGCGACATCGACGAGCGCGGCGCGCAGATCCTCACCGACCTCGACGCGGTGGGCAACACCACCAAGGCCATCACCAAGGGCATCGCCATCGCGACCGCCGTACTCGCGGCCACCGCGCTCTTCGGTTCCTTCAACACCGCCGTGCGGACCGCCCTGGACAAGATCACCAACCAGGGCCACCCCGGCCGGCTGACCCAGCTGTCCTTCAGTCTCGACCTGTCCCACCCCAACAACCTGGTCGGCGTGATTATCGGCGGGGCGGCCGTCTTCCTGTTCTCCGGGCTGGCCATCAGCGCGGTCTCCCGCGCCGCCGGCCGGGTCGTCTTCGAGGTCCGCGAGCAGTTCCACAACCACCCCGGGATCATGGACGGGACGCAGAAGCCGGAGTACGGCCGCGTCGTGGACATCTGCACCCGTGACTCGCTGCGGGAGCTCGCCACCCCCGGCCTGCTGGCCGTGCTCGGGCCCGTCATCGTCGGTTTCCTGCTCGGCGTGGGGCCGCTCGCCGGCTACCTCGCCGGAGCGATCGGTGCGGGCGTGCTGATGGCGATCTTCCTCGCCAACTCCGGTGGTGCCTGGGACAACGCCAAGAAGCTCGTCGAGGACGGTGCGTACGGCGGCAAGGGCAGCGAGGCGCACGGGGCCACGATCATCGGTGACACCGTCGGCGACCCCTTCAAGGACACCGCCGGCCCGTCGCTGAACCCGCTGATCAAGGTCATGAATCTCGTCGCAGTGCTCGTCGCGCCGGCGATCGTCAAGCTGTCCGTCGGCGACAGCGCCAACGCCCCACTGCGGATCATCCTCGCGGTCACCGCGCTGGGGATCGTCGCCGGCGCGATCGTCGTCTCCAAGCGCCGAGGCGCCGGCCTGGACGCGGAACCGCCCGGCGGTGCCGGAACGCCGGCCGCGGTCACCACGGCGCCGGTCGCGGTCGGCCCCAGCACCGCGCGCCAGCGCCACAACGGGACGGCGTACGACGCCCCGGACGGCGCGCCGCACGAGCACTCGGCGCCGCCGCCGTCGACCTCGTAGCGTTGACGGGGTGAGCGAGCAGCTTTCCTTCCTCACCGCGGGTTACGCGGGCCCCGAGATCGCCGATCTCGCGGGCGTGCTGTGCGCCGGCGGCCGGCTCGTCACCCGTGATGACCAGGCCTCGGCCGGCCACGCCGACAAGGTGACCCGGCTCTCGCTGATCGTCCCCGGCCGGTGGCGTGCGGACCTGCTGCTCGCGGAGTTCGCCACGCGCGGGGTCGGCGGCGAGGTGGCGCCGACAGAATCGCGATCCGACGTCGCGGCAGAACCTCCGGCGGGTGCCCTGACCGTCCGCACCGACTTCACCGCCGCGCTCCAACCACTGGCGCGGCAGTGGCGGGTCGGAGCCAGCCAGCGGCCGCCGGCCGTGCTCGCGCTGAGCGGTGCCTCGCTGCGGCTGTGGGTCCTCGCCGCCGGCTCGGTCGGCCCGCACGGTTACCTGCTCGGGGTTGCCGACCCGCACGGGCCCGGCCTGGACCCGGCAGGCATGACCCGTCTGCAGGCCGCGCTCGCGGCGCTCGGCCTGCCGACGGCGTACGTCGGCCCGCGCACCGACGGTCCCGGACTCCGGATCACCAGCCGCCGGGCGCTTCGCCACCTCCGGGAGTACGTCGGTGCCGCGCCTCCGTCCGCGCTCGGATGGCCGGTCGGGCGCTGACCCGCGGACCGGCAGCTCGCGGCCACCCCGCGGCGTAGCTCTGCCACCGGCCGCCTCCGCGGGAAGGAGTGCGTCGGCGGTGCCCCTGCCGCCTCCGCGGGAAGGAGTGCGTCGGCGGTGCCCTCGCAAACCGGCCGATACCACGTCGGGTCGCGACCTGTCGTACGCTCGCGGACGGCTCGCCTGCGATCCCCGGCGGCCACGACGGCACGTTCAGGACCAGGAGATCAGTGGCTACCTCGAACAGGAGGCGACTCGTCATCGTCGAGTCGCCGACGAAGGCGCGCAAGATCGCGGGCTACCTCGGAGACGACTACATCGTCGAGTCGAGCTTCGGCCACATCCGCGACCTGCCGCGCAACGCCGCCGACGTACCCGCCAAATACAAGGGCGAGCCGTGGGCGCGGCTCGGCGTCGATGTCGACCACGGCTTCGAGCCGCTGTACGTCGTCAGCCCCGACTCGAAGTCGCACGTCGCGAAGCTGAGGTCCATGGTCAAGGACGCCTCCGAGCTCTATCTCGCGACCGATGAGGACCGCGAGGGCGAGGCCATCGCGTGGCACCTGCTCGAGCTGCTCAACCCCAAGATCCCGGTCCGGCGCATGGTCTTTCACGAGATCACGCCGGCCGCGATCCGCAGCGCGGTCGACAGCACCCGCGATCTCAACATGGACCTGGTGGACGCGCAGGAGACGCGGCGGATCCTGGACCGGCTCTACGGCTACGAGGTCAGCCCGGTGCTGTGGAAGAAGGTGCTGCCCAAGCTGTCGGCCGGCCGGGTGCAGTCGGTCGCGACGCGGTTGGTGGTCGAGCGCGAGCGGGCCCGGATGCGGTTCGTCACCGCCGGCTACTGGGACATCGACGGCGTCTTCAACACCGGCATCGACGGGAAGGCCGCCAACAGGACGGCGGGCGGAGCCGACGACAAGGCGGGCGGAGCCGACGAACCGGCGACGTTCGGCGCGACGCTGGTGGCCCTTGACGGCACCCGGATCGCGACCGGTCGCGACTTCGCCGCCGAGACCGGGCAGCCGCGAGACGGCGTACTCGCCCTGTCCGAGGAGCGGGCGACCGCGCTCGCCGGCGCGCTGGCCGAAACCACCTTCGAGGTCACCAGCGTCGATGAGCGCCCCTACACCCGACGCCCGTACCCGCCGTTCATCACCTCCACGCTGCAACAGGAGGCCGGACGCAAGCTGCGGTTCACCGCCCAGCGGACCATGCGCACCGCGCAGCGGCTGTACGAGAACGGCTACATCACCTACATGCGGACCGACTCGACCAACCTGTCGGAGACCGCCATCGCCGCCGCCCGGGCCCAGGCCCGCGAGCTCTACGGCGAGCGCTACGTGCCGGCCGCGCCGCGCACCTACAACCGCAAGGTCAAGAACGCCCAGGAGGCGCACGAGGCAATCCGGCCGTCCGGCGACACCTTCCGGACTCCGGGCCAGGTCGCGGCCGCCCTGTCCCAGGACGAGTTCCGCCTCTACGAGCTGGTCTGGCAGCGGACCGTCGCGTCGCAGATGTCCGACGCGAGCGGGCAGACCGTGACGGTGCGGATCGCGGGCGTCTCGGCGGCCGACGAGCGGGCGGAGTTCGCGACGTCCGGTCGCACGATCACGTTCCCGGGCTTCCTGCGGGCGTACGTCGAGAACACCGACGATGAGGATGCCGAGCGGGACGACTCGGAGAAGCGCATCCCGGCCGTCGCGCCGGGCCAGCCGCTGCGGGCCGACGAGCTGACGCCGACCGGGCACCAGACCTCGCCGCCGGCGCGCTACACCGAGCCCAGCCTGGTCAAGGCGATGGAAGAGCTCGGCATCGGCCGCCCGTCGACGTACGAATCCATCCTGCGCACCATCCTCGACCGCGGCTACGTGTGGAAGAAGGGTTCGGCGCTGGTGCCGTCCTGGACCGCGTTCGCCGTGACCGGGCTGCTGGAGGCGCACTTCGCCCGGCTGGTCGACTACGGGTTCACCGCATCGATGGAGGACGACCTCGACGCGATCGCGGCCGGGCGCGAACCCGGCGTCGAGTGGCTGACCCGGTTCTATTTCGGCTCCGATGCCGAACACGTCGGCGGCCAGGACGGGGGGCTGGCCCGGTCCGGTGGCCTCAAGCGCACCGTCGCCGAGCGGCTGGGCGAGATCGACGCGCGCGGCGTCAACTCCATCCCGGTCGGCCGGCGGGACAGCGACACGGTCGTCCGGGTCGGGCGATACGGGCCGTATCTGCAGCGCGGCGACGACGGCGGCGAACGGGCCTCGATCCCCGGGGACCTCGCTCCCGACGAGTTGACCCCGGAGCGGATCGACGAGCTGCTGGCCGCGCCGTCCTCGGATCGGGTGCTCGGCCGGCAGGACTCGACCGGGTACGACGTCGTCGTCAAGGCCGGCCGCTACGGGCCCTACGTCACGGAGGTCCTTCCGGACGGCGCGAGCGAGCGGCCCCGGACGGCCAGCCTGTTCAAGTCGATGACACCCGACTCGGTTACCCTGGCGGACGCCGACCGGCTGCTCTCCCTGCCCCGCGTGGTGGGTGTCGATACCGACGGGGCCGAGATCACCGCGCAGAACGGCCGCTACGGTCCCTACGTCAAGAAGGGCACCGAATCCCGCTCGCTCGAGTCCGAGGAGCAGCTTTTCACGGTCACCGTCGACGAGGCCAGGGCACTGCTGGCCGCACCCAAGACGCGGGGACGGCGTACCGCCGCGGCCGCACCGCTGCGGGAGATGGGCAACGACCCGGCTACCGGCCAGCCGATGGTGGTCAAGGACGGTCGGTTCGGGCCCTACGTCACCGACGGCGAGACCAACGCGAGCCTCCGCAAGGACGACGACGTCGCGACCCTGACGGAGGACCGGGCGGCCGAGCTGCTGGCCGACCGGCGGGCCCGCGGTCCGGCGAAGGCGACGACGCGCCGCAATGCCGCACCGAGGAAGGCCACGAAGAAGGCGACGGCCAAGAAGGCGACGGCCAAGAAGGCCGGTGCGAAGAAGGCCGCGCCGGCCAAGAAAGCCTGACCGCGCCGCGGCCATGTATCGGGCGGTCCGATGCCGCCCCTGCGGGGGAAGTCGTACCGCGGTTCCGGTAGGCCGGTTCCCCCGCATCGGGTTTGGGGGTGGGGGTGGGGTAAGTCGTACGGCGGTTCCGGTAGGCCGGTTCCCCCACCGTCCGGGCGTTGTCAGCCGCAGTCGGCCCGCTCCACGGACAGCGAAACCCTTTCGCAACCGGCCGATCCGGCGCCTAGCATTATTGCCATGGCTGACGTGCCGGTGCCCTTCCTGTGGTTGTCTGGCGCCGCCGGGGTGGGGAAATCGACCGTCGCCTTCGAGATCTTCGCGCGGCTGCGGTCGGCCGGCGTTCCGGTCGCCCGGGTCGAGCTGGACGATATCGGATATCTGCGGCAGGACCCCGCCGCCGATCCGGGCGGCCATCTCCTGCAGGCACGGAACCTGGCCAGCATGTGGCCGAATTTCCGGGCCGCCGGCGCGCGTGGCCTGATCGTCTCAGGCGTGGTATCCAACCGCGAGGACATTGACCGCTATCGCGACGCCGTACCGAATGCGCGCCTCACCCTGTGCCGGCTGGAGGCTGCGCCCGAGACGCTGCGCGATCGAATCCTCCGGCGTGGGCGCCTGCTCGGGGTCGGCACCCCGGGCGGGATCACCGGATTCACCCGGGAATATCTCGAGAGGCAGGCCGCCGCGGTGCACTGCGCCGAGCGGCTCGATCGGGAGGATTTTGCCGACTGGCCCGCCCGCCCTGCCGATCTGAGCGCGCCCGACCATCCCCGTTGATTGGCCAGAATTGCCGACGACCCGCCGTGAGGACCTCAAGAAAGTAGTCGATCAACCGCGACGGACGCGGCGCGGCCGCGGACGTGCTGAATCGCACGCGTGGACGCCCGGAGGCAGTGATGGCCGGCCCAGATAGGTTCTGCGACATGACCTCGAGTGCGCCCAGAGCCGTGGTGCTCAACGGCAGCGTCGGCGCCGGCAAGACCACGATCGCTTATGCCATCGGTGATCTCCTCGACGCCAAGGGGATTCCGGGCGCGATGATCGATCTCGACGCGCTGCGGTCCGGCTGGCCCGCGCCGGACGGCGACCGCTTCAACACGCGCATCATGCATCGCAACCTCGCCTCGGTCGTCGCCAACTATCGCGGCGAGGGGATGAGCACGCTCGTGCTGCCCGGCGTGGTCGAGACTGTGGCCGAACGCACGGCGTACACCGAATCGCTCGGCGGAATCGTGCCGATCCTCGTCCGGCTGGCGGCACCCGCCGTGACGCTGCAGGAGCGGGTACGCCGCCGCGCGGCCACGGAGGGCGAACGCGCATGGCATGCCGCGCGGGCAGTCGAGCTCACCGCGATCCTCGACGCCGCCGACGTGGACGACCACATCGTCGCCAACGACGGCGGGAGCCCGGAGGACGTAGCCGCCGAGGTGCTGAGGGTGATCGGCTGGACGGACGCTCTATGACGCAGATCGATCTTGTCGCGCTGATTGTCGACGATCACGACCCGGCTATTGTTTTCTTCGTCGACGTCCTCGGCTTCGACCTGGTCGAGGACTCGCCGTCGCGCGCCAACGACGGCCGGCCCAAGCGCTGGGTGGTCGTGCGGCCGCCCGGCGGAAGCACCGGAATCCTACTGGCCAGGGCCGACGGCGAGGATCAGCGCGCCGCGGTCGAGAAACAATTCGCCGGACGGGCGGGTTCTTTCTCCGCGTTGCCGATTTCGGGACGGCGTACCGACGGATGAACGACGCCGGCGTGGATTCCTGACCGAGCCGCGCATCGAGTCCTATGCAGAGGTCGCGGTCCTCCGCGATATCGCCGGGCAACACGTGGGATCTCCTCGGCCCGGTACCGGGCGGCTGAGGCGACTGTCAGGGCCTCGTGCTTGGGTGGGTACGACGGAAGGACGCAATTGTGGACACGGTGACACAGGTGTCGGAGATCAAGGGCGAGCTGCATCGCTGCCTGCGAGGCACCCGGGAAAGCATCATCGGCAAGCTCGACGGGCTGAGCGATTACGACCTGCGCCGGCCGATGACGCCCACCGGCACCAACCTGCTCGGGGTGGTGAAGCATCTCGGCAGTGAGGAATACGGCTACCTCGGCGAGGTCTTCGACCGGCCGGGGCCGGAGCATCTTGCCTGCGACGACGACGGATCGCTCTGGCACAACGGCGACATGTGGGCCCGAGCCGACGAGTCGAGCGACTACATCCTCGGCTTCTATCGCCGCGCTTGCGCGCACGCCGACGCGACCATCGAGAGCCTCGACCTCGACGAGCCTGGATCGGTGCCGTGGTGGGACGAGGAAAGGCGTGAAACGACGCTCGGGGTGATCCTGATCCGGATGGTTGGCGAGACGCTCCGGCATGCCGGCCACATCGATGTCGTCCGCGAGCTCATCGACGGCCGAGCCGACATCGCTCACGCTGCGCTCGGCGACGAGCAATGGTGGCAGGATTACGTGGCACAGGTGCAGGCCGCCGCAGAATCCTTCCGGCGCTAGGCCGCAGCCGAAGGCCGGTGGTCAGGAGACCTCGATGGCCTTGCGCAGCAAGGTGCATTCGGTCTTGTAGAGGTATTCCGTGCCGTCGGGATGATGTTGGGTCCACGATTCTGGCTCGACGGCATAGGCGGTGTATCCGAGCCGCTCATAGAGCGCCAGCGCCCGCGGGTTGTTGGTCTCCACGCCGATCTCTGCGGTGCGGAGTCCGCGGGCGCGCACGCGTTGCTCGGCGTGCCGCATCAGCGTCGTACCAACCCCGCGGGAGCGCTGGTCGGGCACGACGTCGAACTGCATGATGGTGCCCACGCCGGGCCGGTCCTCGTAGTCGATGCGCACCTTGCCGACGATGCGGCCGCCGGCGATCTCGGCGACCAGGCACTCCGCGGCACCGCGGGACACCCGCGCGAGGGTGTCACGCAACTGCTCCTGCTCCGGGCCGAAGCTCGACCATTTCGGCACGTCGGAGTCGAGTAGTTCGCGCACGCACACATCCATGGCCACGACGGTACGACGCGTCGGCAAGCGAATTTCTCGGCGTCGGACCGGCGATGCGTCCCGCTCGCTGGTCGTGGTGCAGACTTGGGCAATGACGGCAATGGTGAGCGTGCAGAAAATCGTCGACGCGCCCGCACAGGCGATCTTCGACCTGCTGGCCGATCCGTCGATGCATCCGGTGCTCGACGGATCGGGCTCCGTGCGCGCGAGCCACGCCGGTAATCCGGCGCGGCTGAGCCTCGGCGCCACCTTCGGCATGGATATGCGCATCGCGGCGCCGTACACGATCACCAACACGGTGGTGGAATTCGACGAGCCGACTCTCATCGCCTGGCGCCACTTCAACGGCCACGTCTGGCGTTATCGGCTCGAGGACGGCGGGGACGGTCGCACAAGAGTGACCGAGCAATGGGACCCGACCCGAGCGCGGGGCCAGCGGGTGCTGCGGCTGCTGCGCTTCCCACGCCGCAATCGGATCGGGATGGAGCAGACGTTGCTGCACCTGGCCGACCGCTTCGCCGACCAAGCCGGCTGACCGCCTCGCCGACGCCGCCAATTCTTGCCCCGGTGAGGACCAGATCGGTGCTGAGCCCAATCATGGCGGGACGGCTTGCGGCCGAGCGGTCCACGAACTACGGGAGCACGGCGGTGAAGAAGAAGATGATGGTCCTCGGTTTCGCGACACCCACGAAGTCAACGCATGGATCGCCAAGCAGTATGAGCGCCGGTGGCCGGAGTTGTTCGAACCCGCAGTCGTCGAGCCGGCCGTCGACTTGCTCATGGCTCTGGCGGGCGCCGGGCCCGTCAGGCGCGCCGAAGTCGTCTCGCCACGCCCGCTCGCGCCGCAGCCTCAGCGAGTCTGGCCCCTACGCATGTTGCCGCTCGGCGTCGCGGTATTCGTCGTGCCAGTTCCACCACTCGTACGGCGGGGTCTGGGGATAGCCCTCGGGCGAGTCCTCCCACTCCTCCTGCCGCCCGAGCGCGGTCATGTCGAGGTAACTGAAGGTGCTCCCAAGCGCCTCGTCGCCACGGTTGTTGATGAAGTAGGTGCGGAACACGCGATCGCCATCGCGGATGAAGGCGTTCGTGCCGTGCCATGCGTCCACACCAAAATCGGTGTCGAAGCCGTCGATCATTGTGTACCAGGGCATCGTCCAGGCCATTCGCGCCTTCAGGAGCTCGATGTCCGGCTGCGGCGCGCGCGAGACGAGGACGAGCGTGGTATCACGGGCGTTCAGATGGGCGAGGTGGCCGACCTGATCGGCGGTTACCAGGGAACAACCGCGGCAAGCATGCTCGGGCCAGCCGAACACGCCGGGCTCGAAGAAGGCGCGGTAGACGATCAGCTGACGACGACCCTCGAACAGGTCGAGCAGGCTCGCCTTGCCCTCGGGCCCGTCGAACTCGTATCCCTTCTCCACCGCCATCCACGGCATCCGCCGGCGCTGCGCGGCCATTGCATCACGGGCGTGGGTCAATTCCTTCTCCTTGACCAGCAGCTGTTGGTGTGCTGCCTCCCACTCCTGCGGGGACACAATCGGGGGTGTCTTCATTCTTTCGAGACCTCCATCGGTGGTTGCCTTTGAACGGGCAGGACTGGTAACTGGTCAGATTGCTTTTCTTGACTTTGTGATCTTCTTCGAATTCGGCGGGGCGGCGGAATTCGAGGGTGCTGTGCGGTCGGATGCCGTCGTGCCGTCGAGGTGGTCCTTCAAGGCGTCGAGCGGGCCGTCCCAGTCGCGGGCCAGCGCGGCCAGGAACTGCTGCGCCACCTGCATCGGCGCGGAGCGCAACCGGTACCTCACCCGTCGCCGCTCCCCGGGCTCGGCCGTCACCAGACCGATCTCGGCCAGCAGGGCCAGGTGCTTGGCGGTCGCCTGCCGCGTGATCGGCAGATGCTCGGCCAGGTCCGTGGCCGTGGCCGGACCCCCCGCGGCCAGCACGGCCAAGATGGCGCGCCGGCTCGGATCGGCCAGGGCAGTGAAGACCTGCTCGGCGATCGCCTCGATGTCAGGCGGCATCGAGGTGATCGACCAATTCGCCCAGCTCGCTCGTCCAACCCTCGGTGTGGGCGTCGTACCCCTTGCGGTAGGTGTCCTCCGGCAACTGGGCGAAGCCGGTCTCGATCACCGTGAGCCGGGTGCCGGCACCGAGCGGTTCGAGCGTGAACTCGACATAGGTACGCCGCGGATCGTCCGTGGGCATCCCGTAGACCGGCCAGGTGAAGCCGAACGCCGTCGGCTCCTCCACCCGTTCGATCCGCATGTCGGCCGTGGACCCATCGGTCCACCGCATCCGGGCCGACCCGCCCGGGCGGAGGTCGATCGCCGCCTCGTCGCCGAACCAGGCGCTCAGCCCTTCGGGCGTCGTGAGCGCGGCCCACACCTCGCCCGGCGGATGAGCCACCACCACAGTCCGCTCGATGCGATCAGGAAAACCCATGACGACCTCCATGGAGTAGCAACCGATTGGTTGCCACACTATGGCAACCGACCGATTGCGTCAACCGGCCGAGGGCGTCTTCTTCTCGTTGATCCACTACCGGAGGCGTCACTCACATCCGGCCGTCTTGAGGAGTCCTGGGGCGGCTGGCGGCGACGTGGCATCGGCATCGGGGTCTGGCCGCGCGGTCACGCCTGCTGGAACTCCAGCCGGTTGCCGACGACGTCGTTGATATGAAAGCGGCGTACGCCGGGAATCTCACCGTCCGCTGTGACGCAGTCGTATCCCGCCGCGGTCAGCCGGCCCCGCAACGCATCGAGGTCCCGAACCAAAAAGGCCGGGTGGGCCTTGCGCGCGGGCCGGTGTGGCTCCTCGACGCCGAGGTGCACGACGGCCCGCCCGGAGCGGAACCAGCACCCGCCCCGGGCCGCCAGCGCGAGCGGCTTCGCGACCTCCTCCATGTCCAGCAGTCCGCCGTAGAACTCCCGCAGCGCGGGCTCGCTGCCTGCGGGCACCGCCAACTGAACGTGGTCGTATCCGATCAGCATCGATCCACTCCCCGAGGTGCTCATGCCGGCCGCTGGGCGACGGCGAAGATGCGCCGGAACGGGAAGACCGTGCCGTAGGAACGCCGTGGGTACGCCGTCCGCAGCGCCGCCGCGTAGGTGGCCACGAACTCCGGCTGTTCCTCGGGTGTCAGGCTGTCGAGAATCGGCCGCAGCGCCGTGCCGCGGGTCCAGCCCAGCACCGGATCCTCGCCTTGGAGCACCTGCTGGTAGGTCGTCTCCCACGCATCGACGCTACAGCCGGCCTCGGACAGCGCCCACAGGTAGTCCTCAGGCTGCGCCGAGCGCGGCCGCTCGGCCACCGCAGCGAGCCGATCCCCCCACCGCGGCGACCGGCACAGATCGGCCAGCAGCACGTGGCTCGGCGCGTCGAAGTTTCCTGGCACCTGCACGGCGAGATAGCCGCCCGGCGCGAGTGAATCCACCAGCCGGGGCAGCAGCGACAGGTGCCCGGGAACCCACTGCAGCGCAGCGTTCGCCACGAGCACATCCACCGGCCGGCTGCTCCGCCAGGTCGTGATATCGCCGGCCGCGAAGGAGATCCGCGCCCCGTCGGCGTAGTCCGCCGCCTTCGTCAGCATGTCCGGTGACGAGTCGATTCCGAGGACGGTCGCCGACGGCCACCGCTGGGCCAGCGTCGCGGTGAGCGGGCCGTCACCGCAGCCGAGGTCGACGACGTACTCCGGCCCGGTCGCCGGCACCCGGGCCAGCAACTCGTGGAACGGGCGCCCGCGTTGGGCGGCGTACGTCCCGTAGACAGCGGGATCCCAGCTCGGCATCGGCGCTCCAATTATCTCGATATCAAGATTCTTGCGGCGGCCGAGCCTGGCAGATATGTACCTTGACGTCAAGGTAATCGGCCGAAAGTAGACTGCGCGCATGGATGACGAGGTCGATCGGCTGCTGGCGGCCTGGCAGCGCGAGCGACCGGACCTGGACCCGGCCCCGCTGGCCGTCCTGTCCCGGGTGAGCCGGCTGGCCAGGCACCTCGAGCGGGCCCGCCGGAGCGTCTATGCCGAGCACGACATCGAGCCCTACGAGTTCGACGTCCTCACCGCGCTGCGCCGCACCGGGGCGCCGTACGAGCTGACCCCGGGCGCGCTCGTGGCGCAGACCCTCGTCACGTCCGGCACGATGACCAACCGGCTCGACCGGCTCGAGCGGCGCGGGCTGGTCCGCCGCCAGCCCGACCCGGCCGACGGGCGCGGGGTGCTGGTGCGGCTCACCGCCGCCGGCCGCAAGCTCATCGATGCCGCGTTCGAGGGCCTCCTGGCGCACGAGCGCGACCTGCTCGCGCCGCTCGGCAAGAGCCAGCAGCGGTCCGTCGCCGCCGCGTTGCGCGCCATGCTGGCCCCCCTCGACGGTCCCGCCCACGTCCGGTGACGACCGTCGCTCCGTCCGGCGGCGCGACCGCGAGCGGGCCGGCCGTTGCGTCGCAGCTCGAGCGGATCCGCGGCGTCCTTCGCATCCGCGATTTCCGGTTGCTGTGGATCTCGCTGGCCGCCTCCAGCCTGGGCGACTGGCTCGGCCTGCTCGCGAAAACCGCCATGGCGACCGCGCTGGCCCACAGCTACCAGGCCGCGAACTTCGCGCTCGGCGGGGTCCTGGTCACGCAACTGCTGCCGGCCGTGCTGCTCGCGCCGTTCGCCGGGGTGATCGCCGACCGCTTCGACCGCCGTCACACCATGGTCGGCTGCGACCTCGCGAGGTTCGCGGTCTTCGTGACGATCCCGCTCGTCGGGACGCTCACCTGGCTCTTCGTCGCCTCGTTCATCGTCGAGTGTTTCGCGGTGTTCTGGCGGCCGGCCAAGGAGGCGTCGGTGCCTCGCCTGCTGCAGCGCACCGACCAGCTGGAGACCGCCAACCAACTCTCGCTCATCACGACCTACGGCATCACACCGATCGGCGCCGCCGCGCTCTTCTCCATTCTCGCCGGCCTGACCCGGTGGCTCGGCGGGCACTGGCATTCGGTGGCCGGCCAGCAGATCAACATCGCGATGTATCTCAACGCCGCCACCTTCCTCGTGGCGGCCCTGACGGTTTTCACGATCATGACCATCGGCGGGCGTCCCGCCACGCCCGCTGGTCGCGCACCCGGCCCGGTGCTGCTCATCCGCGAGGGCGCGCAGTTCGTCGGCGGTACGCCGTTGATCCGCGGGCTGGTCGTCGGCATCCTCGGCGCGTTCGCGGCCGGCGGGGTGATCATCGGAACCGGCCGGATCTACGCCCAGAGCCTGGGCGGCGGCGATGCGGCGTACGGCATGCTCTTCGGCGCGATCTTCGTCGGCCTTGGCCTCGGCATGACGTTCGGTCCACGAGTGGCCCGCGACCTTGCCCGCGTGCGGCTCTTCGGTGTGTCCATCGTGCTTTCCGGCGGCTCCCTCGTGCTGGTCGCGATCTCGCCCCTTCTGATCATCTCGATCATCACGGTCGTCCTGACGGGGTTCTTCGCGGGCATCGCCTATCTCACCGGCATGACCCTGCTCGGCAGCGAGGTCGATGACGAGATCCGCGGGCGGACGTTCGCGTTCGTCCAGTCGATGGTGCAGGTCGTGCTGATCGCGACCCTCGCCGTCGTACCGTTCCTCGTCGGCGTCACCCAGCGGCACCGGGTGCACCTGGGCGGCTTCACGGCCACGATCGACGGCAGTAGGGTCCTGCTCGCGGCCGGCGGCGTGCTCGCGCTGGTGGTGGGCATCGCCGCCTACCGCCAGATGGACGATCGTCGAAGCGCACCGTTTCTTGCCGACCTGATTGCCGCGGTACGTCGCGACACCACCGCCCGCCGGAGGCTCACCACGCAGGGCATCTTCATCGCCTTCGAGGGCGGCGAGGGCGCGGGAAAGTCGACGCAGCTGCGGCTCCTGGCCGGCTGGCTCCGCGATCGCGGCCACACGGTCGTTGAGACCCACGAGCCGGGCGGCACCGAGCTGGGTCAGCGGTTGCGCTCGATGCTGCTGCACGAGGACAGCGACCTGAGCCCGCGCACCGAGGCGCTGCTCTTTGCGGCGGATCGGGCCGACCACGTCAGCGCCGTGATCCGTCCGGCGCTCGATGCCGGTGGCATCGTGCTGACGGACCGGTACGTCGACTCGTCGCTGGCCTACCAAGGCGGCGGCCGCGACATCCCGCTCGCCGAAATACGCCAACTGCAACGGTGGGCGACGAGCGACCTGCAGCCCGACCTCACCGTGCTGCTCGACATCGACCCGGCGGTGGGACTTCAGCGGGCCAGGCAGCGGGCGGACGCCGACCGCATCGAGGCGTCGCCGGGCGCGTTTCATCAACGGGTCCGCCAGGCGTTCCGCTCGCTCGCGGAGGGCAACCCGAGCCGATACCTGGTCCTCGACGCCGGTCGCCCGGCCGAGGACATCCAGGAGTCCATCCGCGGGGCGGTGACGACGTTGCTGCTAACCACAGACGCCTCCGGCCCGCCGACCGGTTGACCAGTGCATCGGCCCGGTGGAGGCGTACGGTGCGGATGGCAAGGGGAGCGCTGCCGTTCGGCCGCGCCGGAAATCGCGACGAGGGAGTCTTCCGGATGCGAGCGGTGTTGAGGACGTGCCTCATCTCGGGTGTCGCGGCGCTGCTCGGAGCGGGCGCCCTGGCCGCAACGGCCGGTGCCGCCTCCGATCTCCGATCCGGCGTTCCCGGTCAGATCGTGCACTCGTCGCAGGGTGCGAAGGTGAAGGCCGCCCGGACCGCCCACGCGCGGTCGCTGCAGCAGCGCCTGGCTGCTTCCACCGGTGCGAAGGCCGCGGCCAAAGCCTTCCCCGGCGATTTCACCGGCAGCTACCTGTGCCGGGGCGCCGGGTCCGAGGAGTGTCTGGCCACGGGCACCGGTATGCCGTCGGTGATGCACCAGCAGCCTTACGAGTACATGCTCACCTACCCCGGGCTCGCCTTCCTGCTGCAATTCAACGCCAGCGGTAATTTGATCGAGTGGGACTACACCGCGGAGAAGGTGGTGTGGTCGGCCGGTACGTCGGGCACGGGCAACCGCCTCATGATCGAGAGCAATGGCAACGTCACCGTGCGGTCCAGTCTCGGCCTGATTCTCTGGCAGACCCACACCGCCGGCACCGGTGCCAACCGTTTCGGCATCGCTCCCAACGGAGACCTCGGCGCGTTCGCCGCGAGCGGAATGGCCAGCGGCACCGAGGTCTGGAGCAACCATTTTCAGCGCGCCAACCGAGGCAACGTGGTCTGGAAGACGTCGTACGACTACGACGACTCCAATCCGTACGAGATGTTCATGCAGACCGACGGGAACATGGTGCTCTACGACTTCAGCGGCAAGCGCGTCGTCGGCGTCTGGTCCAGCGGCACCGCCGGCAAGAAGGGCGCCGTCCTCGTTGCCCAGCCCGGCGGCCCGGTCTTCATCTATGACAAGGGCAAGGCGATCTGGGCGATCTGGGCCACGAGCACGACCGGGGTGTATTTCCGCGGTTACGATCGTCACCTGCAATTGGCCAATTACTCGGGTCAGACGCTCTGGACCCGCCCGCGCCCGTAGCCGGTCCGCGGATTCACGGCACGGTGACGCCGCGCACGGTGCCGCTCTGGTCGGCGATCACCACTTGGTCGTGGACGACCACCGGCTCGGAATAGGTGTAGGCCGTTGATAGCCGGACGATCGGTCCGATCGCTCCGGTCGCGAGGTCGACCGCGCCGAGGTGCCCATTGACGCCGGCGATCCACGCCGTGCCGCCGACGATGATCGCGCCGGAATTGAAGCAGGGCCAGCCCAGCTGGGCCTCCCAGCGGATCGTCCCGGTCTCGACCTCGACCAGCCGCGTCAGCCCGCGTTCCTGCACGAGCAGGGCGCACGGCGTACCGCCGAGGATGGTGAGGCGGGGCGTGGAATACATGCAGGAACCGGGCACCGACCACCTGGCCGTGCCGTCCGCCCGTGAGAGACCCCAGGTCGCGGATACCGTGCAGGACAGCACGACGTCCGTGCCGGCGAGTTGCACCCGGTCGTCCCACGGGCCGTAGAGCAGCAGGACGTGCGGATCGGTGGTGTCCGCGCGGTTGGCGAACTGCCAGACCGGCGCGCCGGTCCGGGCGTCGAGGGCATGCGTCCGCCCGTCACCACTGCCGAGGTAGACCAGGGTGCCGTCGCAGGCCGCGCGACCGGCGCAGAAACCGCCGATGTCGCTGCGCCACAGGCTCTTTCCGGTCGCGGCGTCAAGTGCGGTCGCGGTGGTCCCGGCCGTCGCGATGACGACCGCGGTGCCGTCGACCCCCGTGGCCAGCGCACTGCCGAGCAGCGGCGCGCCGAGGTCGGCGCGCCAGCGGGTGCGTCCGCCGGCCACGTCGAAGGCGGTCAGGGAGTGGTCCGTTGACGGGACCATCGCCAGCTCGTCGTTGATCGCGGCTTCCCGGTAGATGGGGCCCACGCGGCGTTGCCAGCGGAGCCGGCCGCGCCCGTCCGAAAGCTCGATCGCGGTGACGGTCCCGCCCGTGGTCGATGCGACGACGGTGTTGCCGGCCACCGCCAGGCCGGCCTGCACGCCCTCGCCGAGATCGAGTTGCCACCGTTGCCGCGGGTCGCCGGCCCGCGTCGGCAGGCTGATGGTGCGGTAGTCGTCCCAGAAGCCGGTGTCGTCGGTCGACCGGACCCGGATCCCTTGCGCACCG
Source organism: Mycobacteriales bacterium (assembly GCA_038253135.1). Taxonomy (GTDB): domain Bacteria; phylum Actinomycetota; class Actinomycetes; order Mycobacteriales; family QHCD01; genus JBBSHJ01. The sequence goes on along the minus strand of JBBSHJ010000025.1, from coordinate 5,656 downwards.
GGAAAGCGGGTGGACACATCAACGGTGCCGCGCCACGTCGTGCCGTGCCCGTCCGGCTCCAGCGGCTCAAACGGGATCGTGAGGCTGCCGGACCAGACGACGTCGGACAGCACCTGGGCACCGACGGAGGTGGCCACGCCGGCGGTGCGGACCGTGACGGGTACGGCGCCGCGTGTCGCCGCGCCCGTGCTGATCGAGACGGGCCGGGCCGCTCGGGCGATCCGCGGCCCGGCCAGGGGAATCGTCACGATCGGCGTCGTCGTCGGCGTACCGTCCGCGGCGAGATCGACGCGGGTCACCTCCAGCACGGACCGGCCGTCAGCGGACGCCGCCGGCTGCGCCCAGTAGTAGGTCGCCGTGTTGATGACGGCGTTGAGCGTGACCTCGACCAGACCGTTCATGGCGCTGACGAACTGCCGGTGCAGGTGCCCGGCGAAAAGTGCCCGCACGTCGTACCTCGCCGTGAGGGAGAGGAACCGATCCTGGTCGTCGTCGAAGAACCACTGATCGCCGATGGGATGGTGCTGGAAGAGCGCGATCGGCCTACCGGACGGGACCCTGGCCAGATCGCGCTCGAGCCAGTCGAGCAACGCCCCGCCGAAATGCGCGGGCTCCTGTAACAGCATCGCCGGGTCGAGCGCGACGAAGTGCAGGCCCGCGGCGTCGAACGAGGACGGCTTCGGCCCGCAGAACCGGCGGAACGTCTCGCCCGCGGCCGCGTCCCACCGCAGCTCGTGATTGCCCGGCGTGTAATGGATCCGCGCGGCCAGGGCCGCCGGGACGGTGCTCTCGTAGAGCGCGAACTCCTCGACGAAACCGGTGTCGGTGATGTCGCCGCAATGCAGGACGACCGCAGGGTCGCGGGCGAGGATCGCGGCGAAGACCTGCGTCATGCGGGACGTTCGCACCGGGACCGCCGGGTTGAGATGGGTGTCGGCGACCAGCGCGAATCCCTGGCCCGCCGGTACGCCGTCCGAGGTGGTGGCACCGGCCACGCTCGGCAGCGCGAGCCCGCCCGTGCCCGCCAGCGCGGTGCCGAGACCGATTCCGCTGAGAAACCGGCGTCGGGGTATTGCGTGGTCCTCCGTGCACATGCGCGATCCTCCACTCCATGCCACTTTTGGCGGCCGTGCGTCGGGTACGACGGCCAGCCGCCAAAAGTCGGTCGGAGGGACCGTAGCCGACACCGGTGGCCGGGCGGTTACGCCGAAGTGAGGAAAATCCGGCGAGATCCGGCGACTGTCCGCGCGTCGTACCGCCGTGGCAAGCTGGCCCAGTGCAGGTCTGGGCGGAAGTCGTGGGGCAGCCGGAGGCGGTCGAGGCCCTGAGCGACGCCGCGGCCGCGGCCGCCCAGATCGTCGCCCGCACCCCGGTCGCCGCCGGCCGGATGACGAATTCCTGGCTGCTCACCGGCCCGCCCGGTTCGGGCCGGTCGATTGCCGCGCTGGCGTTCGCCGCGGCGCTGCTGTGCGAGCGGCAGGGTTGCGGCGAGTGCGCCGACTGCCACACCGCGCGCGCCGGCACGCACGCCGACGTCACCCTCGTGGTGCCGCAGGGGCTCTCGATCGGCGTCGACGGGATGCGGGCGATCGTGCGCAATGCGGCTCGCGCGCCGTCCGGCGGCCGGTGGCAGGTGGTCATCATCGAGGACGCGGACCGCCTCACCGAGGGCGCGTCCAACGCGCTGCTAAAGGCGGTCGAGGAGCCGACCCCACGCACGGTGTTCCTGCTCTGCGCCCCCTCCGCGCACCCCGACGACGTCGCGCTGACGATCCGCTCCCGCTGCCGCTCGGTCGCGCTCCGCACGCCGCGCGCCGCCGATGTCGCCGCCGTGCTGGAGCGGCGCGACGGCGTCGAGCCCGACCTGGCGGCCTGGGCTGCGGCCGCGGCCCAGGGCCACGTGGGCCGAGCCCGGCGGCTGGCGCGCGATGAAGAGGCCCGGGAGCGGCGGGCGGCCGTGCTCGCCGTACCAGCTGCTGCCACCTCGCTCGGCGCCGCGCTCAGGGCGGCGGACCGGCTCGTGCTGGCCGCCGAGAAGGAAGCGACGGCACGATCGGCCGAGCTCGACGGGCCGGAGCGCGACGAGCTGGCGACGGCGTACGGCGCCGGCGGGACCGGCAAGGGTACGGCGGCCGCCTCGCGCGGCAGCTCGGCGGCGCTCAAGGACCTCGAGCGACGGCAGAAATCGCGGGCCACCCGCACCCAGCGCGACGCCCTCGACCGGGCGCTCGTCGACCTCGCCGCGTTCTACCGCGACGTGCTGATCCGGCAGTATTGCGCCGATGTCGCACCGGCCCATCCCGACGCGGCGGCCGACGTGGCGAGGACGGCGGAGACCACCTCCCGCGAGGTCGCGTTGCGCCGGCTCGAGGCGGTGCTCGCCTGCCGTGAGGCGATCGAGCTGGCGGTCAAGCCGCGGATCGCCGTCGAGGCCATGGTCGCGGCCCTGGTGTGAGTGGGCACGAAAGGCGATCGGAAACGATAGGGCTCCCGCGGTGACGGCCTCGCCGGCCCTCGGCGGGCCGCAGACCACCGCCGCGCCGCAACCTGAGCGAGCCGGCGTACGACGTCCGCACCGAGCCCGACGTGCCAGCGCCGACACGCGACGGCACGACGTCGCTGACCGATGTCCACCGGCCGGGCGGCGACGGACGGTTTCCGGCGCTTCCTGCTACCCGCGGCAGGTCCAGGACATCGGGGCGCCCGGCCCCGGGCGCGGGACCGCCGCCGGCCGGCGAACCCACGGCGTACCGTGACGTGGATGGGCATGGTGTGCGCGGTCAGCTTCACGCGATACGGCCGGCTCTATTACTTCGATCCCGGTGATCTCTCGCCGCAGGTCGGCGACCGGGTCCTGGTGCCGACGGACGGCCCGCCCGAGGTGGCGGAGTGCATGTGGGCACCGCAGTGGTCCGAGGACGTGATCGGTGATCTGCCGCGGCTCGTGGGCATGGCCAACGCCGACGCGCTCGAGCGGGCCGAGCTGATGCGCAAGCGCAACGCGGAGGCCAAGGTCGCCTCGCGGCGCCTCATCCGCGAGCACGAGCTGCCGATGAAGGTCGTGGGGATCGACCACCTGCCCGAGGACGGCCGGACGATGATCTACTTCTCGGCGCCGCACCGCGTCGACTTCCGCTCGCTGGTACGCGATCTCGGCGCGACCCTGCACTGCCGGGTCGAGCTACGACAGGTGTCCGCCCGCGATGAGGCGAAGGTGCAGGGCGGCATCGGCTCCTGCGGGCGCGATCTGTGCTGCGCGACCTTCCTCAAGGACTTCGAGCCGGTGTCGATCCGGATGGCCAAGGACCAGGACCTGCCGGTCAATCCGATGCGGATCTCGGGCGCGTGCGGGCGGCTGATGTGCTGCCTGAAGTACGAGCATCCGCTGTATGAGGAATTCGCCCGCACGGCGCCGGCGGTCGGGGAGGCCGTCGACACTCCCGAGGGCGCCGGCCGGGTGGTCGGGCACAGCGTGCCGCGCGATTCGGTCGTCGTACGCCTCAACGATGGCGGCCGGCGCTGCGTCTGCAGCAAGGCATCGGTGTGCGGGTCGCGGGAGGCGTACGACGGGTCGGCCGCCAGCGACGGCCCCGTCGGCGGCTGACCGCGGAACGGGTGCGCGGCCGGCCGGCTGCGGTTCCGTTAGACTCGATCGGTCGCCGCCTTAGCTCAGTCGGCAGAGCGGTTCACTCGTAATGAACAGGTCGTCGGTTCGATTCCGACAGGCGGCTCCATCTCGTTAACAACATCACCGCCCGGATCGCGCAGGGAGGCACTGTGGCTCAACTCAGAAACGCGGTGCCGGTGATGACTGCGGTCGACTTCGACACTGCGGTTTCGTTCTGGCGCGATGTGCTCGGTTTCGACGGCGCCGTGCACGGTGAAGGGTTCGCGACGCTGCACCGCGACGGAGTCGACGTCTTCGTCTCGGCGGTGCAGGATCAGGTCATCCCGGACAACACCATGATGTGGCTGCGCACGAGCGACATCACGTCACTCTACGCCGACTGGAGCGCACGCATAGCTGCCTCGCCATACAAGGACATGACACGCGTCGTGGAAATCCAGCCACAGCCGTGGGGCGAGGAATTCGTCATCGTCGACCCGGCCGGCAATTGCGTGCACGTCGCGCAGACCCAGTAGGTAGCCGAGTCTGTCGCGGCGTGGGATGTACCGGCTACGCGCAATTGGCGGGTCACGCGATCCGCAAGCGTCGGTAGCTGGTCCGTGTGCGCGTCGTGGCGGCGCGCTGGATCCGGCGTTGCTCGCGCCGCTCACTGAGCATCCGGCGGGCCAGGCGAGTCGCTTCGGCCCGCTGCAGGACCTCGCGGTAGTCGTCGAGCGGGTGGGTGAGGCTGACGTTGGTGTACATGATCGGCTCCTGTCTGGACGGGTCGTTGATGTGCTTTCACCGGTCGACGAAGCGGATCCGCCAGATTCGACACCCGGACCCGATATTCGCTGCTGCGACGTCGTACCGGCCAGAGGCGGACAGTGCATCGGTCCGCAGCTTGCGTACGCCGTCCCGGACGAGTCGGATGGAACGCGTGTGCCTGCCGCTGGCCGCGCCTTCGCCAACCGGCAACTTTTAGCCATCACGAGATGAGGAACCACGTGCCTGCGTTCTATCCCAGCCTGAACCTCGGCGCCCTCGGTCTTTCGGCCGACTTCCCGACCGCCCTGTCGCTCGCCCAGGAGTTCTCCTACGGGGGCATCGATCCCGACCTCGGTTACCTGCGCGAGAACGACGCGGCCGCGGTCGCCGGGCGGGTCTCCGACGCGGGCCTGACGTGGGGCGCGGCCGGACTGCCGGTCAGCTTGACCGCCGACGTCGCCACCTTCGCGCAGCAGCTCGGCGCGCTGCCGGCGGTGATCGAGGCTCTGCAGGATGCCGGCGTGACCCGCGTCGGGACGTGGATCAACCCGTCCAGCAACGAGGTGACCTACCGGCGCAACTTCGGCCGGCATGCCGAGCGGATCGCGCTCGTGGCGGAGCTGGTCGCGGCGGCAGGGATCCGGATCGGGCTGGAGTACGTCGGGCCCAAGACGTCATGGGAGGTCGGGCAGTACCCCTTCGTCCACTCGATGGCCGAGACGCGTGAGCTGATCGCCGCCTCGGGGGCGACCAACGTCGGGATCTTCCTCGACACCTACCACTGGTACACCGCCGGCGAGAGCATCGACGACCTGCGCGCCCTCACCAACGCAGACGCGGTCGCCTGCGACCTCAACGACGCGCCGACCGGCCTCGACCGGCGGGAGCAGCAGGACCTTGCCCGCGAACTGCCCTGCACCACCGGGGTTATCGACGTCGCCGGGTTCGTCGCTGCGTTGACGGAGATCGGGTACGACGGGCCGGTCAAGGTTGAGCCGTTCAACAAGGAATTCGCGGCCAAGCCGCTGAAGGAAGCCGTCAGCGAGGCCCGCGAGGCGACGCGCAACGCCCTCGGAATCTGACCGCTACCTGCTGGAGTGAGGACATCCGCGGTAGGGAAGGTGGCTACTGGTTTCGGTGGCCGGTTCCCTGTGATCGTTGGGCCGGGTTGACGGTGGGGAAGCTGTTTGCTAGATGGTTTCCGCCGGGACAAGTCGGCGGTGGAGGCATGACCAGTGAACCAGTCGATCCGGACTCCACCCGCCGGCAGCCGGGGAACAG
>JBBSHJ010000024.1:0-38815 GCA_038253135.1 Mycobacteriales bacterium | reverse complement strand
CGAGCCACGCTCATAGCAGACCGAACCATTTCGCCGCGGTGTCCATGTCGCCGATCATCGCGGCGATCCGAGCCACGCTCATAGCAGACCGAACCATTTCGCCGCGGTGTCCATGTCCTTGTCGCCGCGACCCGAGAGGTTGACGACTATCGTGGGCTCGCGGCCGAGCTTCGCCGCCAGCTCCGGCCCGATCTTCAGGGCGCCGGCGAGGGCGTGTGCCGACTCGATGGCCGGGATGATGCCCTCGGTGCGGCAGAGCAATCGGAAGGCATCCATGGCCTCCGCATCGGTGATCGCGCGATAGTCCACCCGGCCGGTGTCGTGCAGGTACGAATGCTCGGGGCCGACACCTGGGTAGTCGAGTCCGGCCGAGATCGAATGGCTCTCGATCGTCTGCCCGTCCTGGTCCTGCAGGAGATAGGACGACGCGCCGTGCAGCACCCCGCGGGTGCCGCCGGTGAGGGTCGCGGCGTGCCGCCCGGTCTCGACGCCCTCGCCGCCGGCCTCGAATCCGAACAGCGCGACGTCGTCCTCGAGGAACGCGGTGAAGATGCCGATGGCGTTGGAGCCGCCACCGACGCAGGCGGCGACGGCGTCCGGCAGGCCGCCGTACCGCGTGCTGCACTGCTCGCGGGCCTCGTCGCCGATAACCCGCTGGAAGTCGCGGACGAGCTGCGGGAAGGGGTGCGGACCGCCGACCGAGCCGATCAGGTAGTGCGTCGAATCGACGTTGGCCACCCAGTCGCGGAAGGCCTCGTTCATCGCGTCCTTGAGCGTCCGCGAGCCGGTCTCGACCGGTACGACGGTCGCGCCCAGCAGCTGCATCCGCGCCACGTTGAGCGATTGCCGGCGGGTGTCCTCGGACCCCATGTAGACGGTGCACTCGAGGTCGAGCAGCGCTGCGGCGGTCGCCGTGGCCACGCCATGCTGACCGGCACCCGTCTCGGCGATCACCCGCGGCTTGCCCATCCGCTTCGTCAGCAGCGCCTGGCCGAGCACGTTGTTGATCTTGTGCGCGCCGGTGTGGTTGAGGTCCTCGCGCTTGAGCAGGATCCGCGCCGGGCCCGCGTGGGCCCCGAACCGGCGGGCCTCGGTGAGCAGGCTGGGCCGGCCCGCGTAGTCGCGCAGCAGATCGTCGAGCGCGGTGTTGAAAGACGGATCGGCCCGGGCGTCGGCGTAGGCCGCGACCAGCTCGTCGAGCGCGGCGATCAGCGCCTCGGGGACGAACCGGCCGCCGAACTCGCCGAAGTAGCCGCACAGGTCGGGCAACCCCGCCGGTGTCGTCGGCGACGCCGTGCCTGGCTGTCCCATTGAGCGTCCTTTCGAAGGTAGTGCCGACGGTGCGGGCCGACCGTCAGCGGATCGCGTGCGGGGTGGCGGGATGCGCGCCCGCGGTGACCAGCTCGGCGACCATCTGGCGCGGGCTCCGGGTGGTCACCAGACCGGCGCCCACCAGCACGGCGTCGGCACCGGCCGCAGCGTAGGAGATCAGGTCGCGGGTGTCGCGTACGCCGCTCTCGGCGATCTTGACGACATGCGACGGCAGGCCGGGTGCGATGCGCTCGAAGACGCTGCGGTCCACGTCGAGGGTCTTGAGGTCTCGCGCGTTGACGCCGATGACCGTGGCGCCGGCCTCGAGCGCGCGGTCGGCCTCGGCCTCGTCGTGCACCTCGACCAGCGCGGTCATGCCAAGCGACTCGATCCGCTCCCGCAGCCCGAGCAGTGCGTCCTGCTCGAGGGCGGCGACGATGAGGAGCACCACGTCGGCGCCGTGGGCCCGCGCCTCGTGCACCTGGTAGCTGCTGACGATGAAGTCCTTGCGCAGCAGGGGGATGTCCACCGCGGCACGGACGGCGTCGAGGTCGTCGAGCGACCCGCCGAACCGGCGCTGCTCGGTGAGCACGCTGATGACCCGCGCTCCGCCGGCCGCGTAGTCGCGGGCCAGGCTGGCCGGGTCGGGGATGTCGGCGAACGCGCCGAGCGACGGGCTGGCCCGCTTGACCTCCGCGATGACGCCGACGCCGGGGCGGCGCAGCGAAGCCGCGGCGTTGCGCGGTGGGGGTGCGTCGGCCGCCCGGGCGCGGATCTCGGCCAGCGGGCAGCGGGCCTCGTGCACGGCGAGATCTTCCCGCACACCGGCAAGAATCTCGTCAAGCACTGCCATAACGGCTCATACCCCCTGAGGCGTTTCGGTGGTCGGTAGCCATGCTAGCCAGGACCGGTCCGGCCGGTCTGCCGGGTCTGCGTTCCGGCGCTCGTGGGGTCCTCGCCCCGGTCGAGCGCGTCCCAGGCCACCTTGACGTCGTCGGGTACGGCGGCCGGCGGCCGGCCGCCGGGGGCGTCGTACCTCGCCCCCATGGCCGGCCACGTGTGCGCGCGGGCCAGCGTGATGAGACCGGCGAGGGCGACGAGGATCCCCCCGATCGCGGTGGCGATGATCCAGCCCACGTGGGTGTGCACGGTGATCGCCGTGCCCGGGTCGGCGCCGACCACGTGGCCGCCGTTGCTCGCCAGCAGGTCGAGGGCGCGGGCCCGACCGACACCGCCGGCGTACCGCAGCGACTCGACGACGATCGCCACGCCGGCCGCGGTGAGAAGTGCGCCGACGATGGGCCGGCCCCAGCGGCGGGTGGCGAGCAACGCGACGGCACCGACCAGCGCCGCGAGGCCGATGCCGCGGACGGCCGGCGCGACGGCGGCACCGGAGCGATGCTGCACGTACGCGCCGAGCGGGTGCGGCCGGGCCAGCGTGATCGTGAGCCAGGTGCGACCGGAGACGAGCAGCACCAGGCCGGCGCCGACGAGGCACGCGAGCACGACGGTGCCGAGCTCGCCGCGGCCGCCGCGCCGCTTCATCGGGGGCCGATTCCTCGGGGCACAGTCACGGGAGCGGCCGGAGGGACTCGGCCGTGGCGATGGCGGACAGCACGGCGGCGGCCTTGTTGCGGGTCTCCTGGTCCTCGGTCGCCGGATCCGACTCGGCCACGATGCCGCCGCCGGCCTGCACATAGGCGACGCCGTCACGCATCACCGTCGTGCGGATCGCGATGGCCATGTCGAGGTCTCCGGCGACGTCGATGTAGCCGACGACGCCGCCGTACAGCCCGCGGCGGGTCGGTTCGAGCTCCTCGATGATCTCCATCGCGCGCACCTTGGGGGCGCCGGAGAGGGTGCCGGCCGGGAAGGTCGCCGTGAGCGCGTCGATCGCGTCCTTGCCCTCGGCGAGATCGCCGACCACGGTCGACACGATGTGCATGATGTGCGAGTAGCGCTCGATCTCCATCAGCTGCACGACCTCGACGGTGCCGATCCGGCAGACCCGGCCGAGGTCGTTGCGGCCGAGGTCGACGAGCATGACGTGCTCGGCCCGCTCCTTCGGGTCCGCGAGGAGCTCCTCCCCCAGCGCCGAGTCCTCCTCCGGCGTGGCGCCGCGCGGCCGCGAGCCGGCGATCGGGTGCAGCATCGCCTTCGCGCCGGTGACCTTGACGTGTGCCTCAGGCGAGGAGCCCACGACCGTCAGGTCCTCGAACCGCAGGAAGTACATGTACGGCGATGGGTTGGCCACCCGCAGCATCCGGTAGACGTCGAACGGGTCGGCCGCGGTGTGCACCTCGAAGCGCTGGCTCGGCACGACCTGGAAGATGTCGCCGGCGCGGACGTACTCCTTCGCACGGCGTACCGCCTCCTGGTAGCCGCCCTCGGGTGCGCTGATCGTGTAGCGCCCCGGCGGGCGCCGGGTCAGGTGCTGGGCGACGTGCCCGGCCGGCTGGGCAAGGTCCGCCGTCATCGCGTCCAGCCGGTCGATGGCCGAGGCGTAGGCCGCGTCGGGGTCACTGTCCGCATCGGGGGTCAGCCCGCGGACGACGTTGGCGATGAGCAGGATCGAGCCGTCGAGGTGGTCGAGCACCGCCAGATCCGTGACGAGCAGGAAGTGCAGCTCGGGCACGTGCAGATCGTCGCGGGTCTCATCCGGCAGCTTCTCGAGGCGGCGTACGGCGTCCCAGGCGAGGTAACCGACGAGGCCGCCGGTGAGCGGCGGCAGGCCCGGGCGGCGCGCGGTCCGGAGCCGCGCCGCGGCGTCGCGGAAGGCCTCGATCGGATCGTCGGGAAAGTCGTCCGGCGCGATGCCGTGCCAGACCGCCCGCCCGCCGCGCTCGGTCAGCTCGGCCGCGGACCGCACGCCGACGAAGGAGTAGCGCGACCACACGCCGCCGTGCTCGGCCGACTCGAGCAGGAACGTGCCCGCCCGGTCGCCGGCGAGCTTGGTGAAGGCGCTGATCGGGGTCTCGGAGTCGGCCAGCACGCGGCGTACGACGGGCACGACGCGGTTGTGCCGCAGCGCGTCGTGGAAGGCGGCGCGGTCGGGCTCGGCGAGTACGTCGGTCGCGGCCGGGCCGGTCATCCGGCCAGCTCCGGATGGCCCACGACGGCGGTCAGGACATCGGCGTCGAAGCAGGTGCGGTCGCCGGTGTGGCAGGCCGCGCCGACCTGCTCGCAGCGCACGAGGACGGTGTCGCCGTCACAGTCGAGGGCGACCTCGCGGACCCACTGGCAGTGCCCGGACGTCTCGCCCTTCACCCAGTAGGCGCCGCGGCTGCGGCTCCAGTAGGTGACCCGGCCGGTCGTCAGCGTCCTGTGCAGCGCCTCGTCGTCCATCCAGCCGACCATCAGGACCTCGCCGGTGTCATGCTGCTGCGCCACCGCGGGGAACAGGCCCTGCTCGTCGCGCTTGAGGCGGGCGGCGATCTGCGGGTCGAGGCCAGCGGGTCGGACGGTCATGGACCCATTCTGCCCGTGTGCCGTCCGGGCCCGGTCGCCGGTGCTCGCTGGGCCACCGGCGCGGGCGGCGCAAGCTCGGGTGACACCTGGTATCTCTGCCTGGGGTCCTAGGATTTGGCCATGAGCACTCCGTCGCGGCGGGAGCGCGCCGCACTGGCTGACGAGCTGGCCCGGCGCGGTCCTGACGCGCGGACCTTGTGCGACGGCTGGACCACCGCGGATCTCGCCAGCCACGTCGTGCTGCGCGAACGCCGGCCGTTTCGCGCCGCAGGCGTCGTCATCCCGCCGCTGGCCGGAATGACCGAGCGGGCGATGCGCCGGCTGCGGGACCGGGCGGGATACGACGCCCTGGTGCAGATGGTGCGCGAAGGCCCGTCCCGGTGGTCGCCGCTGGGCTGGTCGGATCGGGTCGAGGCGCGGGCGAACACCGTCGAGTTGTTCGTGCATCACGAGGATGTCCGGCGCGGCGGTCCCGATCCCGCGGAACCGCGCCGGCTCGACGAGGACCTGGAGTCCGAGCTGGCCGCCAGCCTGCGCCGGATGGCGCCGATGACGCTGCGGTCGGCGCCGGGACGGATCATCCTGCGTACGCCGTCCGGCCGGACCGTCGCCGGCGGCAAGGGCACGCCGATCGTGGTGGTCTCCGGCGCGGTGGGTGAGCTGTTGCTCTTCGCCTTCGGCCGGCAGCGGGCCGCGCTCGTGGAGTACGACGGCTCCGAGCCGGCCGTCGCCGCGGCGCGCACGGGCAAGCTCGGCGTCTAGCGAGCTCTCGCCGGCCCGGCGGTCATGGCCGGGCGTAGAGCAGCTCGTCCGCCGCGACCTCGACGGCAGCGGAGACCCACGGATCGGACAGCGCCCGATCGTCGATGAGCTCGACCGCGCGGGCGGACCGCTCCCACAACGCCACGCACCGCTCGCCGGTGAACCACCCGTCGTACCCGATCCCCTGCGCGCGGGTCGACGCATGGAGGTCGCGGGCGACGCGCTGGGTGAGGGCGCGGTCGCGGGCCCGGAGGGCCCCGGCCGGCTGGCCGAGCGGCACGGCGGCCACCCCGGACGTCTCGACGACCGGCACGGGACGGCGCAGCCGCAGGACGGCGAGGCGTTGCGTCGGCAATGGCTCGACCCACCGGTCGTCGCCGAACGCTTCGGCGACCGCGCACCGCAGGCTGGGCGTGGCATAGAGGATCCCGAAGCCGGGGTGGCTGGCGGCCTGGCCCTCCGGGTGATGATCGAACCGGCCGGCCCGGACCGGACCGTAGTAGCGCAAGCGCGCCCCGTCGGCGTAGTAGGCGCAGTCGTAGATCCGCACCAGCCGGGTGCCCGCGGCGAGCTCGGCCAGGACCGGATCGCCCGGGAAGGGTCCGGTCCGCGCCGGCGCCGGCACTACCGCTGGCCCCTCTCCGGGCGCCCAGTCACCGGGCGCCCCGTCACCCGGCGCCCGTCACCGGGCGCCGATGTAAGTCGCGGCGTCAGCGACCCGGTCGGCCTCGCCGGCGTCGAGCGCGGCCAGCGGGGTGCGGTCGTCGAGGTGTCGCGAGGGCAGCGTGAACCAGCGCACCCGGCCGACGGCGACCCGGCCCGGCATCGCCCGCCAGACCCTGCGCACGTCCGCGCGGGGCTCGCCGTCGTCGAACTGCCAGCGCGGGTAGCGCCAATCGCCGGCGTGGCGGAACGCGACGAGGTCGCCCTTGGTACGCCGCTTGGTCACCGCCGCCGATGAGACGCCGAGCATCGAGGCGACCTCGGCGGTGCTCAGCGCCTCCGCGATGAGGTCGGCCCGCGCCTCGGTCGCCCGCTGCAGGTTGCGGGCGCGGGCGACGGCGACCTGCTCGGGCTGCACCGCCGGGATCTCATCGGGCAGGGCCAGCGGCCGGCTGCGTTGCGAGAGGGCGAGCACCCGCAGGAACGCGTCCTCGAGCTCACGTCGCTCCCGCTCGTCGAGGTTGCGGAAGAGTCCGGCCAGGTCGGGAAGCCGCCCGGCGAGTGTGTCGGAACCAGCCATGCCCCCATCGTACGGTTTCGTTAGTATCAGCGCAACCAACGCAACCACGGTGCCGAGCCGCGGTCAGCGGCGTACCACGATGCCCGCCGCCGCGAGGCTGTCCTTGACCGCACCGATGCGCACGTCGCGGAAGTGGAAGATGCTCGCGGCGAGGACCGCGTCGGCGCCCGCTTCGACGGCCGGCGCGAAGTCGGCAACGGCTCCCGCTCCCCCGCTGGCGACGACGGGGACGTCCACCTCGGCCCGCACCGCGCGGATCATCTCGAGGTCGAAGCCGTCGCGGGTGCCGTCGGCGTCCATCGAGTTGACGACGATCTCACCGGCGCCGAGCCCCTGCCCGCGCACCACCCACTCCAACAGGTCGAGGCCGGTCTCCTGCCGGCCCCCGTGGCTGGTCACGGCGTACCCGCTCGGCGTGGCCGCCGACCGGCGGGCGTCCACCGACAGGACCGTGCACTGGGCGCCGAACCGCACCGAGGTCTCGCGCAACGCGGCCGGTCGGGCCACGGCGGCGGAATTCAGTGACACCTTGTCCGCGCCGGCCCGCAGCAGGGCGTCGACGTCGGCGACGGTGCGAACGCCGCCGCCGACGGTCAGCGGGATGAAGACCTGCTCGGCGGTCCGACGCACCACGTCGTACGTCGTCCCGCGATCCTGCGCCGACGCGGTGATGTCGTAGAAGACCAGCTCGTCGGCGCCCTCGGCGTCGTAGTAACGGGCCAGCTCGACGGGATCGCCGACGTCCCTGTTCTCGAGGAACTTCACGCCCTTGGTCACCCTGCCCGCGTCGACGTCGAGGCACGGAATGACCCGGATCGCCACCGCCATGCGCCCCTCCCCCTCCCACACCCGCTTTTGGCGGCTGTGCGTCGTATCCGACGTCAGGCCGCCAAAAGTGCGCTGATCTTGCCGACGACGTACGCCGGCCGCTCGTCCAGGTCCTCCCAGGTGAACCGCAACACCCGCCAACCGGCGCCGATGAGTGCATTCTGCTTTGTCCGGTCGCGCTGAAATCGGCCCTGCTTGCGGTGGTAAGCGTAGCCATCGACCTCGATGGCGATCTTGAAGTCCGGGAACGCAACGTCGATTACCATGCGGACGCCGTCGGCGACGTACGGCAGGTTGGGCACCCAGCCAGTGATGTCGGCTCGTCGCAACAGACGGTGCAGCCGGCGCTCAGAGTCGGCCGCCGCACCGTCGCCGAGGTGGCGGGCGAGGCACCGCAAGCGGGCATTTCCCCATCGGCCCGGTTGGCACTCAAGGCGTCGGGTCAGATCCGATTCGTGCATCCAGCCTTGCTGCAGCGCCCGGTCCGCCAGCGAGCGTCCCGCCGCCAGAGGCAACCAACCCATGCAGTCGAGCACCGTTTCGGCACGAGTGGTGACCAAAAGACCGGCATGGCGTACGACGTCGGTGCGGTCCAGGCGGACACGGTGCACCCGAACACCGCGGGGCCAATCCAATCGCCGACGATCGAACCGGGTGATGTGGATCCGACCGTCGTCAGGGACAGGCATGTCCCATCGCTGCGCCGCGGACAGATAGCTCAACGGTGAACCGGTCGCGAGAACTGCCGACCACGCCCGGCTCTCCTCGGTGACCGGCGCACCGCCCACCCGGTAGACGCCTCGGGCAGAGGTGCACTCCAGTCGGCCGCGCCTGCGCATGCCGTCTATCTGGTGGCGGTTCAGGCCGGCGGCGAGGAGCTGCCCGCGGCCGATCAAGCCACACTGTCTCGCCGTGATCCGTTGCCAGCGCATCGGTTCACTGTGATGCGCCGGGGCGCCCAGAATCGGCTGTCCACAGCCCCCATCGACTTTTGGCGGCTGTGCGTCGTATCCGACGTCCATCCGCCAAAAGCGGGGGTTAGGGGGTGGGCGCGACGGCGGCGAGGGCGTCGGGAAGGGTGAAGGAGCCCTCGTAAAGCGCGGTGCCGACGATCGCCGCCTCGACGCCTTCGATGGCCGCGATCGCGCGCAGGTCGTCGAGTGTGGTGATGCCGCCGCTGGCAACGACCGGACGGTCGGTGCGGGCGGTCACGCCGCGGAGGAGCTCGAGGTTGGGGCCGGCCAGCATGCCGTCCTTGGCGACATCGGTGACGACGTAACGGGCGCAGCCGTCGGCATCGAGCCGGGCCAGCGTCTCGTAGAAATCGCCGCCCTCCGTGGTCCAGCCGCGGGCGGCGAGCGTCGTACCGCGCACGTCGAGCCCGACGGCGATCCGATCACCGTGCCGGCCGATCGCCCGGCGTACCCATAACGGAGACTCCAGCGCTGCGGTGCCGATGTTGACCCGCCGGCAGCCGGTGCCGAGCGCGGCCATCAGCGTGGCATCGTCGCGGATTCCGCCGGACAGCTCGACGTCGACATCGACAGCGGCGATGACGCGGCGGATCAGCTCGAGGTTGGAGCCGCGGCCGAAGGCGGCGTCGAGGTCGACGAGGTGGATCCAGCCGGTGCCGTCCCGTTGCCACGCGAGCGCGGCCTCGACCGGGTCGCCGTAATGCTTCTCGCTGCCCGCGATGCCCTGACGGAGCTGCACAGCGGTGCCGGCGGTGATGTCGACGGCGGGCAGGAGTTCGAGCGGCATCGCAATCCCTTCTGATAAAGCGTTAGCGGTCCGACGCTAGCGGCCTCCTATGCTCGGCCGGTGCGCGACGTCATCATCACCGACCGGCTGCGCCGGGCCAGGGCGAATTCCGCCGAAGGCATGGCGTGGCTCGACCGGCTGCCCGATCTGATCGCGCGGACCTGCGCGCGCTGGGAGCTCGCGGTGAGCGGGCCGCCGTACACCGGAGGGGTGTGCGGCTGGGTCGCGCAAGTACGCCGTGCCGATGGCAGTCCCGCCGTGCTCAAGGTCACCTGGCCGCACCCCGAGGCCGCAGGCGAGGCGGCCGCGCTGCGGTGGTGGGACGGTGCCGGGGCGGTCCGGCTGGTGGCGGAGGACGCCGCGGACTGGGTGATGCTGCTGGAGCCGTGCCTGCCCGGGACGCCGTTGCGCGAGGCAGGGCTGCCGGACGAGCGCGGCCTCGACCTCGCCGCCGAACTACTCAACGGCCTGTGGGCCAAGGGCATCCCCGAGGGGGAGGGGGACGTCTTCGGTTCGATGCAGTCGGCCTGCCGCGAGTGGGCCGACGTGGCGGCCGCCCGGGTCGAGGAGCTCGGCGACCGGCTCGTCGAGCTCGGCATCGATCGCGGGATCCTCGGGCTGGGCATCGAGCTGCTGCGCTCGCTACCGGGATCCGCCGAGCGCCGGGTGGTGGTGCACGGCGACTTCAATCCGGGGAACCTCCTGGCCGCTCAACGCTCGCCCTTCCTCGCCATCGACCCGAAGCCGATGCTCGGCGATCCCGCCTTCGACCCGTGGCAGCTTGTCGCCCAGCTGGGCTGGCCGTTCCGCCGTACCGACGCGCCGACCGTCGTACCGCGGCGCATCCGGCGGCTGGCCGACCAGCTCGGCCTGTCGGCCGAGCGGATCGCGGCGTGGGGCGTCGCCCGCGACGTCGAAGGCGGCCTGTGGGCGGCGTCAGACGGCAGAGCCGAGGACGGCGCGAAGTGGATCCGCTCGGCGATGCAGGTCGCGCCGATGCTGGGCTGACCGTGAGGCCGGCCCGAAATCGGACAGTGGTCCCCCGATCGCTTCACCCGTGGCCGCGCCGGATCTGCGGTCGACGCGTCAGTTCGCGGCGGCCGGTTCCGGGCGCAGCGACCGGACCCAGTTGGCCAGCACGATGGCGCCGACATCGCCGGACTTCTCGGGGTGGAACTGCGTTGCCGCCAGCGCACCGCGCTCGACCGCGGCGACGAAGCGCTCACCGTGCGCCGCGTAGGTCACCCGGCCCTCGGTCGCGACGGCGGCGTACGAATGGACGAAGTAGAACCGCGCGCCGGCCGGTACGCCGGAGAACAGGATGCTCGCGGGGCTGGGCTCGATGGTGTTCCAGCCCATGTGCGGGAGGATGTCGGCCCTTAGCCGGCGTACGACGCCCGGCAGCACGCCGAGTCCGTCGGTGCGTACGCCGTGTTCCTCGCCGCGCTCGAACATCACCTGCATGCCGACGCAGATGCCCAACACCGGCCTTCTCTCGGCCAGCCGCGCCCGGACGATGTCGCCGCCGGCCACCTGGGCAAATCCGGACATGCAGGCGGCGAAGGCGCCCACGCCCGGTACGACGAGGCCCTCGGCCCCGCGCGCCGTCGCTCGATCCGCTGTGACAGTGACCAGCGCGCCGGCGCGGACGAGGGCCCGCTCGGCCGATCGCAGATTGCCCGAGCCGTAATCGAGGATGGCGACGGTCGGCATGGTCTCGGACACATCGCCAAGATTAGCCACCCCGCCGGCGTGCGCGGTCCCCCGCCAGTGCCGATCACAGGCAATCAATCCGATAACTCGACTTAACTTGAAGTACGTCGTACCGTCGGATGTATGGGAGTCCTTCCGCAAGAATCGACGATCGGAGAGATATCGGCCCGCAGTGGTGTCGCGCCGAGCGCGCTGCGCTTCTATGAGGAAGCCGGGTTGATCAGTTCCCGCCGGACAGCGGGTAACCAGCGCCGCTATCAACGCTCCGTACTTCGCCGGCTCGCTTTCATCCGGGCCGCGCAGCGGGTCGGTCTGAGCCTCGACACGATCCGTGCGGACATGGTCGCGCTGCCGGCCGACCGGGCGCCGACCAAGGCCGACTGGGAGCGCCTCGGTCGCCGCTCGCGCGAGGAGCTCGACGTCCGCATCGCCACGCTGCAGCGGCTCCGCGACGAGCTGACCAGCTGCATCGGCTGCGGGTGCCTGTCGCTGAAGACCTGCACGCTGTCCAACCCGGACGACACTCTGGCCCGCCGAGGCGCGGGCGTCACATCGCTACTTCCTGCCGGAGGCTGACCGGCGTACGACGTCACCGACGCGCTCGGACCGCTTGGTCCCACACCGGCTCGGCCGATTCGTAGACGCGGCCGTCCTCGCCGAAGACGACGTACCGATCCATCGCGCCGGCAAACCAGCGGTCGTGCGTCACCGCGATCACGGCACCCTCGAAGGCCGCCAACCCGGCCTGCAGCGCATCGGCGCTGACGATGTCGAGGTTGTCCGTGGGCTCGTCCAGCAGCAGCAAGGTCGCCCCGCTGAGCTCGAGCAGCAGGATCTGCAGCCGGGCCTGCTGGCCGCCGGAGAGCGACTCGAACAGCTGCTCCGCCGCCTCGGCCAACTCATAGCGCTGCAACACCGGTGCGGCATCATCGGGCGGGATGCCGGCGCGGTGCTCGTTCCCGCGGTGCAGGATCCCGATCAGCGTGCGGCCGATCAACTCCGGATGCTCATGCGTCTGCGCGAACCACCCGGGCCGCGCCCGGGCACCGAGCCGCGCGATCCCGGAATGCGCCACCGGTGCAACGGTGATGTCGCTGACCGGATGGTGCTCCTTGTCGGGACTGCTGCCGCCGGCCGCGAGCAGGCGTAGGAAATGGGATTTACCGGTGCCGTTGCTGCCGAGGACTCCCACCCGCTCGCCGGCGAAGACCTCGGTGCTGAACGGCTTCGTGAGACCTGCGAGCTCGAGCTGCTCGCACACCACCGCGCGCTTTCCGGTGCGGCCGGCATTGAGTCGCATCGTGACCCGCTGCTCGCGCGGAACGGCGACCGGCGTACCCGCCTCCTCGAACCGGCGCAGTCGGGTCATGGCCGCTTGCGTCTTCGGCGACTTCGCGAGTTGCAGTGTTTTGACCAGGGTACGCAGCTTCACGTGCTCCTCGTCCCAACCGCGCCGCCGGTCGGTGAGCCTATCGATGTGCGAGCGACGACTCGCCTCGTACGACACGAATCCACCGGGATGCACCCACACGGTGTTTCCGGTCTCGGCCGGGCTGGCTGCCATCAGCGCGTGCGTCGTACGGTCTCGCCCTTTCAATTCGACCGTCGCGATATGCGTCGCCGTATTGGCAAGCACCTGACGATCGTGGCTGACATAGAGCATCGATTTCGGGGTCTCGCAAATTCGGCTCTCCAACCATCGTTTCGTACGGATGTCGAGGTAATTGTCGGGCTCGTCCAACAACAGAGCCTGGTCCGGCCCACGCACCAATGCCTCCAGGACCAGGCGCTTTTGTTCGCCCCCGGACAGCGTGGTGACCTGACGAGATCCCGCCCGGTCGAGGCCGATGCCGAGCGCATCGATGCAGCAGGTGTCCCAGAGGACTTCGATCTCGTATCCCCCGGCGTCGGCGAAATCGCTCAATGCCTGGGCATAGCGGAGCTGGTTGCGCTCGCCATCGTTCGTGGCGAGGTCCCGCTCGGCGCGCGCGACGGCCGAGGCGGTACGTCGTACCCGCGGCGGCGCAACGGTGAGCAGCAGCTCGGCGACCGTCATCGGCGCGCGCACCGAGCCGATGAACTGCGGCATCACGCCCAACCCCCCGTCGATGCGCACCGATCCGCCCGACGGTTTGATCTCTCCGCTGACGATCCGCAGCAGCGTCGTCTTGCCCGCGCCGTTGGCGCCGACCAACGCGAGCTTCGCGCCCTCGCCGACCCGGAACGACACGTTGTCGAGCAGCAGCCTTCCGTCGGGCAGCCGATAGCTCACCCGCGACACGTCGATGAATCCGGCCACGGCGACGATCCTTCCAGCCGCCGCCAAATGCATTTCCCCGCATGCTCGCACACGGGCGGGACTTCGCCGACCCGGAGCGACCGAGGGCCCGCCGGCAGCAGGCGATGGCGTCGTACCGCTCCGAGCACTACCCGCCCGTTGTTTCGGACAAGCCGCCCGACGGGGCGGCTGAATCGTCCCGGTAGATGTTGTCCATCACCTCCACGAACGTGAATCCGAGCGCCTCATTGACGGAGACCATGTAGCGGTTGGTCTCCGCATTCGAGGTCTCGACCACCGTCCGGCCCGGATGCTGCTGCTGCAGCGCGCGAAGGTTGGCAATCTTCACCGCCGTGCCGAGTCGGTGGCCACGATGGCGCGCGGTGACCAGGGTCCCACTGATGGGCGCGATCGGGCTCGGATTTGGGCAGCATCAGATCGGTGTACGCCGCGACCTCGCGATCGTGAGTGAGTCCGACCGTGGTCAGCTGGGTCGCACCCGTCTGCTCCAGGAGCTCGAGACCGAGCGCATAGCGCTCCGGGTTCATCGACTCTTCCTCGAAGTCGACCGCGCCCGACGGTGCGTCGGTCGCAAGCCGGTTGTACGCCGCGCACAGGGAGGAGCGCAGGTCCTCGGGTACGCCGTTGACATGAGTCTCGATCGTGTATTGGCCCGCATAACCCGTGCGGATCTGATCGTCCAGCCGGTCCAGCAATGCGGTCTCGATCGGGAGCCGGAGGTGCCGCACGATCTCGGTGTTCCCGAGACTGAAGCCGAGAGACCGGGCGAAGGCCCGATACGGGTGATTACCCGCCGGATCCGGCACGAGCAGATCGGACAGCATCAGGGTGCGGCCCTGCCGGTGCATGTCATCGATCACCTGCCGGGCGATCGCGGTGCCTATCCCGCGGCGACGACGACCCGGCGGAACGGCAACGCCGACCCACGCCATCTGCCGGTTGTCGGTGAGCGGAAGCCACCAGAGGCGACACCGAGGATCGCGTCGCCCTCCCACGCCGCACACAGGCCTTTCCGCGAGCCGGGATCGTCATGGCGTAGATCCGCCAACCTCTCCGCAGCGCTCCCGTACGACGCCCACGGTCGCTCGGAGAGGAACGCGTCCCTGCACGCGGCGTGGGCAGCGGCGAAGCCGGTCTCATCCGGTCGCTGCGGATCCACCAGGCGGACGTCCATGGCTCCCGAACGTAGCAAGGGGTGCACCGGGGCGACAGCCGATTTGACCAGGTTCCGCTTCCCACATTGCCGAGGATCTCCAGGCCCGTGGCCGTCACGATCTTCCGCAATGATCGCAGAGGCATCGACTATTTGCCGGACGCGCTGTCCGACGCGCTGTTGACCAGCAGGATCGTCGCCCGCAACGCCTCCGGCGAGGCATCGATGACGCCCATCGCGTGCTCTCGAGGGACAACCAACAGATGTCCTGGGCTACCCAGGCGGAGTCGTCACCATTCATTAGATCGCAGAAAACGCAGCTCATCATGTGAGCCCTCCGACGTCGTACCCGATGAGCGTCTATTCGCCGGTCTGGCCGTCGATGCCCTCCCGAAGGATGTCGGCGTGGCCGTTGTGGCGGGCATACTCTCCGACGAGCTTTTGCAGGTTCCACCGCAGGGTATGGCCGTTTCCCGTGCCGACATCGCCGAGGGCATAGCGGGCAACGAGCCGATCGTTGGAGCACTTCTCGCTCTCCCACTTGTGCATCGAATCGCCAACCATTGATGCATCGCAGTCCATGTCCCACTCGGGTCCGTCGTCGTCGTAGACGCCGTACACCCACTCGAGGTCCGACTTCGGCCCGAGCGCCCAGGTGCCGTAGGCGCGCTCCATTTCGGTCAGATGCCGGATCAGGCCGAGGAGGCTGAGCTTTGACGGCGCGCCGGCGCGTTCGACGAGTTGGGCATCGCTCAGCCCATCGCCCTTGGCGGCAAGGGCATCGCGATGAAAGGCGAGCCAGCCGAGGGTGATGGCGCGTTCGTCTCCGTCAGAAGGTTGTCCGGCACGAGCCATGGGGCCGCCATGCCAGCACCCGATGGAAGGTGGAAGCTGTCCGTCGGTGCCGGTGCGGGGTGGGTCTTTGTCTTGCACGGGTCTGGGGTCACCGGCGGGTGCTCGCGCAGCCCACCATCGAAGACGCCGATCGCTACCTCGTCGACGGCTACGCCCGCATCAGCGCGCTGCGGCACCTCGGCAGCACCCGCGCGAGCGCGATCGTCCAGACCGTGCCGCCGATGTGATGCCGGCCACCGCGCGGCGAAGGTGTCACAGCCGGCTCGGCCATCCCGTCTGAGGGGATGACTACAACGGGACGATCACAAAGGAGCAACCATGCGCGTCTTCGTCGCCGGTGCCGCCGGAGCCATCGGGCGGCGTCTCGTCCCCCAGCTCATCGCGGCCGGCCATCACGTCACCGGCACCACGCGAAACCACGAAAAACTCGGCGTACTCAGGAATCTCGGCGCGGACGCCGTACCGGTCGACGGTCTGGACGCCACGGCCATAGGAGAGGCGGTCGCGCGCGCCGAGCCGGACGCGATCATCCACCAGATGACCGCGCTGGCCAGCGCCACGAGCATGCGCAACTTCGACACGGTGTTCGCCGTCACCAACGAGCTGCGCACCAGGGGCACCGACAATCTGCTCGCCGCCGCCACCGCGTCGGGCGTACGCCGGTTCGTCGCCGCGAGCTTCACCGGCTGGCCCAATATCCGCGCGGGCGGACCGGTCAAGACCGAGGGCGACCCACTCGACCCCAACCCCCCGGCAGCGCAGCGCGCCTCACTGGGGGCGATCGAGTATCTCGAACGCGCCGTGACCAGCGCTCCGCTCGAGACCGTCGTACTCCGCTACGGAATGTTCTACGGACCCGGCACCTCCGACGAGATCACCGACATGATCCGCAGGCGGAGGATGCCCGTCGTCGGCTCCGGCGACGGCATCTGGTCGATGATCCACATCGACGACGCCGCCAGCGCGACGGTCGCGGCGCTCGAACGCGGCCGCGGCATTTTCAACATCGTCGACGACGACCCGGCCCGCGCCGGCGATCTGCTGCCCGCCCTCGCCAAGTTGCTCGGCGCCAAAGCGCCGATGCGACTGCCGGTCTGGTTGGCTCGGCCGCTGGCGGGCGAGGTGGGAGTCTCATTGTTGACCACGGTCCGCGGCTCGTCGAATGCCAAGGCCCGGGCCGAGCTCGATTGGCAGCCGCGCTGGTCGAGCTGGCGCGATGGCTTCCGTGCCGGCCTTGGTGGTACGACGGTCACGGGACTCGGCTCGGCAAGAGGGTGAGCGCGCTGAACGACGAGAGATATCTCGAGCTGCGCCCGCTGCTGTTCTCGATCTCCTACCGGATGCTGGGGCAGGTCACCGAGGCCGAGGACATCGTGCAGGAGGCGTTCCTGCGCCTGCACCGGGCCCAGAGCGGGGGCACGATGATCCAGTCCACCAAGGCATTCCTGTCCGCCGTCACGACCCGGCTCTCCATCGACTACCTGCGCTCGGCGAAGGCCCGACGGGAGACCTACGTCGGCAACTGGCTGCCCGAGCCATTGCTCACCGACGCCCGCGCCGAGGATCCGGCCGAGGTCAGCGCGACGGCCGACTCCCTGTCCATGGCGTTCCTCCTGGTGCTCGAGCGGCTCAGCCCGGTCGAGCGAGCGGTCTTCCTGCTGCGCGACGTCTTCGGCTACGGATTCGACGAGATCGCACCGATCGTCGACAAGTCGGCCGCGAACTGCCGCCAGATCGCCGTACGCGCTCGGCGGCACGTCGCGGACGAACGGCCTCGCTTCGAGGCGTCGCCGCAGCGGCGGAACGAGCTCGCGGACCGGTTCGTCACCGCGCTGCGCGAGGGCGACATGGACGGCCTGGTCGACCTGCTGGCGGCCGACGTCACCGTCTACGGCGACAGCGGGGGCACCTCGCCGTCATGGCCGCGGGCCATCGTCGGCGCCGAGACGGTGAGCCGGCTGATGGTCTCGATCGGGGCGCAGATCGGCACCGTCGGCGTGACCGTCACCCGGGCCGAGGTCAACGGCCAGCCGGGTGCGGTCCTCCGCGATCCGGGCGGCCGGTTGATCAACGTCTTCAGCTTCGACATCGCCAACGGCACGGTGCAGACCATCCGGTCCGTCATAAACCCGGACAAGCTCCAGCACCTGGGCCCGCTCGCCGACCTCGACGCCCTGCTCGGCGAGGTCCGCCACTCCCGCAGGGAAGGGCGGGCCTGACCCGAGCTCCCGCAACAGCGGCGGCTCGTTGAGCCCGCGAGGGCGGACCTGGGCCGAGGGACCCGGCGAGGCACCACGTCTGCAGAATTCAGGCGTCTACCTACCGGCGGCGCGGTCGGCGGATTCGGCGGCCGGCGACGCGATGGCATCGAACGGTACGCCGACGGCGCCCGCCGACCTTGGGACACCGGGCCGAGTGGGGTAAATCGTGCACCATTGCGGTGCACGATCGACCCCACTCGGTGCGGGCGCGCGGCGGTCAGACCAGCCGCAGGATGCCACCGGCCGCGGCGAGCGCCGCCAGCAGGATGAGGATCACACCCAGCCCGTAGAGCTGGCGGCCCTTGCGGCCCGCACCCTCCGCGCGGGCCGCGCTGCCCTGCTGCCGGCAGCTCCACGCCCCGCCGATCAGGAAGCCGGCGGCCACGATCAGGACGACGTCCACGTCAGCGCGTCATCGCGGCCCGGCGCACCGCGGTCACAGCACGCCCTTGGTGCTCGGTACGCCGTGCACCCGCGGGTCGGGCGCGACGGCGTCGCGCAGCGCCCGGGCGACGGCCTTGAACTGCGCCTCCGCGATGTGGTGCGCGTCGCGGCCGGACAGCACCCGCACGTGCAGAGCGAGCCGGGCCGCAACGGAGAAGGACTCCCACACGTGCCGCACCAGCGTCCCCGGGAAATCGCCGCCGATCACGGCGGTCTGCATCACGGCCGGCTCCTCGTGCACGAGGTAGGGCCGGCCGGACAGGTCGACCGCGACCTGGGCCAGGGCCTCGTCCAGCGGCACCAGCGCGTCACCGAAGCGGCGCAGCCCCGCCTTGTCCCCCAGCGCCTGGCCGAACGCCTGCCCGAGCGCGATCGCGGTGTCCTCGACCGAGTGGTGCGCGTCGATGTGCAGGTCGCCGTCGGTGCGCACGTGCAGGTCGAAGCCACCGTGCTTGCCGAGCTGGGCCAGCATGTGGTCGTAGAAGCCGACGCCGGTCTGCACGTCGACCTTGCCGGCCGGGCCGTCGACGTCGATCTCGACGACCACGGAGGTCTCCCCGGTCGTGCGCTCGACGCGGCCGCGGCGCTCTCGATCGGCAGTGCTCATGGTTCGATCCTCTCAGGCTGGGGACCGGTCTCGGCCCGCGCCACCCACATCGGTCGATTGGCCACTTCTGGCTGCCGACACGCCGGGCGGGCACAGCCAGAAGTGGCCGGTGAACCGGTTGGCGCCGGACAGAGACGCACCGCACCGGCATCCCGCAGTTATCGCGCGAGCCCGACGGGAGGGGCCGAACCGGATAGTCCCGCCTCCGGCGGCACGGCGTACGCCGGCGCGACCGTGGCGAGCGCGTCGAGGAATGCCGTCGTCTCCTGCTCGGTACCGGCGGTCACCCGCAACCAGCCGGGCAGCCCGGGATCGCGGATCAGCACGCCGGCGTCGAGCATGCCCTGCCATGCCGCCGGTGCATCGGCGAACCGGCCGAAAAGGACGAAGTTGGCATCGCTCGGCACCGCCCGCATCCCGAGCGCCGGCAACGCCTCGACGATCCGGTCGCGCTGGAGCTTGATCTCCTCGACCGTCCGCAACAGCTCCGGCGCGTGGGTGAGCGCGGCCCGCGCCGCGGCCTGGGTCAGGGCCGAGAGGTGATAGGGCAGCCGCACCAGGTGCACCGCGTCGACCACCGCTGGACCGGCCGCCATCGCGCCGACCCGCAGCCCCGCCATGGCGAACGCCTTGGACATCGTCCGGGTCACCACGAGGCGCGGGTGCCCGGCCAGCAACGTCAGCGCGGACGGCGTACCGGCGCGGGCGAACTCCGCATAGGCCTCGTCGACGACGACCATGCCCGGCGCGACGTCGAGCACGGCCTCGACCACCTGCAGCGGCAGTGCGGTGCCGGTCGGGTTGTTCGGCGAGCAGAGGAAGACCACGTCCGGCTGGTGCCGGCGCACCTGCTCGGCCGCGTGCTCGGCCCCGACCGTGAAGTCGCCCTCGCGCCGGCCGTCGATCCAGGCCGTGCTGGTGCCGGCCGCGATGATCGGGTGCATGGAGTAGGACGGGGTGAAGCCGAGCGCGGTGCGCCCGGCCCCGCCGAAGGCCTGCCGCAGCTGCTGCAGGATCTCGTTGGAGCCGTTCGCCGCCCAGACGCCGGCCGGGTCGAGCGGGACGCCGGCCGACATCGAGAGGTACGCCGCGAGATCGGCCCGCAGCGCGGTGGCCTCGCGGTCCGGATAGCGGTTGAGATCGACCGCCGCCGCGCGCACCGCCGCGGTGAGGTCGTCGATCAGGGCGGCCGAGAGCGGGTGCGAGTTCTCGTTGGTGTTGAGCCGCACGGCGACGTCGACCTGCGGGGCGCCGTACGGCGTCCGGCCGCGCAGGTCGGCGCGGATCGGCAGCGCGGCCAGCGCGGCCGCCCGCTCCCGGGCGCTCACACCTCTCGCTCGTTCCTCGCGCGGTATTCCTGGTCCGTCTCGCCGGGCGACGCGGAGCCGGTGCGCGCGATGACGGCCGCGCCGTGCGCCGGCAGGTCCTCGGCCGTGGCCAGCGTGACGACGTGCGGCGCGACCTCGCCGAGCGCGGCGGCGTCGTACTCCACGACGTGGATCCCGCGCAGGAAGCTCTGCACCGACAGCCCGCTGGAGTGCCGGGCCACGCCGCCGGTCGGGAGAACGTGATTGGAGCCGGCGCAGTAGTCCCCGAGAGAGACCGGCGCGAACGGCCCGACGAAGACGCAGCCGGCGTTGACGACGCGAGCGGAGACCGCTGCGGCGTCGGCGGTCAGGATCTCCAGGTGCTCGGCGGCGTAGGCATTGACGACGTCGAGACCGTGCGCGATGTCCCGCACGAGCACCGTGCCCGACTGGCTGCCGGCCAACGCCTGCTCGATCCGGCCGGCGTGCTTGGCCGCCGGCACCTGCCGGTCGAGCTCGCGGTCGACCGCGTCGGCGAGCGATCCGCTGGTGGTGACGAGCACCGAGGCGGCATCGGGGTCGTGCTCGGCCTGGCTGATGAGGTCGGCGGCGACATAGGCCGGGTCGGCGGAATCGTCGGCCAGCACGGCGATCTCGGTCGCGCCCATCTCGGCGTCGATGCCGACCACGCCGCGGACTACCCGCTTCGCGGCGACGGTCGAGATCCGGCCGGGCCCGGTGACGAGGTCGACGGGTGCGACCGGGGCGTCGCCGGTCGCCTCGTGGGCGGCTAGACCGTAGGCAAACATCGCGATCGCGGTGGCTCCCCCGACGGCATAGACCTCGTCGACGCCGAGGAGCGTGCACGCGGCGAGGATGGTCGGCGCGGGCCAGCCGTCGTTGTCGAGCTGCGGCGGCGAGGCGAGGGCGAGCGAGGTCACACCCGCGGCCTGCGCCGGTACGACGTTCATGACGACACTCGAGGCCAGCGGGGCGAGCCCGCCGGGCACGTAGAGACCGACCCGGCGTACCGGCACCCACCGCTCGGTCACGGTCCCGCCCGGGACGACCTCGGTCGTGACGTCGGTACGCCGCTGCGCCTCGTGCACCTTGCGGGCACGGGCGATCGACTCCGTCAGGGCCGCGACCACGTCGGGAGCCACCGCGTCGCGCGCCGCCGCGAGGACCTCGGCGGGAACGCGCAGCGTGCGGGGCTCGACCTTGTCGTATTCGCGGGCGTAGCGGCGTACCGCGGGGACCCCCTCGACCCGGACCGCCTCGATGATCGGGCGCACCGCACGGGCCGCGGTCTCCACGTCGACCGCGGCCCGGGGCAGCGCAGTGGTGATGCCCCGATCGGTGGACTCGCGCAGGTCGATGCGGCGTAGCACGGGGGTCCCTCCGGGTCCGGGCCGCACGGCGGTGGCGCCGTGGGTTGCCCCCAGCGTAGGGGTGCGGGGCTGGCGACGTTCACCCAGAGCGAACCGCGCGAGGCGGCCCGCTGCCCCGTGACTCACTACGCTTGCTGATGTGAGCAACTCGCTGCCGCTGTTCCCGTTGGGATCGGTGCTCTTCCCCGGCGTGATGCTGCCGCTGCACGTCTTCGAGCAGCGGTATCGCGCGCTGATGCAGAGCCTGCTCGACCGACCGGGCGACCGGCCCCGCCAGTTTGGTGTGATCACGCTGCGGGCCGGCGATTCGGTCGACCCGGACGCGCAGGATCCGGCCGCCGCGCTGCATACCGTCGGCTGCATGGCGGAGCTGCGTGAGGTCGACTCCAAGAGCGATGGCACGTACGACGTCCTCACGGTCGGCGTGCGGCGCTTCCGGCTGCTCTCGGTCGACGGCTCGCGCGCGCCGTACCTCATCGGCCATGTCGACTGGCTGCCCGCCGAGCCCGAGCCGGGCCCGGAAGCCGACCTGCTCGCCAGCCATGCCAGCGCCCTCTTTCGGGGCTACCTCGAGGCCATCACGGCGACCGGATCGGTAGAGGTCACGCCGGCCGACCTTCCGACCGACCCGGCCCTGCTGTCCTACCTGATCGCCTCGGCGACGTTGCTGAGCACCGACGACCGGCAGCGACTGCTGGAATGCCCGGCCACGACGGACCGGCTCCGGCTCGAGGCCGCCCTGCTGCGCCGCGAGACGGTCTTCCTGCGCGAGCTGCACGCCGTGCCAATGGCCGTGTCGGAGTATTCCGAGGAGCCCAGCTCCAACTGAGCCGGCCCGGATCGCGCCGGCCGGTCAGCCCTCGCGCAGCCGGTCGCCCAGCTGGTGGAGCTGGGCGTCGGGCAGACCCGCCGTGCGCAGGTAGGCGCCCACACCGCCGTACGTGGCCTGCAGATGCGCCAGCGTCCTGAGCATGATCGACGGCGGCGTCGGCTGCAGTCGCAACACGATCTCGCGAAGCCTCGCATCGGTGAGCGTCGTGACGTACGCGGCGCTCTGCTCGCGCAGGCGCTTCTCGCTCAACGCGTAGTCGGCGGCGATCACGTCGTCGGCGACACCCGCGACCGACAGCGCCATCGCGGTCATCATGCCGGTGCGGTCCTTGCCGCCGGCGCAGTGCACCACGACGGCGCCGGGCGGCGCGTTGGCGACGGCGGCCAGCGCCTCGCCGAAGAGGTCCGGCCGCAGGTCGAGCATCGTGGCGTAGATGCCGTCGAGGGGCATCCACTGGTGGTCGGGATCGGCCGGGTCCTGGACCGGGATGTTGACGTACCGCGGGTCGGCCTTGAAGGGGTGGGCCGCGACGCCCTGCTCCGTCTGGCGCCGGAGATCGATGATGCGGCTGACCCCGGCGGCATTGACGGCCGCAATCCCTTGCACGGTAAGGCGATTGAGGGAGTCGGCCCGGATCAGGGCGCCGCGCTTGATGCAGTGACCGTCCATGGTCGGGAGGCCGCCCACGTCGCGGACGTTGTGGCACTCCGGCCAGTCGAGGTCTCGTTCGGCCGCGGCGACCGCGCCGATCTCAGCGGTTGATGTCGGTGCCGCAGGGTGCTCGGCGGTCTGGGGCTCGGCGGTCTGGTCAGGGTCAGCGCTCACGCGGCCAGAGTCTAGGCGGCACCGCCGACGGCGCGGATGACGGAGTCGAGCAGGCCGGGATACCGGGCATCGACCGTGCCGGCCTCGAGCTGCTGGTGCACCTGGCCGTCGATCGTGCGGCGGGAGGTCACGCCGGCCGCGCGGAGAATCTTGAAATGATGGCTCGCGGTCGACTTGCCGATACCGCTGTAGAGCCTTCCGCACGGCACCGGGCCGCCTTCGTGCGCGAGCCGGCGCACCATTTCCAGCCGGATGGGATCGCTGAGCGCGGAAAGGACGTCCTGAATCGTGCCGACCGGGTGCGCATCCTCGGCGAGGTGGTCACGCTCGGCGCTGCGGGATGCCAGGGTGTTCATCGCCACAGGATAACTCAGTTCGACAATGATCGAACCCGTGCTACCGTCGAGCGATGAGTTTGACGAATATCGAACCCGGCCGGCCCGCGCCGACCGGCTCCCCCAGGATCGCCCCGACGTCCGACCGTGGCCGGCGGACCGGCACCTTCGTCCTGCTCGTCGTGCTCCTCGGCCTGGCGCTGGCGGTCTCGGGCCTGCCGTCGCCGCTCTACGGAACGTACGCCGCCGACTGGCAGCTTTCTCCGTTGACGTTGACCGTCGTCTTCGCCGTGTACGCCGTTGCGGCGCTGGCCGCCATCCTGGTCACCGGGCCGGTGACCGACGTGGTCGGACGCAAGCCGGCGCTGCTGGTCTCGGCGGCGGGCATGCTGGTCGGTCTCGTCGTCTTCATGACCGCCGGCGGGGTCGCCGCACTGATCGTGGCGAGGATCATCCACGGGCTGTCCATCGGGACGGCGGTCGTCGCCGGCGGCGCAGCGCTCCTGGACATCCGGCCCGACACCGGCGCCCGCAGCGGCAAGATCACCGGGATCGCCTTCAACCTCGGGATGTTCGCGGGCATCTTCGGCTGCGCGCTGCTCGCGCAGCTCCTTCCGCACCCGCTGGTCACGCCGTACGCCGTCGTCGCTGTCCTGACCGCGGTCCTGCTGGCCGCGCTGACGCTGATGCCGGAGACGCACACGGCACGCATCAGGGGCCGCGTGCAGCTCGCGCGGCCGTCCGTGCCGGTCGCGATCCGCAGCGATTTCTGGTTCGCGGCGACGGGGGCCGGCGCGTCCTGGGTCCTGCTCGGCGTCTATCTCTCCCTGGTGCCCGGGCTCGCCGCGGCGGAGACCGGGCGGTACCAGCTGGTCTTCACCGGCGGCGTGGTGGCGGCATTCGCGCTCGCATCGGCGGCGGCCCAGATCGTCGCCGGCGGCCTCGGGGCGGCGCGGACCGCGATCGTCGGCGACGTGGGGCTAGCGCTTTCCTTGCTGGTGAGCATTCCGTTGCTGCTGACCCACTCCGTGACCGGGTCGATGATCGGATCGGCCCTGGTGGGCGTGTTCTTCGGCATGGCCTTCAGCGGCTCGTTGCGGCATCTCTCGCACGTGATCCCCCCGGCCCAGCGCGGCAGCGTGATGTCAGCGTTCTACCTGACGTCGTACACCGCGATGGCGGTTCCAGCGGTCCTCGCCGGTGCGGCGGCGACGGTGTGGTCGTTGCCCGCGACGTACGTCGGCTTCGCGATCGCCGTCGCCGTCAGCTGTGCGGCCGCGACGATCCTGGGTGCACGGAGCATGTTGGCGTCCGCGTCGACCGCTAACGCCGCGTCGTAAGCGTTGGCCGACGGAGCTGTGCCCGCCCTGACGCGACCCCGCCCGAGGGTGAAGCGCGATCGCTCACTCAGCCGGTCTCGGCGCGGCCGACGAAGGACGGGTGCACGCCCGTCCACAACTCAGAGCGCCGTCCACAGACAGCCCGCATCCGCCCCGGACGCCGGGGGATGGGCTCAGCCGGCGGCAAGCTTGGCGAACAGGTCGGCGAAGACCCGATCCCGGTTGATGCGGGTGATCTCCCGGATCTCGTGCCGCCCGGCACCGCCCGGTCCGGGCAGGGAGCCACCCTGCTCCCACCGGATCCCGTCCCCGTCGGCCACCGGCCGCGGACTGGGCAGGCACACGGACGACGTGCTCGACGGATCGACCAGCCAGGCCACCGGGCCGAGGTCCCAGATCTCCTTGGACCGCCCCGGCCGATCGGGCACCTGATCGTCGAAGATGCCGGCGAGATAGCGCCCCACGGCGCCCGCTGGGCGGACGTACCGGTCGATCTCGGCGCGGGTCGTCCGCAGGTGCTCGGTGACGTTGATGCAGGGCACGTGGACCAGACCGACGCCGGAATCGAACAGCTCGCACGACGCCTCGAGGTCTTGCTGCAGGTTGAATTCGCGCGCGCTCGGCCACGTCGCCGGGTTCCCACCCAGCCACACCACCACGATCCGGTCCGCGATCGCCGGCTCCAGCCGCAACGCCGTCGCGACGTTGGTCGGCGCACCGATGGCCACGACGTACAGCGGTCCTTCCGCCGGCGCCAGCGCCCGCGCGATCAGATCGTCCGTCGCCTCGGTCGGCACGGGCCTCGCACCGGTGAGCCAGCCCGTCGCGCCGTCGTGGACCGGCGTACGCGGATCGAGGGCGAGCCGGTCGAGCACGCGATCGATCTCCGCGCGGCTGCGCCGCATCCCGTCGGCGGGTCCGGTCGAGCGCCGGTTGTGGTACGGCGCGGCGTACACCGCCTCGACCGCCAGGCGTTCCGGGGATAGCAGCGCGTAAACCAGCGCGTACTGGTCGTCGATCTCGTTGTCCGTGTCCGTGTCGAGGACCATCCGCACCCGACCGGCCGCAGGCAGGGGCGGCGCGCTCACGGGCGCTCATCCGCAGCCGGCGCCGGCGGCCCAGGACCGCGGCCGTGCAGCCTCGACCGCCAGGCGCCGCGATGGGTCAGACCCCACGAGGAGAAGCCGAGGCACAGCAGGTAGGTCACCACGGCGGCGGTCGGCTCGGCGAGCAGGTCGACCCTGGTGCGCATCTGCAGCGGCTTTTGCAGGTGCGCGCCGACTTGGTTGAAGATCCGTGCGGTCTCGGCCTTGCTCGGATCGTTCCCGGCCGCCAGGCCGATCCGCCGGGCCAGGTAGGCGCCCAGCAGCGCGGAGACGCCAAGCGCCACCAGCGCCAGCGGGCCGCGCGCCCGCTTGACGCGCCACGCCGTGAGGCCCGCCGCGATCCCGATGACCAGCCCGATCACGATGAACCAGCCGTCCTGGCTGAACGCCGCCTCGCTGATCTCGTCGGCCACGCCCTGGCCCTTGCTGACGATCGTGTAGGTGACCCGCGGGCTGATCGCGTTCCACACCAGACCGGCGAGGACGCCCACCACCGCGAGCCCGAGGAGCAGGGCGGCTGCGGCGGCGACTTCCTGCCAGTGGGGGGCGATCGCCCGCCAGCCGGTCGGCGCCGCGGCCGGTGGGGCGGCGTAGGCCGCGGGCGCGGTCGTCGCCGGCCCGTCACCGGGCTGAACTGTCACAGGCCCAGTCTGGCAAACCGCCCGGGCGGGCGGTGCCGCCGCACCGGCGCGCGCGCCGGCGATCATGTGATGCAGGACGGACCGAGCAGCGCCTTGAGGTCGCCCATCAGCGAGCCGGTCGGTGCCACCCGGAGGTTGTCGGCGACCCGGACAACGGTGGTCCGCGACGGACTCTGCAGCGCCAGCCGCACCTCGGTGGTGCCAGGGTGCGCCGACAGGATGTCCTTGAGTCGGGCCACCGTCGGCTCCGTGCACCGCGCGGTCGCCATCGAGATCACGACCGGACCGGACGTGCCGACGGTGACGTCGACGGGCGTGAGGTCGCGGGCCACGACCTTAGGCGTGTCGTCCCGGCGATCGAGGAACCCGTCGATCGTCACGATGGCGTCCTCGACGATCTGCATACCGAGCCCGGCATAGGTCTTGGGGAAGAAGAGCACGTCGATCGAGCCGCCGAGATCCTCGACGGTCGCCTGGGCCCACGGCTCACCCGCGCGCGTGATCCGGCGGGTCACCGACGACAGGATGCCGGCGATCCGCACCGCCTGGCGCGACCGCAATCCGCTGTCGGGCCGGTCGGCGCCGAGCGAGCCGTCCTCGCTCTCCTCGGACCCGGCGCTCACAAGGTCCGCGATGCTGTCATCGCAGGCCCGC
This sequence comes from Mycobacteriales bacterium, assembly GCA_038253135.1. Classification (GTDB taxonomy): domain Bacteria; phylum Actinomycetota; class Actinomycetes; order Mycobacteriales; family QHCD01; genus JBBSHJ01. The sequence goes on along the minus strand of JBBSHJ010000024.1, from coordinate 11,679 downwards.
GACAACACGTGCTCGAGGCCGAAGAGCGGGTGGTCAGAGACATAGAGCCCGAGCATGTCGCGCTCGTAGGCGAGCTTGTCGGTCTTGGCCCACTCCCCGTCGGGCACGACGATCTCGAACGAGGCGGCCATACCGTCACCGGCGGCCGAGGGGTCGAGGTCGGCGAAGAGGTCGAACTGCCCGATCGCCTCGGACCGCTTGATCGACAGGCAGGAGTCGATGGCCTCCATGTGCACCTGGGCGAGGCCCTTGCGGGAATGCCCGAGCGAGTCGAACGCGCCGGCCTTGACCAGTGACTCGACGACCTTCTTGTTGCACGCCACCGCCTCGACCTTGCGCAGGAAGTCGGCGAAGTCGACGTACTTGCCCTTGTCCTCCCGCGTCGCTATCAGGGAGGCCACGACATTGGATCCGACGTTGCGGACCGCCGTCAGGCCGAAACGGATGTCGTTGCCGACCGCGGCGAATTCGGCTCGCGAATCGTTGACATCCGGCGGCAGCACGGTGATGCCCATCCGCCGGCACTCGGCGAGGTAGACGGCCAGCTTGTCCTTGTTGTCGGCGTTGGCAGTGAGAAGTGCGGCCATGAACTCGGCCGGGTAATTGGCCTTCAGGTACGCCGTCTGGTAGGCGACTATCGCGTAGCCCGCGGAGTGCGACTTGTTGAAGCCGTAGCCGGCAAAGGGCAAGAGGATATTCCACACGGCCTCCGTGGCCTGGGCCGAGTACCCGTTGGCCGCCATCCCATCGCGGAACTTCACGTATTCCGCGTCGAGGACATTCTTTTTCTTCTTGCCCATCGCGCGGCGCAGAATGTCCGCGCCACCGAGCGTATAGCCGGCCAGCCGTTGGGCCACGGCCATGACCTGCTCCTGGTAGACGACCAGCTGGTAGGTCTCGCCGAGGACCGGCTCGAGCGCCTCACCGAGCTCGGGATGAATGGGCGTGATCGACTCGCGACCGTTGTTGCGGTCGGCGTAGGCATTGTGCGTGCCCGCATCCATCGGTCCGGGCCGGTAAAGCGCGATGCCCGCGGAGAGGTCACCGAATTTTGTGGGAGCGATGCGGCGCATGAGGGTGCGCACGCCAGGACTGTCGAGCTGGAAGATTCCCAGGCACTGCCCGGACGAGAGCAGCTCGTAGGTCTTCGCATCGTCGAGCGGCAACCCGTCGAGATCGATCTCCGTTTCGCGGTTGGCTTTGATGTTGCGCACCGCATCGCCGATGATCGTGTTGTTGGAGAGGCCGAGGAAGTCCATCTTCAGCAGCCCGACGGCCAGACACGACGGGTAGTCCCAGCCGGTGATGATGGATCCGTCGTCGCGCTGCCACAGTGGTACGACGTCCAGCAGCGGCTGGGACGAGAGGATCACCGCGCAGGCGTGCACACCGGCGTTGCGGATCATGCCCTCGAGCCCGCGGGCGGTCTCGAAGATCTTTCTGGCCTCGGCGTCGGTCTGGATCAGCTCGCGGACCTTGGTGGCCTCGGCGTAGCGCTCGTGCCGCGAGTCGACGATGCCGCCGAGCGGGATGTCCTTGGCCATGATCGGCGGCGGCAGCTCGCGCGAGATCCGGTCGGCGATCGCGAAGCCGGGCGGACCGTGCAACACCCGCGCCGCGTCCTTGAGCGCGGCCTTGGTCTTGATCGTGCCGAAGGTGATGACCTGCGCGACGTTCTCGGCGCCGTACTTGTCGATCGTGTAGCGCAGCACCTCCCCGCGGCGCCGGTCGTCGAAGTCGAGGTCGATGTCGGGCGGCTCGACCCGCTCGGGATTGATGAAGCGCTCGAAGAGCAACGAATGCTCGATGGGATCGAGTCCGGTGATGCGAAGGAGATAGGACACCAATGAGCCGGTCGCTGATCCGCGTCCTGGGCCGACCATGATTCCCCTGGCCTTGGCCCAGCGCACCAGATCGCCGACGACAAGGAAATAGGACGCGAAACCCATCTGGGTGATGAGTCCGAGTTCCCGCTCGGCCCGCTCCTGGTAATCGGACGGCAGGCCGTCCGGGAAGAGGTCGCGCGAGAATTGCGCTACTTCCTTGCGCAGCATGCTTTCCGCGGTCTCGCCAGGGGGAAGCGTGACACGTGGCCACCGGTCGACGAAGGAGAACACCTCGTCGTAGCTCTGGACGCGCTCGGCGACCAGCAGGGTGTTGTCGGCGGCTCCGGGGACCGCGTCGTCGAAAAGCGCGCGCATCGCGCCGGCGGACTTGAGGTAGTAGCCGTCGCCGTCGAGCTTGAACCGCTTGGGATCGGTGAGGGTTCGCCCGGACTGCACGCACAGCAGCGCCTCGTGCATGGTCGCCTGGTCCTGCGTGACGTAGTGCGAGTCATTGGTCGCGATCGGTCGCAGGTCGAGCTTGCGGGCGATGTCCAGCAGTCCCTGGCGCACCGACCGCTCGATGGCGAGGCCGTGGTCCATCAGCTCGAGGAAGAAGTTGTCCGGCCCGAAGATGTCGCGGTAGGTCGCGGCGGCCTCGAGCGCCTGGTCGGCCTGCCCGAGCCGCAACCGGGTCTGGACCTCACCCGAGGGGCACCCGGTGGTGGCGATGATGCCTTCGGCGTGCTGCGCGATCAGCTCGCGGTCCATCCGGGGCCTGCTGTAGAAGCCCTCCATCGAGGCGAGGCTGGACAGGCGGAACAGGTTGCGCAGCCCCTGCGCGGTCTCGGCCAGCATCGTCAGGTGGGTGTAGGCGCCGCGGCCGGAGACATCGCCACCCTCGCCGAACTCGTCGGCGCTGCCCTGCCCGGAGCGGCCCCAGAAGACCGGCTTCTTGTGGAACCGGCTCTCCGGCGCGACGTAGGCCTCGATGCCGATGATCGGCTTGATGCCGGTGGCCTTGGCCTCGCTGAAGAACGAGTAGGCGCCGTACATGTTGCCGTGGTCGGTCAAGCCCACCGCCGGCATGCCGAGCCGCTGCACCTCGGCGAACAGCGGTTCGACCTTCGCCGCGCCGTCGAGCATGGAGTACTCGGTGTGCACGTGCAGGTGGACGAATGACCCGTCGGCCGGACTGCCGGGCGGCACCTGTGACTCGACCTCCCGCGTCGCTACGTCGCTGTCTCGGATCTCCCTTTCTACCCCGACCCGGGGACACCGGCCCAGCCGGCTCGATCGCGTGTCGTGCCGGCTCGGCGTGTCGGACGGGGGGCACGGTACGGCGTGTCGCCCGCCGGCGGTCGGGTCCACCCGGCCCGGTGCTCGGCGGCGGCCAGGAAAACGGTTTCACGACTTCGCGCGGTTGTTAGCGTGGACCGGTCGCACGGTCCGCAGCCAGCTCCTGTCGCTGTGTCGGTCCCACCGGATACCGTCGCGGCACGCCAGATCTCGGGAGCCCACCTTTGACCGCCGCCGTGCCAGAACCTGCGCTCGTCATGCCCGGACAGCCGGTGGCATCGGAATTCACGATCCCGGACCGCTACCGCTCCGACCGGCGCGGCCCGGTGCGCTGGATCGTCTCGCACGTCCGCAAGGAGGGGCGGTGGGCAGCCGGTTTCCTCGGCGGCTCGCTGACGATGGTCGTCCTCAACACGGCCATCCCGGGCCTGACCGGCAAGGCGTTCGACGCGGTCATCACGGGTGACACGCACCGGCTCGGGGTGATCGCCCTCATCCTGCTGGCGATCGTGCTCCTGCGCGGCGCGTTCGACTTCCTCGCCCGCACCTGCGCGGTGCTGCTCGCCACGCGGCTCGAGCGCGACGCCCGGGAGGAGCTCTACGTCTCGCTGCTCGGCAAGAGCCAGACCTTCCACAACCGGCAGCGGGTCGGCGATCTCATGGCCCGCGCCGCCAACGACGTGCGGCAGCTCAACTACATGATCCTGCCCGGGGTCGACCTTGTCGTCGACTCCATGCTGCAGGGCCTCGTGCCCTTCGTCTTCATCGCGCTGCTGGACTGGCGGCTGCTGCTCTCGCCGGTCCTGCTGGCGATCGGGTTCGTCATCAGCGTGCGGTGGTACCTGCACAAACTCGGACCTGTGTCGGCCGAGATGCGCGAGCAGTTCGGCACCCTCAATGCCGGGCTGAACGAAGCGGTCCGCGGCATCGAGGTGGTCAAGTTCGCCGCGCAGGAGGGCTACGAGCACCGCCGCTTCTCCCGCGACGCCCGCCGCTACCGCGACCTCTTCGTCCGTCAGGGCGTCATCCAGGCGCGCTACCTGCCGACGCTACTGCTCGCCGTCGCGACGGCCGGGGGCCTGCTGCAGGCGCTCTACCTCTACACGCACGGTGCGCTGACCATCGGCGACCTGGTCGCATTCCTCGGGCTGATGTCGATGCTCGGATTCCCGATGCAGATGTCAAGCTTCACGTTCTCGCTCGTGCAGCTGGGCATCGCCAGTGCCGGCCGGATCCTCGACCTGATGCAGGAGCGCACCGAGCTCGACCAGAACACCGCCGGCCATCAGGGCCGGGTGAGCGGCGAGATCGTCTTCGACGACGTGAGCTTCGGGTACGACGGCCGGCCGGTCCTGCGGGGGCTGTCCTTCACCGCCGAGCCGGGCCAGACGGTCGCGATCGTGGGTGAGACCGGCTCCGGCAAGACCACGCTCACCCACCTGGTCAACCGCATCTACGACGTCAACTCGGGCTCGATCCGGGTGGACGGCGTCGACGTCCGCGACTGGGCCCTCGACTCGCTGCGCTCGCAGGTCTCGACCATCGAGCAGGACGTCGTGCTCTTCTCCCGCCCGGTCGCCGAGAACATCGCGTTCTCCCTCGGCCAGCAGACCGACCGCGCCGCCGTGGAGCGGGCCGCCCGCGGCGCGCAGGCGGACGAATTCATCCAGGAGCTCGACGAGGGTTACGACACCGTGATCGGCGAGCGCGGCGTCACCCTGTCCGGCGGTCAGCGGCAGCGGCTGGCGATCGCCCGAGCCCTGCTCACCGACCCGGGGATCCTCGTCCTCGACGACTCCACCAGTGCCATCGACTCGGCCACCGAGGACAAGATCCAGCGAGCCATCCACCGCGTGCTGGAGGGACGCACGACTCTTCTGATCACGCACCGTCTCTCGCAGATCCGCTGGGCCGACAAGGTGTTGCTGCTGCAGCACGGCCGGCTGGTCGACGAGGGCACCCACGACGAGCTGCTCGCGCACTGCCGCCTCTACCAGCGGATCTTCGCCCACTACGACGAGGTCACGCCCGGGCGCGCCACGGCCGGCGACGGCAGAGCCGGCCACGGGGACGGGGCGGTCTGACGTGGGCTTCATCATGGACGGTCTCGACGCCGAAGACTACGACCGCAGCTACGGCGACCGTGCCCTGCTGCGCCGGATGGGCGCCTACTTCCGGCCGCGGCTGCGGGCCATGGTGCTGGTCGCCGTGATGATCCTCCTGGTCTCCTGCATGCAGGCGGCGCTCCCGATCATCACCAGCTGGGGCATCGACCGCATCATCGGCGACCACTCGACGGGCAACATCACCCTGCTGACGGTGCTGATCCTGGGCGCCGGGGTGCTCTCCTGGGGCTTCAATTATGTCCGCCAGGTCCAGGGCGCCAAGATCACCGGCGATGTCGTCGTCACGCTCCGCGAGGACGCGTTCGACGCGGTGATGCAGCGCGACCTGTCCTTCTACGACGAGACGCCGACCGGGCGCGTCGTCAGCCGGGTCACCTCCGACACCGACGACTTCGCCAACGTCGTGACGTTGACCCTGAACCTGCTCAGCCAGGTGCTGCTCGTCGTCGTGATCACCATCTTGCTGTTCGCCCGCAACGTCCTTCTGGCCCTGATGACGCTGGCGATCACGCCGATCGTGATCATCCTTGCCCTGGCCTTCCGCAAGGTCGCCCGCGAGACGACCCGGCGGGCCCAGCGGTCGCTGTCGCGGGTCAACGCCAACCTGCAGGAAACCATGGGCGGCATCGCCGTCGCCAAGAGCTTCCGCCAGGAGGCGCGGCTCTACGACGAGTTCACCCCGATCAACAACCAGAGTTACCGCGTGACCACGCGCCAGCTCCTGGTCTTCAACAACATCTTCCCGTTGCTGTTCTTCGTCGCCGGCCTGGGCACGGTGCTGCTGGTCGAGGTCGGCGGCCGCCGGGTCCTTTCCGGCGGCCTGTCCGCCGGCGACTGGTACCTCTTCCTGCAGAGCGTCGCGCTGTTCTGGTTCCCACTCACCTCGATCGCCTCCTTCTGGTCGCAATTCCAGCAGGGCCTCGGCGCGTCCGAGCGCGTCTTCGCGTTGATCGACGCCGAGCCGGAGGTCGTGCAGAGCGACGCGCTCCCGGTGGGCGCGCTGCGCGGGGAGATCACCTTCGACGACGTGATCTTCGCTTACGGCAGCCGCAACAACAACGATGGCAGCGGTACGCCGCTTCGCGGACGCGACGTACCGGTCGATGACCGGGTGCTCGACCATTTCTCCATGACGATCGCACCCGGCGAGACGGTGGCGCTGGTCGGGCACACCGGGGCCGGCAAATCCACGCTCGGCAAGCTGATCTCCCGGTTCTATGAGTTCCAGAGCGGCGCGATCCGCATCGACGGCCGCGACATCCGCACGCTCGATCTCGCCGGATACCGCCGCAAGCTCGGCGTCGTACCGCAAAGCCCGTTCCTCTTCTCCGGCACGGTGGCCGACAACATCCGCTACCCCAAGCCCGAGGCCAGCGACGACCAGGTGCTCAATGCCGCGCGTCAGGTCGGCCACGGCGACTGGATCGCCTCGCTTCCCGACGGCCTGACCACTGAGGTGGGCGAGCACGGCAAGGCCCTGTCGATGGGCCAACGCCAGCTCGTCGCGCTGGCCCGCGTGCTGATCCAGGATCCGGCCATCGTGGTCCTCGACGAGGCGACCGCCAGCGTCGATCCGCTCACCGAGGCCCAGATCCAGGAGGGCCTCGACGTCGCGCTCGCCGACCGCACCTCGATCGTCATCGCCCACCGACTCTCGACCATCGAGCATGCCGACCGGATCATCGTGCTGCGCAAGGGAAAGATCGTCGAAGAGGGCACCCACACCTCGCTGCTCGCCGCCGGCGGCGAATACTGCGGGGTCTACAACGCCTACTTCCGCCACCAGTCCCCCGACTACCGCCCCGGCATGGGCTTCATCGGCGCGGTCACCCAGGCCGACGACGTGACCGAGCCGGTATAGCGACGGGGCGCCACGGCGCCTGCCCACCCTTGGTCCGTAACCCCGATTGTGTGCCAATTCTTGGTGCGACGCTTACTGATTGCTGGCTGACCGAATATCTTACTAATCAAGCAGCGGGTCCGCCGTTGAACCGGTTTGAGGAGGCCGCCATGAGCGGTGAATGGATAGATACGACGGGCGATGGGGTGGGCGACGAGATCGCCTACGACACCAACGCCGACGGCGCGGTGGATGCCGTCTACTTCGACGCGAACGCCGACGGCGTACTGGACACCGTCGTCTACGACAACAACGAGGACGGCCAGGTCGACCTGGTGTCGGTCGACACCAACGAGGACGGCGTCATGGACGTTGCCGGTGCTCCATCCGAGTCGGCCGTCGACCCTAGCTCCTGGTTGCAGGACATGGACAACCCGGCCGCGTCGCCGGCCACGTCCTGGCCGAGCGCCAACGAGCCCCTCGAGCCGGACTTCACGACCCCAGCCAGCCTCGACGGCAACCAGACGGCGACCGACCTGGAGTCCTCGGTGGCGGCCACGCTGGCCGGCTACGAGGTCGTCGAGGAGCCGTGAGCGTCGGCAATCCGCGGAAAGGGGCGAGCCGCCTCGATCTCGTAGCCGAGCTCGAGCAGGGTCCGCTCCCCGCCGGGCGGCGCCGATAGCTGTACCGATCCCGGGAGCCCGCCGGCGCTCATGCCGTGGGGCAGGGCGAGGGCCGGGCCGCCGCCGATGTTGTCCAGCGGCGTGTAGCCGACGAAGTCGATGAGCTTGTGCAGCAGCCTCTCGAAGGGCTGGTCGGGCCGCTGCTCGCCAAGCGGCGGGATCGGCGCGGTCACGACCGGGCCGAGGACGACGTCGACGCCGGGGAAGGATGCCAGGTGATCGCGGTGCCGCAGCCGCCCGATGGCAGCCGGCAGCGCGCTCCGGTTGCGCCGGGCGTGCCCGATGAGGCCGCGGGTGAAGGGGTCGAGCTCGCGGGGCCGGAAGCCGCGGGGGTGCCCGGCGGCGAGGCGGCCGGCCGTGAGGACGGCGAGGAGCGCCCAGTAGAGCGCGAAGTCGGCGATGAGACCCGGCTCGGGCCGGCGGCGCAGCTCGCCGACCTGATGGCCGAGCCCGGCCAGCGTCTCGCCGGCCGCGCGTACGACGGCGTCCACCTCGGGATGGATCGGGCGGCCTCGGACGTCGGTTCGGAGCACGCCGATCCGTCGCCGCGCCGCGCCGGGGCCCTCGATCAGGCCGACCGGCTCCAGACCCGGCGCGGACCACAGCCGCTCGGCCGCGGCCAGGTAATGCGCGGTGTCCCGGACGGTGCGGGTGAGGACCCCTTCGGAGACCAGGTTGATCGGCAGCCGCCGGACGCCGGCCTGGTCGAGCAGCCGGCGGCGGGTGACCTTGAGGCCGACGAGGCCGGTCGCGGCGGCGGGGATCCGGATCGATCCGCCGCCGTCGTTGCCGTGCGCGAGGGGTACAGCGCCGGCGGCGACGAGCGCGGCGGATCCTCCGGAGGAGCCGCCGGCGGAGCGGCTGGTATCCCACGGGTTGCGGGTGGCCGGGCGGGCGGCGTACTCCGTGCTGGCGGTCAGTCCGAACTCCGGCAGGGTCGACTTGCCGAGCAGCGCGAAGCCTTGGGCCAGCAGCTGCCACGCCGGCGGGGCGGTGAATCGAGCCGGGCGGGGGGCGAAGGCCACCGACCCGTGCGCCGTGGGCAGCCCGCGCACGTCGATGTTGTCCTTGATCAGCGCCGGTACGCCGCGGAATGCACCGGCCGCGGGGTGCGCGGATCGGGCCCGGTCGAAGCAGCCGTGGGCCAAGCCGTGCAGGGCCGGTTCGAGCCGCTCGATCCGGGCGATCGCCGCCTCGAGCACCTGCCGCCCGCCGAGCTCGCCGGAGCGGATCGCGGCGGAGACGCCGACCGCGTCGAGCTCGCCCAGTTCGTCGTCGGTGAAGGCGTGCACCCGCGTCACAGCCGCTTGACGAACTCCCGCTCGACCGTCGCCGAGCGGTCATGCAGCTCGCGGGTGGCGTCGCTCGCAACATAACCCCGCCGGGCGTAGAAGGCGTGCGCCTCGACGAACCGGGTGTCCGACCACAGGCCGACGCGGGCCGCGCCCCACGAGCGCGCCGTCCGCTCGATCACGTCGACCAGCCGCGAGGCGATCCCGACGCGGCGGTGCGCGGCCGCCACGTAGAGGCTCTTCAGCTCCGCGTCGCTCCCCCGCGGCCTGACGCCGCCGCAGCCGACCACCGAGGACGAGACCGTCGCGACCCACAGCCGGCCGCCGGCGGCGTCGTACGACGTCCGCGGCGCCAGCAGCCACGGCTCCTCGCCGGCGACGTCGAGCACGGTCCCGGGGTAGGCCGCCCAAGTCAGCGCGATCAGCCCGGCCAGCGCCTGGGCGTCGTCGTCGGTCGCCTCCCGCAGCAGCGGCAGCGGCTTGGCCATCGGGAGGTGGTCGAGGCCGGCCTCGACGAAACCGGGACCGGTCACGGCGTAGCCGGCCCGCCGGTAGAAGCCGGCGGCGCCGGCCTGCGCGTGCAGGGCGACCGCGCGCAGGCCCGCCTCGGTGGCGACTGCTTCGAGCCGGCGCAGCAGCGCGGTACCGACGCCGCGCCCGCGGGCCCTGACCGCCACCGCCATCCGGCCGGCGACCGCCGTGCCGTCGCGGGCCACGTATCGGCCGGTGCCGATCACGCCCGTCCCGTCGACCGCCACGACGTGTACGGCCACGTCGTCGGCCCCGTCGACCTCCAGCGCGGCCGGCACCCCCTGCTCCACGACGAAGACCTGGTGCCGCAACGCGTGCAGGCCGGGCCCGTCGGCCGGCGCAGCCCGGCGTACGGCGTAGTCGGCGCCCGGGTCGAGCCGGCTCACGACTCCTCCGCCAGCGTGGCCAACGCCGCGGCGAGATCGGGCGGGTCGGCGCTCTCGAACTCCACCCGCCGGCCATCGGCCGGATGGGCGAACCCGAGGCGGGCCGCGTGCAGCCACTGCCGGTGAAGGCCGAGGTGCTCGGCCAGGGTCGGGTCGGCGCCGTAGGTCAGATCCCCGACGCACGGATGCCGGATCGCGGCCATGTGCACGCGGATCTGGTGGGTGCGGCCGGTCTCGAGGTGCACGTCGAGCAGCGTCGCCGCCCGGAACGCCTCGACGGTCTCATAGTGCGTCACCGACGGCTTCCCACCGGCCACGACGGCGAACTTGTAGTCGTGCTGCGGATGCCGGGCGACCGGCGCGTCCACCGTGCCGCGGGTCGGGTCGGGGTGGCCCTGCACCAGCGCCCGGTAGATCTTGTCGACCTCGCGCTCGCGGAAGGCGTCCTTGAGCACGGAGTAGGCCCTCTCGCTCTTGGCCACGACCATCAGGCCGGTCGTTCCGACATCGAGGCGGTGCACGATGCCCTGCCGCTCGGCCGCGCCGCTGGTGGCGACGCGGTAACCCGCGGCGGCCAGAGCGCCGGTGACGGTCGGGCCGTCCCAGCCGGGGCTCGGATGGGCCGCCACACCGATCGGCTTGTCGACGACGATGAGGTCGTCGTCGTCGTGGATCACGCTCAGCCCGTCGATGGGACCGGACGGTACGGCGGCCGGTGCGGGAGCCGGCGGGATGGTGACCTCGAGAATCTCGCCGGCGACCAGGCGCTCGGACCGGCCCCGGACCCGCGCCCCCACGCTGACGGCGCCCGCGTCGGCCAGCTCGGCGCCGCGGGTCCGGGAGAAACCGAAGAGCCGGGCGATCCCGGCATCGACGCGCAGCCCGTCCAGCCCGTCAGGAACGGGCAGCATGCGGCGGTCCCCGGACGGTGCGCTCACGGGAGCCATTTTTCCACGCGGATCAGGCGTCCTTCGCCTCGACGTCCGTCGGATCGTGCGGCACCCGGCCGAGCCGGCCGCCGGCGACGTCGAAGCCGAGCACGGCGAGCAGGACCGCGAGCACGCCGCCGCAGACGATGCCGGAGTCGGCGAGGTTGAAGATCGGCCAGGCCCTGCCGTCGGGCCGCAAGACGCTGATCCAGTCGACGACGGCGCCACGCAGGAACCCGGGATCGCGGAAGATCCGGTCCACCAGGTTTCCGGCCGCCCCGCCGAGAATGAGGCCGAGCGCGATCGCCCACGGCAGCGACCGCAGTCGCGAGGCGACGCGGGCGATCACGACGACCACCACCAGCGCAACGGCCGAGAACAGCACCGTGGCGCCACCCCCGATGCTGAACGCCGCACCGGAATTGCGCGCCGGCGAGATGTAGATGAGCCCACCGAGGAGCTTGGTCGAGCCGGCCCGACCGGCGTAATGGCTGACGATGTACATCTTGGTGGCGAGATCGAGCGCGAGGACGAGCACGGCGACGGCGAAGAGGACGGCCAGCCTGCGCTTGGGAGCGAGGCCGGACGCGGCGACCGCGTGATCGCCATTGACCGCCGCCAGATCCCGTGCCATTGGTAGTCAGGGGCGCAGCGACCGCGTGGCGGTGCTGTTTCCCCATCCCCCTTTCAATCCGTACGTGCGGTTCTCCCGCATACGGCTTACCGATGATCTTCTTGACATGGTTACGCTGCCTTCGGATAGCGGATGG
>JBBSHJ010000023.1:0-39830 GCA_038253135.1 Mycobacteriales bacterium | reverse complement strand
GCCCGCGCGGCGGTCCAGCGCTCGGCTGGCTAGAGTCGTCAGCCGTGACCGACCAGCGACGTGCCGCGGGCGACGACGGAACCACCGACCCGGACGCCGCCGACGCAGCACCCGCAGGCGCGGTCCATGCCGATGCGCCCGTCTCGGATGCGTCCCCGGACGCTGCGCCAGATACGGATGCAGCGCCAGATACGGATACGGCCACGCTGGCGCCGGGCACTCGCACCGGGTCCAGGTCACGCAGCCGGCACGCATCGGGCAGCAAGCGCAGCTGGAAGCTGCTCGAGTGGCCGATCCTCATCGGCATCGCGGTCGTCGTCGCGATCCTCATCCGCGCGTTCGTGTGGCAGTCGTTCTGGATCCCATCCGGGTCGATGGAGGGCACGCTGCAGCGCAACGATCGGGTCATCGTCAACAAGCTGGCCTACAAGATCCACGGCATCCACCGCGGCGATGTCGTCGTCTTCAAGCGACCGTCGTCGTGGCAGCTCGACGACAAGGACCTCATCAAGCGGGTCATCGCCAAGGAGGGCGACACCGTCCGGGGAGACAACGTCGGCAACGTCTACGTCAATGGCAAGAGGATCAAGCAGCCCTACGCGAAGATCTCCACACCCTGCAACGAAGCCTTGAACTTCAGTCCTACGACGGCGCCCTACAAGGACCCGAAGGTGATCCCGAAGGGCCAGGTCTGGGTGATGGGCGACAACCGCTGCGACTCGGACGACAGCCGCATCCAGGGCACGGTCCCGACCAAGGACATCATCGGTCACGCCTTCGTCCTGATCTGGCCGATCGGTCGCTGGGACTGGCTCTAGCCTCCCCCGCGCAAGGGCCGCCTGGCCGGGCGCGTGCCGTACCGTTGCTGCCGTGACGGTCGACCCGAGGACTCAGCAGGACGGGCTCGGGCGACCGGAGACGTCGACCGCGACACGGTACGGCGGCAGGCGCCGCGGCCGGATACCGCGGTGGGTGGAATGGCCGGCGCTGATCGTCTTCGCCATCGTCGTCGCGCTGGTGCTGCGGGCCTACGTCATCCAGACGTTCTGGATTCCGTCCGGCTCGATGGAGGGCACCCTCAAGCCGCACGACCGCGTCATCGTCAACAAGCTGGCCTACAAGATTCATGACATCCACCGTGGCGATCTCATCGTCTTCCGCCGCCCGCCGAACCTCGTGCTCCATGAAGAAGACCTGATCAAGCGCGTCATCGCGGTCGGCGGCGACACGGTCAGCGGCCACGACGAGGCCGTCTATGTCAACGGCCAGCGCCAGGAGGAGCGCTACACCGACAAGGAGGACTGCGGCGTCGACATGGCGGGCAACGGGATGACCGAGGACTTCGCCGCGATCACGATCCCCAAGGGCGACCTGTGGGTGATGGGCGACAACCGCTGCGGATCGACGGACAGCCGGGTCTTCGGGCCGATCAAGGCGACCCTGGTCGTCGGGCATGCCTTCGTGCTGATCTGGCCGCCGGATCGGTTGAACTGGTTCTAGCTATCCCGATCTCGGGTGGCCCGCCGCCGGTCGGCAGCGAGGCCGGCGCGCACGCCGTCGAAGACCGGCCGATCGCCCGCGTGCACTTCGGCGACCGGCACCCAGGCGGCCGCGTCCGTCGTACCGTCGATCTCGATGACCCGCAGCTCGGCGCCCGGCTCGTCGGCGCTCGCGGCATAGATCAGGCTGACCCCGTGAAAATCCTCGAGCCGGCCGGCCGGTGAGCGCCCGGTGAGCCGTACGGTGTGGCAGTCCAGCAACGCGCCGACGGTCGCGGCGAGGCCCGTCTCCTCGGTGATCTCGCGGGCCACGCTGCGCCGGGGGTCCTCACCGAAATCGACCCCGCCGCCCGGCAGCGTCCACACCCCCGCGTGATGGCCGCGCGTTGAGATGCGGGTGAGCAGGACCTGGTCGACCCCGTCGTCGCTCCGCCGCAGGACGGCGTACGCCGCGAGCCGCTGCTTGCGCTTGGCCGCCTCCGCGGGGACGCTCGCGAGCACGTCGCCGATCGCGGGCGGGATGAAGCCGGGTCCCTTGATCACCTTGCCGTCGGCGCGGTAGACCGGCTGGCCGTCCGCCCCGAGCTTGGACATGTTGCTCCGGTGCACCTCGGCGACGACGGCGTCGATCGGGATGCCGTAGGTCAGCGCTGTGCCGTGGATGACGTAGAGCATGTCCGCGAGCGCGTCGGCGACGTCGACGGCGTCACCGGCCCGCGCGGCGGCGACGTACTCCTCGAACTCCTCGCGCAGCAGCTCGATCCGCAGCTCGCGGGTCTCGGGCTCGGGCGTGAGAACATCCGCGACCGGCACGCCGAAGGCCCGGTGGAATTCTCTGACCCAGTCGGTCATCTCAGACTCGCTCATCGGCATCCAACCTAGAGCGCCGGCGCGGCGAGGTGCACGGGCCGGCCCGTCTCGGCCTGGGGATAACCGGTACGACGTCGGTGCGCTGGCTTAGGGTGCCCGCATGGACGATGCCCCGGACGCAGCCGCAGCAGCCGCCGAGAGCGAGCACGCCACGGGTCATCGACCTCGATCGCTGTCCCCGTCCCGCGCGGCCGACTTCAAATCCTGTCCGCTGCTCTACCGGTTCCGGGCGATCGACCGCATCCCCGAGCGCCCGTCCACGGACGCCGTACGCGGCACGGTCGTGCACGCCGTCCTGGAGCGGCTCTACGACCTGCCCCCGGATCAGCGCGAGCCGGCGACCGCGCAGGCCATGGTCGAGCCGCAGTGGCAGGCCGTGGTGTCGGACGACCCGCGGCTGGCGGCGCTCTTCGAGGGGGACCAGGAGGGCCAGGCGGCCTGGCTCGAGTCGGCCCGGCGGCTTGTCGCCGACTACTTCACGCTCGAGGATCCGCGGCGGTTGCAGCCGGCCGAGCGCGAGTTCCTGGTCGAGACAAGCCTCGAGGACGGCCCCGCGCTCAAGGGCATCATCGACCGGTTGGACATCGCGCCCGACGGCGCCGTCCGCGTCGTCGACTACAAGACCGGCGGGGCGCCCCGGGCCGTCTTCGAGGCCAAGGCGCTGTTCCAGATGAAGTTCTACGCGCTGGTGCTTTGGCGGCTCCGCGGCGCCGTGCCGCGACTGCTGCGGCTGATCTATCTCAAGGATCGCGACACCTTGAGCTACACGCCGGACGAGCAGGAGCTGGTGCGCTTCGAGCGGACCCTGCGGGCGATCTGGTCGGCGATCGACCATGCCACCGAGGCCCACGATTTCCGGCCGAGCCCGAGCCCGCTGTGCGGATGGTGCGACTACAAGCCGTTGTGCCCGGCGTACGGCGGCACTCCTCCGCCGTTCCCCGCCCTCGATCCGGTGCAGCCGGCCGGGCCCGAGGCGGATGCCGCCGACGCGGCTTCGGCCGGTTGAGCCGGATGAACGTGCTCAACGCCATCGCTATGGAATAGAGGCCGTGCGCTCTAGACCGGTGTCGTGCTCGCGAGCCGGACCCGGACGGACCGCAACCAGTCCACGGTCACCCCGGCCAGGGAATCGATCACGATCCGGCGGGGTCCGGGCGGCAGGGGGACCTCGCTGGGTACGGCGACGACGGCGCAGCCGGCGGCTTCGGCCGAGGCGATGCCGCGCGGTGAGTCCTCGATGGCCACGCAGTCGGCCGGATCGGCGCCGAGCAGCCGGGCGGCGGTGAGGTAGGACTCGGGATCCGGTTTGGTGTTGGTCACCTCGTCGCCGCAGACCACCGCGTCAAAACTGCCCGCGGGGAAATTCGCCAGAGCCACGTCGGTGAGGTTGCGGGGGGTCGAGGTGACGATGGCCCGCGGGATTCCGGCGGCGCGGACGGCCGCGACCAGCTCGCGCGCGCCGGGCTTGCACTCCATGTCGGGGCCGAAGAGCTCGGCCGTACGCCGGAGCAGGAACTCGCCGCTGTCCGTCGGGTCGGCGCAAACCCCGAGGGCGGCATGCACGATCTCGATCGTTTCGACGAGGTTGCTCCCAACGAGCGATTTCCGCACTGCCGGGGTCAGCGTGCCGCCGAGTCGCGCGGCCAGATCGTCGAGGCTGATGTCCCACAGCTTCTCCGAGTCGAAGAGCGTTCCGTCCATGTCGAAGAGAACACCGGGCAACTGCGTTGTCATTGAATTCGGGCTCACGTGTTGAAGTATTTCGCCTCGGGGTGGTGGATGACGATCGCGTCGGTCGATTGCTCGGGGTGGAGCTGGAATTCCTCGGAGAGCTCGACGCCGATGCGGGACGGGTCGAGCAGCCGGACGATCTTGGCCCTGTCCTCCAGGTCGGGACACGCTCCGTAGCCCAGCGAGAACCGGGCGCCGCGGTAGCCGAGCTTGAAGAAGTCCTCGATGGTCTCGGGGTCCTCGCCACTGATCGGCTTGCCGTCGGGAAGGATCAGCTCGGAGCGGATCCGGCGGTGCCAGTATTCGGCCAGCGCCTCGGTCAACTGCACCGACAGGCCGTGCACTTCGAGGTAGTCGCGGTAGGAATTGGCCTCGAACAGCGAGTGGGAGTATTCGCTGATCCGCTGCCCGACGGTGACGATCGTGAAGCCGACCACGTCGCGCTCGCCGGAGTCGGCGGGCCGGAAGAAGTCGGCGAGGCACAGTCGGCGGTCGCGCCACTGGCGGGGGAAGGTGAACCGGGCCAACTCTCCCCCGTCGCCGTCCTGCACGATCAGGTCGTCGTCCTTGCTGGCCGCGTGGTAATAGCCATAGACGACGGCGGCCTCGAGCAGTCCCTCGGTCTGGAACCGCTCGAGCCAGTAGCGCAGCCGCGGCTTTCCCTCGGTCTCCACGAGTTCCTCGTACGACGGGCCCTTGCCGCCGCGCGCACCGCGCAACCCCCACTGCCCGACGAAGGTCGCCCGCTCGTCGAGCAACGCGGCATAGTCGGCCAGCGGTATTCCCTTGACCATCCGGCTGCCGAAGAACGGCGGGGTCGGTATCGGGTTGTCGGTGCGGACGTCGGAGCGCGCCGGTAGATCACCCGGCTCGGCCCCCTCGGCCGCGCGCCTCTCCTCGGCGATCTTGCGGGACCGCTCGTGCCGGGCTCGCCGCTCGGCCGCCTTGGTGTCGTCCGGTCCGTCCGGCATGGCCGCGGCGGGCACGCCGCCGCGTCGTACCGTCATGATGGCGTCCATCAACCGCAGGCCCTCGAAGGCGTCGCGGGCATAACGGACGTCGCCGGCGAACATGCCGGCGAGATCCTGTTCGACGTATCCCCGCGTCAGGGCGGCACCGCCGAGCAGCACCGGCCAGCGCTCGGCAACGCCGCGAGAATTCATCTCCTCGAGGTTTTCCTTCATGATCACGGTCGATTTGACGAGCAGGCCGGACATCCCGATGACGTCGGCACGGTGTTGCTCAGCGGCATCGAGAATTGCCGAGACCGGCTGCTTGATGCCGATGTTGACGACCGTGTAGCCGTTGTTGGAGAGGATGATGTCGACGAGGTTCTTGCCGATGTCGTGGACGTCGCCCCTGACCGTGGCGAGCACGATGGTGCCCTTGCCGTCGTCGTCCGTCTTTTCCATGTGCGGCTCGAGATAGGCCACCGCGGTCTTCATGACCTCGGCGGATTGCAGCACGAACGGGAGCTGCATCTCGCCGCTGCCGAAGAGCTCACCGACGACCTTCATCCCGCCGAGCAGGGTCTCGTTGATGATCTGCAGCGGCGGTTTGTCCTGCATGGCGGAGTCGAGATCAGCCTCGAGGCCGTTGCGCTCGCCGTCGATGATGCGGCGGGACAGCCGCTCGGAAAGCGGCAGCCCGGCCAGCTCCTCCGCGCGGGTGGCCCGCGCCGATTGGGCGGAGACACCCTCGAAGAGCTGCATGAAGGCGCTCAGCGGGTCATAACCCTCACGCCGGCGGTCATAGATGAGGTCGAGGGTGACGTCGCGCTGCTCGTCCGGGATGCGTGACATCGGCAGGATCTTCGAGGCGTGCACGATGGCCGAGTCGAGACCGGCCTGCTCGCATTCGTGGAGGAAGACCGAGTTGAGCACCTGGCGGGCCGCCGGCTTCAGACCGAAGGAGATGTTCGACAGCCCGAGCGTGGTCTGTACGTCGGGGTGGCGGGCCTTGAGCGCCCGGATGCCCTCGATGGTCTCGAGGCCGTCGCGGCGGCTCTCCTCCTGGCCGGTGCCGAGGGTGAAGGTCAGGCAGTCGACGAGGATGTCTCCCTCGGACATGCCCCACTCCTCGACCAGCGCCTCGATCAGGCGGTGCGCGATCGCGCCCTTCTTCTCGGCCGTGCGCGCCTGCCCCTCCTCGTCGATCGTGAGCGCGACGACGGCGGTTCCGTGCTCGCGGATGATCGGCATGACGCGGGCGAACCGGCTGTCCGGCCCGTCGCCGTCCTCGAAGTTGACCGAGTTGACCGCACACCGCCCACCGAGCATTTCCAGACCGGCCTCGATGACGGGCGGCTCGGTCGAGTCGAGCACGATCGGGAGCGTGGACGCCGTGCCGAACCGGCCGGCGATCTCGCGCATGTCCGCGACGCCGTCACGGCCGACGTAGTCGACGCACACGTCGAGCAGGTGCGAGCCGTCACGGGTCTGGCCACGGGCGGTCTCCACGCAGTCCTCCCACCGGCCCTCGAGCATGGCCTCCCGGAAAACCTTGCTGCCGTTGGCATTGGTGCGCTCGCCGATCATCAGGACGCTGGCGTCCTGGCGGATCGGTACCGGCGTGTAGAGCGAGCCCAGCGACGGCTCGGGGGTCACGTCGCGGCTGCCGGGGGGCAGGGACTGGACGGCCGCGACGACGGCGCGGATGTGCTCGGGCGTCGTACCGCAGCATCCTCCGACGAGCCGGGCACCGTAGTCGGTGACGAACGACCTCAGCGCGGTCGCCAGCTCGTCCGGCGTCAGCGGATAGGTCGCGCCGCTCGGGCCCAGCTCGGGCAGGCCCGCGTTCGGCATGACCGACAGGTCCACCGGCGAGTGCCGCGACAGGTAACGCAGGTGCTCGCTCATCTCGGCGGGGCCGGTGGCGCAGTTCAGCCCGAGCAGGTCGATGCCGAGCGGGACCAGCGCGGTCATAGCCGCGCCGATCTCGCTGCCGAGCAACATCGTGCCGGTGGTCTCGATCATGACGTGGCAGATCACCGGGACGGCGCGGCCCGCGGCGGTCATCGCCCGCTTGGCGCCGATGACGGCGGCCTTGACCTGCAGCAGGTCCTGGCAGGTCTCGATGAGCACGGCGTCGATGCCGCCGGCCAGCATGGCGGCGGCCTGCTCCTGATACGCGTCTCTGAGGGCGGCGTACGTCGTGTGCCCGAGCGTCGGGAGCTTGGTGCCGGGCCCGACCGAGCCGAGCACCCAGCGCTCGCGTTCGGGTGTGCTGAACCGGTCGGCGGCCTCGCGGGCGATCCGGGCACCGGCCTGCGCCAGCTCCCCGATCCGGTCGGCGATGGCGTACTCGCCGAGGTTGGCCAGGTTGGCGCCGAAGGTGTTGGTCTCCACGGCGTCGCTGCCGGCCGCGAAGTAGGCCTCGTGGATGCCCCGGATGATGTCGGGCCGGGTGACGTTGAGGATCTCGTTGCAGCCCTCGTGGCCCTCGAACTCATCCAGGCTCGGGTCGGCCGCCTGGATCATCGTGCCCATGCCGCCGTCCGCGACGACGACGCGTTCGGTCAGAGCACGAAGGAGCGGCGAATCGGCCGGCGACACAGTTGACACCAGTACACAGTAGCGAGACGCGCTCGCCGGACCTGGAACATGCGGGCCGACGTAGGCTCTGGAGTGTGACCGAGTTCAAGGGCGAGCGACAGGTTGAGAGCAGCGGTGCGGCCGAACCGCTCCAGGCGGACGACCTGACTCCCGGCGCGGCGACGGCGGACTCCGAGACCGGGCAGCCGCAAGCCGCGGACCCCGAGGTAGCGGAATCCGCCGGCGCGGACGTCACCGGCGGTCCGGTCCCGGCGGCCCGGCCGCCGGCCGTCGTGGCGGCGTTCGAGGGCTGGAACGACGCCGGCGACGCAGCGACGGGCGCAGTCGAGCATCTCGAATTGACCTGGGACGCGCGGCTGCTGACGGAGATCGACCCGGAGGACTTCTATGATTTTCAGGTCAACCGGCCGACCGTGACGCTCGTCGAAGGCGTGACCCGCCGCTTGACCTGGCCGACGACCCGGCTGTCGGTCTGCCGGCCCCCTGGCTCCGACCGAGACATCCTCCTGATCCGGGGCATCGAGCCGAACATGCGCTGGAGGGCCTTCTGCACCGAGCTGCTCGACATCTGCACGGATCTCGGGGCGGACCAGTTCGTCTGGCTCGGCGCATTGCTCGCCGACACCCCACACACCCGACCGGTCCCGGTGACCGGGACGTCGTACGACTCGGAATCGGCGGCCCGCTTCGGCACCGACCAGTCGCGCTATGAGGGGCCGACGGGAATCATCGGCGTCCTGCAGGATGAATGCGTCAAGGCCGGAGTGCCGGCCGTGACCTTCTGGGCCGCCCTCCCGCATTACATCTCCCAGGGCCCGCATCCGATGGCCACCCTGGCCCTGCTGCACCGGATCGAGGAGGTCCTCGACATGCCGGTGCCGGTGGGAGCGCTCCCCCAGCAGGCCGAGGAGTGGCAGCGCATGGTCGACGAGACGGCCAGCGAGGACGAGGAGATCACGGAGTACGTGCGCCGGCTCGAGCAGAAGGCTGGTACGCCGCAGCTGCGGCACACCAGTGGTGAATCCCTTGCCCAGGAGGCCGAGCGTTATCTCCGGCGCCGCGGCCCGGGCAGTGGCAGCGACGGGCCCTGACGAAACTCGGAGTGCCGGCCGCGGGCGACCCGCACCTGCGATCGGCGCAGGTTTCCAGTTGCGACCGACGTACGACGTCACGAGCATTGCGGGCATGGACCAGCGATGGATCGATGCCCGGATTCGCGCCTACTACAGGGCCGAGGGCGAGTGGATATTCGCTGCGGCCATCAGCCGTCACGTCGCGCACGCGTCGGTGTCACTCGGCAAGCCGGTCCCGTCGCCGTACCCGCCCGAGTGGACTCGGCTGCTGGAGACCGGCGAGGTCCGCCGAACCAGAACAGATTTCCCGGCGGGCACTGCCACACCGCGGAGAGCCTGGCCGCGGAAATCCAGGCGGGCGGATTGACCGATGTGCAGGTCCGTGGTGTCGAAGGTCCTGCCGGGCTCGCTCTGGAAACGGTCCGGGACGTAGACCCGCAGATCATGGATGCCGCAAGGATCATTGCCGACGCGTTCAGCAGCACGCCTGGTATGCGGGACGTGAGCCAACATCTGCTGGGAATCGCCCGCGTGCCCGGACGTCGTACATGATCGTCCGACGCCACAGCTCGGAAGGCGTGGCCGACGGGACGATCTAGAACGGCGGATCGGTGTCGTCATCGGTCGGCGCTGCCGGCCGGGCTTTGGATTTGCCGCGCTTCGGGTGCAGGTAGCGGTCGCCGTCGGTGTCGCGGACCGGGGCAAGCACGGGCGGCAACGGGTCGGTGTAGACATGCCCGGTGGGCGCAATCCATGCGACGGTGCCGTCGGATCGCTGCTCGTGCCGCCATTTCCCGTGCGTTTTCAGCCGGTGATGAGCTCGGCATTTCGCGGTCAGGTTACTCGCCGAGGTCTTGCCGCGCGGCCAGGGAATTCCGTGGTCGAGGTCGATGCCGTCATCGGTCGCCGGTCGCTCGCAGGTCGGGAAACGACAGCACACGTCGCGTGCCCGGACGTAATCGCCGAGCACCTTGCCGGGCCGATAACTGATCTGGTCGAGCGCGACCGCCGTACCGTCGTCAGGCTTGGTGAAGATCCGTCGCCACGTCGCATCACTCGCAATCGTCCGGGCGACGACGGCGCTGATCGGCCCGTAGCCGGCAAGGTCGGCCGGATCGTCGTTGAGCCCGAGCAGAGTGTGCGCGGCGACGGTGACAACGATCTGCGCTGCGGGCGCTCGCTCACACCCGTCGACGGTCGCCATGGCGCAGCCACACGGGCTCGGCGCGTCGTTATCGCCGGCATCCGGTGCTTCGTGGCCCTCGGTCGGCTCGTTGCCGACGACGCCGTCCCCGGCGCGATGAGGGTCATTCGCCGTTTCACTCCGACGCGTACCCGCTGCTGCGTCGCCGTCGCTCCGACCCAAGCAGGTGAGCAGGTGGTAGGCCGCGTCGGCACGACGCTCGTCGGCGGTGCGCGAGTCGCCACCGGCGCTCCCTGCCGTGCGGGCGTACTCACACAGGCTCAGGTAGGCCAGCCGAGCCTGATCGGCCGGGAGGGTAGCGACAAGATCGGCCATGCCGTCGGCTCCGCGGTAAAGCATCACCCGCCGCCTCCGGCGCGCGGCCGCCTCCCGCCGCGCTGCCGCTTCGGCGTCAATGGCCAGCGCTTGGCGGCGTACCATGCCGCGGAACTGGCCAACCGTCTTGCGTGCCAGCCGCGGCAGGCACCGCGCCTCCACGGTGCCGGCGTCGCGCTCGGAGAGTGCCTTTGTCTCCTCGATCATCGTGAGGACTCGCGGCAGATCGAGTACGCCGTCCCGCCACGCTTTGTGGGTGCCGGGCAGCCGGTGCATCGCCTCGGTCGTGCGCAGCCGGTTGTAGGCAGTGCCGGTCGAGCAAACCAGCAATGCCGACAGCTCGTGCACCAGGTATTCGCTCGACTCGCACGGTGCGCCCCGGTCCTTCTTGACATCGTCCACGGCCACGGGCTTGCGCCGCCGGGCGATTTCCGCGATCGCGTCGGACTGCATCGCCTGCGCCCACGCGATGATCCGCTCCCACCCCGCGACCCGGTGCACGACGTCACGCTCGTCGATCGCGCCCAGCGAATCCGACGCCAGCTCCCTCGCCAGCTCCGCGGACGCCAACGGGATCTCGCCCGGGTCTACGTCTGGCATCGCCGTGTCGAAGTGGCCGTAGAGCTCTCGGCAATCGGCGCGGTATTGCGTCCACTGCTCCGCCGTCGGCTCGAAATCACTGCACCGCTGGATTTCCACTCCGTTGACATAAACGCCGGTCCCACCGGGCACCGAGCCCACCGGACCCCGTGTCACCACATCTTGCTCGAACGGCGTTCTGGCCATGCATTCGATTATACCAACAATGAACCGAGCCGCAAGGGCGTACAGCATATTTGCTAACTACGAGAGAATTATCCACAAACAATTAGCCGGCTCATGATGCACACGAAGTATTCCACTGGCGACCTTCCGTGCCGATGCTGCTGAGCAACAACGTGCGGCTTCGGCGCCAATGCCCATGAGCGGTACGTTCGGCAACCCGCGCGGACCCTGTCCGGATTCGATTCGGACCAGGTCACGAGTGCCGCGAAGACCGGCGCAAGGCTGCCGAGGGAGCTGCGTACGTCGTAGCCCGACCCGCCGTGTTACAGGGCGACCCCGAGCAGCGCATCGACGACGTCGACGACGAGCTCGCCCGCGCCCTGGGACGGCGTACCGCCGGCGCCGAGCGCCGACCCGGCCCAGGCGTCGACGACGGCGAGCGCGCCCGGCGTGTCGAGATCGTCGGCGATCGCTGCCCGGACGCCGTCGAGCACCGGCCGGGCGTCGGGCGCCGCCTCGACAGAAACCGCGCGGCGCCAGCGATCAAGGCGGGCGGCCGCCGTGCCGAGCGCGGCGTCCGACCACGACCGGTCGACGCGGTAGTGCGTGTCGAGCAGAGCCAGCCGCAACGCCGCCGCTCCGGTCCCCCGCTCGCGGAGGCGATGGACGAAGACCAGGTTGCCCAGGCTCTTGGACATCTTCTCGCCGTCGAGCGCCATCAGCCCGCTGTGCACATAGTGCCGGGCGAACGGCCATTGCGACGTCATCGCCTCGGCGTGCGCAGCGGACATCTCGTGGTGCGGATAGATCAGGTCGCGGCCGCCGCCCTGCACGTCGATCGACGGGCCGAGCGTGTCCACCGCGATCGATGCGCACTCGATGTGCCACCCCGGCCGGCCCGCGCCGATCGGCGTGACCCAGGACGGCTCTCCCCCACGCCTGGCCCGCCACAGCACCGGATCCAGGGGGTTCTTCTTGCCGGGCCGGTCGGGATCCCCGCCGTTGTCGGCGGACAGCTGGCGCATCGTCTCGGAATCCAGGGACGAGACGTAGCCGAAATGGGGATCGGAGTCGACGGAGAAATAGACGTCCTCCTCCACGGTGTAGGTCGCGCCGGCGGCGACCATCCGCCCCACGGACTCGGCGATCGACGGGATCGACTCGACGGCGCCGGCGAAGGTGTCCGGGGGGAGCATCCGCAGGAACGCCATGTCGGTGCGGTACAGCTCGATCTCGCGCGCCGCCAGCTCCCTCCAGTCGATCCCGTCACGCTCGGCCCGCTCGAGCAGTGGTTCGTCGACATCGGTGACGTTCTGGACGAACCGCACCGTGCGACCGGCATCGCGCCAGGCCCGGTTGACGAGGTCGAACGCGAGGTAGGTGTTCGCGTGCCCGAGATGGGTCGCGTCGTACGGCGTGATGCCGCAGACGTACATTGTCGCAATGGGTCCGGGCGCCGTCGCCGCGACCGCGCGGCGTACCGAGTCGTAGAGCTGCGGCAGCGGTCCCTGGCCGGGGAGCTGCGGTACGCCGTCGACGGCGTCGGTACGACGCCCGGTCGGCGGGGCCCACGAACGCATGGCCCGACCCTACCTACGATCGCGGCGATTTCGTCGCCCCGCCCGGTGGTGCCGGCCGACCTGCCGGTGCCGGCCAGCGGTCAGCCGATGTCGAGGTAGAGGCAGAAGGGGTGCCCGGCGGGGTCGAGCAGGACCCGCACGTCCTCCTGTGGCTGGTGCGGGTGCAACTCCGCACCGAGCGCGAGGGCATCGGCGACCGCGCCGTCGACATCGGTGACCCCGATGTCGAGGTGGAACATCATCTGCTGCTCGCCCGCCTGCGCCGGCCACGTCGGTCGCTCGTAGACGTCCTCGGCCTGGAAAGCCAGGTTCGCCGGAGCGCCCGGGATGCCGATCGTGCACCATCGCGGCTCGTCCGCGGCGAGCGCCCAGCCGAACAGGTCACGGTAGAAATAGGCCAGCGCCCGGGCGTCCGGAGCGTTGAGCACCGTCCCCACCCAGCCGGTCAGTTTGCGCTCCGGAGTGTCGGGAGCCGGAGTTTTTGGGTCTGGAGTCTCGGGTTCTGGAGTCGCGGTCATGTGATCACCTCGTCCCGGATGCTGCCACGCCGCACCGACACCCGCGTCGAACCGGGCGCACCGTCGCAGATCAGATCGGCGGCCAGGGCACGGGCGGCCACTCGCCGCTCGGCTCGCAATGGCGGCGGGCGGCGAGCAGGCGCTCCACCCGATTGCGTGTCGTCACGACCTCGCGGCGCGTGAGCAGATCCTCGAGCGTGTCGCCCAGGTCGCCGTGCAGGTCGACCCGGAGCTGCTCGAGCACCGCGATCGCCTCCGATGTCAGGGGTTCGCCGGCCCATTGCCACAGGACCGTGCGCAGCTTGTCATCGACGTTGAAGCAGACGCCGTGGTCCACGCCGTACACGTGCCCGTCCGGCATCGCGAGCAGGTGACCGCCCTTGCGGTCGGTGTTGTTCACCACGGCGTCGAAGACGGCCATGTTCCTCAGCGCCGGCCGGTCACTACGGGCCAGGTCCAGCAGGTCGATGTCCTGCTCGACGTCGATCCACAGCTGCACCATGCCCGGGCCGAAAGGCCCCTCGCGCAGGACCGTCGGCGGGACGACCCCCCATCCGGTCGCTGCCGACAGCTCGTACGCCGCCACCTCGCGCTCGGCCAGCGTGCCGTCCGGGAAGTCCCACAGCGGCCGCTCACCCCGGATCGGCTTGTATACGCACTCGGCCGCCACCTCGCCATCGCTCACCGTGCAGTAAAGGGTGACGTTGCTGGCGTCGACCAACCTGCCCTCGACGTCGAGTCGACCTTCAGAAAGGAGGGTGAGGGCGTCGGCGACCGGGAGCCGGGAACCGTGGGGACCTGTCGGCTCGGGTGCAGGCACCTCGGTGGATCTGGTCAGGGGGCCCGCCGGTAGCCGTTCTGGCGGGGACAGACGTGGCCGCCGGCGTCGAGCGGCAGCCCGCAGAGCGGGCACGGCGGCCGGCCGGCCGAGACGACGCGGCGGACCCGCTCGACGAACGCCAGTGCCATGTCCTGGGAGAGCCGGACCCGCAGCGCGTCCGGGCCCTCGTCAACATCTTCCAGGACGGTCTGCTCGCCCTCGGGGTCGTCGGTCGCGGCCTGGGCCTCGATCACCACGACATTGTCGTCGGCGTCCCACGCCAGCCCCATCGCCCCCACGCGGAACTCCTCCTCCACGGGCGACTCCAGCGGCTCGAGGTCGGGATCGACCGGCACCGGCTCGGGCGCTCCGGTGCGGCGGCGCACCTCTTTGAGCAGCTCGTCGAGTCGATCGGCGAGCACCGAGACCTGCGTCTTCTCCAGCGCCACGCTCACGGTGAGCAACCCGCCGACGGCCGGCACGGCGCCGCTGGCCTGCAGGTAGAAGGTGCGCTCCCCCGGCGGACCGACCGTGCCGACGACAAACCGCTGCGGCGGATCGAACAGGAAGATCTGTCGGGGCATTCTTGAAAGCCTAGTCGGCGGCGGACGACGGATCGCCGCCCCCGACGGCGGCGTCGCTGCTGGCCTTGCGGCGCCGGCGCTTCGGCGGGATCAGCGCGGCGATGTCGCCACCGGAGTCGTTGGCGCGCAGCACGAACGGCCGGGTCTGGGTGTATTGGACGGCGCTGACGGAGCACGGGCTGACCACGATCCGCTGGAAGGCGTCGAGATGCATGCCCAGCGCGTCGGCCAGGATCGCCTTGATCACGTCGCCGTGGCTGACGACGGCGTAGGTGGCCTTGTCGCCCAGCTCGGCGTTCCACCCGCGGATCGCGGCGACGGCGCGCGCCTGCATCGCCGCGAGACCCTCGCCCTCGTCCCCGGGGAACACCGCCGCCGACGGGTGCTGCTGCACGACCTTCCACAACGCGTGCCGGCCGAGCTCGCTCAGCTTCTTGCCGGTCCAGTCGCCGTACCGGACCTCGCCGATCCGCTCGTCGGTGTGCGTCGGTACGCCGTCCCGGCCGGCTGCGAGGGCGGTGGCGGTCTGCTGGCAGCGCTGCAGCGGGCTGGCGATGATCGCCGCGAGTGGCAGGGCGCGCAACCGCGCTCCCAGGGCCGCGGCCTGCTCCTGTCCGGCCTCGTCGAGCCCGACTCCGGGGGTCCACCCGGCCAGCACGCCGCCGGCGTTCGCCGCGGTGCGTCCATGGCGAATCAGCAGCACGGTCGTCACCGGCTCAGCCTATGCCGGGCCGCACGGCGTACCGGCAGCGCCCGAGCTGCCGGCCCGAGAACCGCTGCGGCGCCTCAGGTCGCGTCGACCACGCCGGCCGCCAGCAGGATGAGCACCACGGCGCCGAGCAGGACGCGGTAACCGATGAAGGCGAAGGTGCTGTGCCGGCCCAGGAATCGCAGCAGCCAGTGGATCGACGCGAGCCCGACGACGAAGGCCAGGATCGTCGCCATCACCGTCGGACCGACGCTCGGCGAGTCCTTGCCGCCGATGTCCTTGAGCTCGAACAGCCCGGACAGCACGACGGCCGGGACCGAGAGCAGGAAGGAGAAGCGGGCCGCCGCCTCACGGGTCAGGCCGCAGAAGAGCCCCGCGGTGATGGTCGAGCCCGAACGCGAGACCCCGGGAACGAGTGACGCCGCCTGCGCCAGGCCCACGATCAGCCCGTCCCGCAAGGTGATGTCGTCCTCGGTCCGGGTCCGCGTCCCGACCCGCTCCGCGGCGAGCAGGACGAGGGCCAGCGCGATCAACGCGGAGCTGATCAGCCACAGGTTGCGGCCGCCGGTGGTGATCTGGTGCCGGAAG
The DNA here is from genome assembly GCA_038253135.1 of Mycobacteriales bacterium. Lineage (GTDB taxonomy): Bacteria > Actinomycetota > Actinomycetes > Mycobacteriales > QHCD01 > JBBSHJ01. The sequence continues at coordinate 24,020 of JBBSHJ010000023.1, read as the reverse complement.
ATCAAGCCGAAGACACCGACCGGGATGGTCGCGAAGATGACATACCAGCCCATCCGGTAATCGAGCGACGGGCGCACCGATTTGTCGCGGAGTCCGCGGAACCAGACCAGGACGATCCGGCAGATGTCCCGCCAGAAATAGACCACGATCGCAAGCATGGTGCCGAGCTGGATCACGGCTGAGAATGCCGACCCGGGATCCCGCCAACGGGCGAACGCGGGAACGATCCGCAGGTGGGCGGTGCTGGACACCGGCAGGAATTCGGTCAATCCCTGCACGACGCCGAGAATGGCGCCTTCACCGATGTTCACGACGTGACTCCCCGTGCGTTCGGCCCGCTCGGTGCGGGGCGCTCGGGGCTGAACCCTATTATGTCGGCCGCGGCGGAATTGCGGGGGCCGGACGGTACGCCGCGCAAAGCGGGCGACCCGATAGTTTGTCCGGCATGGAGGAACGCAGGGTCGGCACGAGCGGGTTGTCGGTGTCCCGGCTGGCGCTGGGCACGATGACGTGGGGACGCGACACCGATGCGGACGATGCGGTGGCGCAGCTGCGGGCCTTCCGTGATGTCGGCGGCACCCTGCTCGACACGGCCGATGTGTACGGCGGCGGTGCCAGCGAGACCGTCGTCGGCGAGCTGCTTCGGGACCTCGTCCCGCGGGACGAGATCGTGCTGGCCACCAAGGCGTTCGGACGCACCGCACACGGCGGCATGGGCCGCGGATCCTCGCGCGGGCACCTGCTCGCCGCGCTCGACGCCTCGCTGAAACGGCTCGGCACCGATCACGTCGATCTGTGGCAGTTGCATGCCTACGACGCCGACGTACCGCTCGCGGAAACCCTGGCGGCGCTCGACGCCGCCGTCGCGTCGGGCAAGGCACGGTACGTCGGTGTCTCGAACTTCTGCGGCTGGCAGCTGGCGACCGCGGCCACCTGGCAGCGCGCGGCCGGCGGGTCGGGGCACGCTCCGATCGTGGCCGACCAGGTTGAATACTCGCTGCTGCAACGGGGGATCGAGCGCGAGGTCGTGCCGGCTGCCGCGCATGCCGGCGTCGGCCTGCTACCCTGGTCACCGCTCGGCCGGGGGGTGCTGACCGGGAAGTACCGGCACGGCCGGCCGGCGGATTCGCGGGCCGCCTCCGCCTCGATGTCCGGCTTCGTCAAGCCGTATCTGACGGACGCGGCGGGCCGGGTCGTGGAGGCGGTCGCCACCGCCGCCGACGGCCTCGGCGTGACTCCGGTCGCGGTCGCGCTCGCCTGGGTCAGGGACCAACCCGGCGTGGCGGCACCGATCGTCGGTGCGCGCACGGTCGCCCAGCTCAAGGCCTCACTGGAAAGCGAGACGGTCGACCTACCGGATGAGATTGCCCACGCGCTCGACGATGTCTCGCGACCGCCAGCGGGATATCCCGAGGCTCGTTAGCCGGCTAAGACTGTAACCGCATCACCGGCCTGTTGTCCGCGGTCCGGATCTCCACGGTCGCGATGGCATCGCGTTCGAGCGAGGTCGCGGCGTCGAGTCGGGCGGTCTTTCCGGGAAACGCGTTCCAGGTGCCGATCGTCTGCCAGGCGCCGGCCCGCGACTGCACGGCGAGGAGGTACGTCCTGCTCGAGCCGTAGGCGAGCCGATCGTAGGAGCAGCGAAGCTTGATCTCGGTGCCCCACTGCTTGTCCGTCATCGTCACCGCCGCCTGCAGCGGGACTGGGCGGACCGCCGCGAGCGCCTGCTCCGCCGGTTGCCCGCTGCCCGTCGTACCGGATCCCCCCAGTGCCAGCACGAGGACGAGGGCGATGACCGCCGCTGCCGCCGTGGCCATTGAACCGGCCACGACCGCCTTCGTACGGAGCCGGGCGCGGCCGATGCGGCGGCCGACACCGCTGCGGACGCCCTCCGGCAGTGCGATGACCTCTGCCGTCGCGCCGCCCGGCCAGGGCTCAGCCATCGCGAGCACCCCCGGGAGTTCGCCCAGATCGGCGACCGCGTCGGCGCACGCCGGGCAGTCGGCCAGGTGCGCTTCGTATTCGCGTTGGTCGTCCTCGGACAGGGCGCCCAGCACGTAGGCCGCGTCCCAGTCCGAATACCGATCGCTCATGATCCGTCCGTCCTCTGGGGGCCCGCGCTGATGCTCGTCTTGCTGAAATCTGTCCTCATGGAGTCAGCACCCCCATCTCCTGCAGCGCGAGCCGCAATGCCCGCAACGCGTAGTGCGACCGCGATTTGATCGTGCCCGCGGGTACGCCGAGCAGCGCGGCCGCATCATTGACACTCCGATCTTGGAAATAGCAGGCCACGATCACCTCCCGGTGCTGTGCGGACAGCCGGCCGAGGGCGTCGGCCACCAGCCAGGACTGCAGCGTGGCATCCGACTCGTCGCTGCTCGATCGTTCCGGCAGCGCGTCGGTGACGACCTCCGGCCGGGCCGACCGTGAGCGCCACTCGTCGATCGAGATGCGTCGCGCGACGGCGTACAGCCACGGCCGCGGCGAGCGGTGCTCATCGGACAGGAGCGCCGGCGTCCGCCACGCCCGCAACATCGTTTCCTGCACGATGTCCTCGGCCCGGCGCCGGTCCCCCCGGGTGAGGTTCAACGCGTACGACCACAGCGCAGGGGCGTGCGCGTCGTACACCCGCTCGAGAAACCGCTGCTCGGTGTCGCTACCCGCCGATTCGCTGGCTCGGCGGAGGGCCGCGGGCAGACGGGCGCCGGGCACACCGCCCATGTCGCCTCCGAGTCCGATCTGAATATGCGCGCCGGGCCGGGCTGCGTTCCGCGTTCCCGATCACCGTGCACTACGAAGTGTGCGCGCAAACGGTTCATCGCGGGGCCGGTGTGAACCAACCGACTGCGTGCCGCGTAGGAGCTGGTGTCCCCGTTGGCCAGTCGAGAGGATTCCGCATGTCCCGGTCCGACCAGAGACCTTCGCCCGACCGTGCCGCCGCCGATCCTGTTGCTCGCGCCGATGGCGTGACCCGGCGGCGGGTCTTCGCGGTCGGCGGTGCCGGGGCGGTCGCCCTCGGCGCCGCAGCCTGTGGCAGCAGCAAGAAATCCGGCTCGAAGCCCAACGGCACCGAGGCCGCGGCCGGCTCGGCCAGCTCGGCGGGTTCGCCGACGGCCACCCCCTCCGGTGCAGCCTCGTCCGGCGCCGCGTCGAAGGGCAGCGGCACCGCGTCGAAGGGCAGTGGCACCGCGCCGATGAAGGGGATCGCGAAACTCTCCGACATCAAGGTCGGCTCGGCGATCTCTGCCAAGGACAGCGGCGGCAAGCCGGTCATCGTCGGCCGGCCGGCGAAGGACTCCGTCGTCTGCTTCAGCGCGATCTGCACCCACATGGGCTGCACGGTCAACCCGGCGGGGGCGAAGCTGATCTGCCCCTGCCACGGGTCGCAGTACAACGCGCTCACGGGAGCGGTGCTGCACGGTCCGGCGCCGAAGGCGCTGGCGAAGGTCAACGTCAAGCTCGACGGCCAGGAGGTCGTCCAGACCTGACCGGGTGCCGGTGGCCGGGTCGGGCCGGCGCGGCGACACACCTGTGGACGACGTCGCCGGCCCACCGGGCACCGATCACTATTGTCTAGATCCGTGCCTGCCGCGCCATCCGCCCCCGAAGTCGATCCGGTCTTCGTCGAATTCTGCGAGGCCGGACTGTGGCCGGGGATCGGGCCGGCCCGCGCCCAGCAGCTGACCGAGGCGGGCATCACCGCGCCCGCTCGGATCACGGCCCGGCGGCTGGCGGAGCTGCGGGGGGTCGGGCTGCGGCAGGCCGAGCGGCTGGTGTCGGCCTGGATCGGAGCCGAGCCGGCGTACGACGTGCTCCGGATGCTGCACGAGGCGCGGCTGCAACCACGTTGGGCCGGTCGCGCGGTCGAGATCCTCGGCGACGGGGCGGCCGGAGCGCTCCGGCACGACCCGTGGCGCCTGCTCGATGTCGGCGAGGTCACGCTGGCCGACGCCGACCGCTTCGCGCGGACCGTGCTCGGCGAGCTCCCCCGGGACGACCTGCGGCGGGGCCAGGCGATCGTGGTCGCGACCCTGCGTACCTGCGCCCGCAACGGCAACACCGTCGTGCCGGTCGACGTGGTCGCCGGAGACCTTGTCGCCGCCGGTGTGAGCGACCCGGGTCCGGCGGTCGCGGCGGCCTGCGGCGGGCGTGCCGTGATCGCCGCGAGCGCCGGAGCCGACGCGGTCCTGGCGCTGGAGCGGTACGCCGCCGCGGAGGAGGCGGTGGCCGAGGCGATCGGCCTGCTCGCCGATAGCGCTGAGCCGCTGAGTGCGGTAGGGGCGAAGCGCCGGCGGCCGTCGGCGGACGCTGATCGCGGCGACGATCAACCCGGGCCGGAGGACCTGCTCTCCCCCGCCGACACGCCGGTCGACGCGGCCGACGCCGAGCTCGACGAGGCGCAGCGCCGGGCCGTGCACGCCGCCCTCGAGCACGGCGTGAGCGTTCTGACCGGCGGCCCCGGCACCGGTAAGAGCCGCACCGTCGCCGCCGTCGTACGGCTAGCGAAGCAGCGCGGCAAGGACGTGGCGCTCGCGGCACCCACCGGCCGGGCGGCCCGCCGGCTCGCGGAGTTCACCGACGCACCGACGGCGACCCTGCACCGCCTGCTCGGCGCGCAACCGGGTCCAACCCACCAGCCGACGGTCTTTACCCGCGGCGCCGACTGCCCGGTCGAAGCCGACCTGATCGTCATCGACGAGGTGTCCATGCTGGACGTCGAGCTGGCGGCCGCGCTGTTCGAGGCCTGCGCCGAGGGGACCCACGTCCTGCTCGTCGGCGACGCCGCGCAGCTGCCGTCCATCGGCCCCGGCCGGGTGCTCGCCGACATCCTTGACTCCGGCACCGTGCCGGTCACCGAGCTCACGACGCTCTACCGGCAGGACGCAGGCGGCGCCATCGCCCGGCTGGCAACGGCGTGCCGCGGCGGCGAGCTCCCACCGATCGAGTCCCCCGATCGCGAGGTGGTCGTCGTACCTATCCGCAGCTCGCTCGAGGGCGCCCACCGGGTGCGCCAGCTGGTGCTCGACTCGATCCCGCGCGCGCTCGGGATCCCGCCCGACGCGATCCAGGTCGTGACTCCGGTGCATCGCGGTCCGGCGGGAACCATCGAGCTCAACAAGATGCTGAAGGCGCAGCTGAACCCGGGCGGCGGGACGGTGCGCGGCTTCGACATCGGCGACCGGGTCGTCGCGACGGCCAACCACCTCGATGCGGAGCCGGCCGGCTACGCCAACGGTGAGATCGGAATCATCACGGCGGCCGGCGGCAAGTCCGAGCTGACGGTGGAGTTCGCGTCCGGGCCGGCCACCATCGCCGGCCGGGCGCTCGGCGATCTCGTGCACGGCTGGGCGATCACGGTGCACCGCGCGCAGGGCTCGGAGTGGCCCGCCGTCGTCGCGGTGTTCCCTCCGGAGGCCGGCAACATGCTTACCCGCCCGCTGGTCTACACCGCGTTGACTCGCGCCCGCCGGCACCTGTCCGTCGTACCCATGAGCGGGCCGCAGCTGGCGCACGCCGTCCGCACCCGCGGCGCGGTACCGCGGCGGACGCGGCTCGCGGGGTTGCTGAGTGACGCTGTCCCTGAGTGACGCTGTCCCGGAATGACGCTGTCCCTGAGTGGAGGTCTCCCGGCGCGGGTCCTGGGGGACATGGTGCAGGGCCTCGAATCCGTCGGTGGGTGCGCTTCGGTGCCCGGCGGGGCACAATGTCGGCGATGAATGGTGTGCGATGAGCGCTCTGCGATGAATGCCGAGGCCGTGGTTGAAGGAGACTACGAGTACGTGCCCGTGCGGTTGCCGCCGAACACGGGTCGGCTCAGCACGGCGGTGCAGCTCGCGCTGCAGGCCGAGTTCGGCGGCTGGGAGCTGGCCCGCCTCCGGCTGATGCAGGACGGCACCCGCCGCGTCGTACTCCGCCGCAAGCGCAGCAAGCGCCTGCTGCCAGGACCGACGCTGTAACGCGACATGCTCCGATGAGGAGCGACCGGTGAGCGTGCTCGGCAGCTGCTCCTATCCGGGACAATCGGGACGGCGTACGTCCTGCTGGGCGTGCTCGACGATCCGCACGCGTCGCCGCGGCCATGCTGACGCAGGTGGGCACGTCCACCGACGCCGTACGGTCGGCGCTGCTGACCCGGCTGGACAATCCCGCGCCGAGCCAACGAGCTCCTGCCGGCGGACACCGACCCGGCTCCCGCACGGCGGCCACGCAAACCCGTCGCCGGGCACCCGCCGATCACTGCCGACGCCAAGCCCGCGCGTCAGCCCCAGAAGGAGTCGTCGGCGTCGCTGTCGCCGGTGATGTCGTTGAGGTCTATCGCCTGACCGGCTCGCATCGTGAAGACCAGCGCATGCCTGGAGTCAAGGCGCTTCCCGGTCCGTTCGGCGGTCGAGTGGTAGACACCGACGACGGTGTCATCGGTCGCGTAGACCTCCTCCAGGTCGACCTGGAAGGTGCCGGCGGTCTCTTCGGCAAGGCGTCCGTACATCGCCAGGATCGCCTCGATACCGCGGTGCTCACCGGAGAAGGAGTTGTGGCCGGGCATGTGCTGGACCGCATCCGGCGCGATCAGCCTGGTCAAGGTAGCGACGTCCCCGGCCGAGACGGCGGCGAAGCCGCCTCGGATCAGGGTCGCGTTCGGATGTTCGGTCATGGCGACCTCCTCGTGCAGTGTGTGAGTGGGTGCCCGGCATATCGCGCACCCGAACGGCCAGTAACGACATTCGTGCGTCAAAACGGACGTCTCGGCGGGATAAGGTGTCACCGCTGCCGGAAATACAAAGACCGGCATCGTTAGCCGACGTCGTCCCCCATGTCCAGTACGCGCCAGAAGGTCACCGCGGGCTCACTGCTCACGCCCATGCCAGCCATGATCTGAGCGATCTTCGGTTGCGCCTCCGCGACGAAGGCGTTGCACGCCTCTTCGCTGGGCCACTGGTCCAGCACCATCACCTCGGTATCGCTGGCGTAGAAGTGGTGCGAGATCATCCCGTGTCGCTTCGAGGTTTCGAGCACTTCGGCGTAGATCTGGCGATTCGCGGCCGCCGACTCCTCGGCCTTCGTCCCGTCGGCGGTGACGCGCATTGTCATCAGAACAGGCATCTCTGCCTCCTTAGCCGGCATTGCACCCCAGAGGGCGACCGGATTGCGGATTGGCGTTGTGCCGAATTGTGGCACCGCGCCGGCCCGGCGGTGCCAAAATGGAGAAACACCGGCAAACTGCCCGTCCGCTGCCGTCGCTAGTTTTCCTGACCTGTCGGGCGGACCACGATCGAGTTGACATCCACGCCGGCGGGCTGATTGAGCGCCCAGGAGATGGACTCCGCAATGGTGCCGGCTGCGAGCATCGGCCCGGACGGCGGAGCGCCGCGGCCCTGGCCGGTCCAGAAGGGAGTCGCCACGCGTCCCGGCGCAACGAGGGTCACGCCGATCCCGTCGCCGGTGACCATGAGCCGGGTGTTCTCGGCGAGCGCACGAACGGCCCATTTCGTCACCTGATACATGTTTCCCGGCGCATTTCTGATGCCGGCGACGCTGCCGACGATCACGATCCGTCCACCCGAATCGCGCAGGGCCGCAAGCGCGGCCTGCACGAGGATCGCCGGTCCCAGCACGTTGGTGAGCAGCATGTCGCGCCACTGCTCGGGATCACCGTCGGCCAGCGTCCCCGGTGCCGTGAAACCGGCGTTCGCGATGATCGCGTCGAGCCGGCCGTAGGCGCAGAGGGCCTCCCGAACGGCGGCCTTCGTCTGGTCCGGATCGGTGGTGTCCGCCGCGACCGTGCGCAACGCGTCACCCGCGGCGGCCTCGACCCCGAAGGCGTCGAGGCGCTCCGGCGAGCGTCCGGTGGCGACGACATTCCAGCCGTCGGTGAGCAGCCGGCGTACCGTCTCGGCTCCGATCCCCGACGCGGCACCGGTGACGAGAGCGGCGCGCATCATGACGTCACCAGCTCAAGCTTCGGTACGCCGGGCGGGTCGAAGCCGAATACCTGGCCGTAGAACGACAGCTCGGCCTCCAGCGCCGTCACATTGTTCTCGGCCTTGCGAAAGCCGTGCTGCTCGCCCTCGAAAAGCAGGTAGGCGTGCGGGATTCCCTTGCGCACCAGGGCATCGCGGAACATCTCCGCCTGCGACGGCGGGACGACCTTGTCATCGGCACCCTGGAGCAGCAGGACCGGGCAGGACACCCCGTCGACGTGGCTCAGCGGCGCCCGCTCCACGTAGAGGTCATGGGCCTCGGGCAGCGGCCCGACCAGCGAGTCGATGTAGCGCGACTCGAAGTCGTGGGTATCCTTGACGAAATCCAGCAGCTCGGCGACGCCGAAATACGACGCGCCGGCGCCGAAGGTGTCGGTGCGGGTCAGCGCCGCGAGCACCGTCCACCCGCCCGCCGAGCCGCCCCGGATGGCCAGCCGCCTCGGATCGGCCAGGCCGCGCTCGACGAGCGCCTCGCAGGCGGTCACCGTGTCCTCGACGTCGATCACCCCCCACTGCCCGCGCAGCCGGTTGCGGTATTCGCGCCCGTATCCGGTGGATCCACCGTAATTCACATCGATCACGCCGATCCCGCGGCTGGTGAAATACGCCGCCGAGAGGCTCAGCGTGGCCATGGCCTGTGCCGTGGGGCCACCGTGCACGAGGGCGACGTACGGCGGCCGCTCGCCCGCCGGCGCGGTGACGTCGCGGTTCGCGGGCGCGTAGACATGGGCGTGCACGTCGCGCCCGTGCCGTCCGGTGACCACGAGGGACTCCGGCGTGGACAGGTAGCCGGCGTCGGGTACGTCGTCCAGGGAGCACCGCAGCGGCGTCGCCGTGTGGTCGATCAGGTCGATCTCGACGAGGGTGCTGGCCTGCGTCGGGGACGCGGCGACGGTGTGCAGCTTCTCACCGTCCACCGCGATCGAGCCGTAGCTGGTGTAGGGCAGGTCCAGATCGGTCAGCCGGCCCGACGCCAGGTCGAGGATTCCGAGGGACCGGGTCTCCGTTCCGTGCACGGTCACGATCCGGTTGGCGTCCAGCCCGGCATAGGTGCGCGTGCCGAAGGTCCAGGCCGGCTCGGCGAACTCCTCGGCCCGCTGGTGCAACGCCTTCGGGACTCCGCCGTCGGCGGCGATACGGTACAGGTTCCACCAGCCGGACCGGTCGGACACGACGTACAGCGCCGTGCCGTCCGCCCAGGTCGGCTGCAGGACCGATTCTTCCGGCCCGCCGATCAGGGTGCGTACGCCGGCGGCGCGGCCGTCGGCGTCGAGGTCGGCGACGCGCAGCTCGGTGCCGTCCCAGGGCATCCGCGGATGGTCCCAGGCGATCCAGGCGAGGCGCTTCCCGTCGGGCGAGAGTCGCGGCGCGGCCAGGAAGTCGCTGCCGCCGGCGATCACGCGGACCCGCTCGGGGTCGGTGCCGGCGCTCGCGTCGACCGGCACGGCGACGAGGTGGCGCTCGATGTGCTCGCCGTCGTGCTTCTCCCGGACCCACAGCAGCTCGCCGGGAGCGCCCGGGACCGGGTCGGCGTACCGAAGGGCCGACGGCGCAGCGGGTTCCGGGGTCAGGGGCACCGGTACGCCGCCCGGCCGGTCCACGTCGAGGCGCCAGATCCGCTGGTCGGCGAAGTTCACGAAAACGAGCGCCCGCGCCGCGCCGTCCGGGACGCCGATCCAGGCCGCGCCGCCGTACTCGTGCACCCGGCTGCGCACGTTCCACGGCGCCGGCAGCAACGCCTCGACGTCGCCGTTCGGCGCGCGGCGGGCAACGACCTGGCGGCCACCCTCGGTGGGGCGTCCCTCCAGCCACCACAGCTCGCCGCCGACCGTGTGCCCGCCGCTGAGCGGCCGGGTGCCGCCGGCGATGTCGGCGGCCGTCAGCGGTGACGGCCAGGAGCCGTAGGGTAGCTCCGCGGGCGCGGATCTCGATGCGTTCCTCATAGCGAGCATCATCGTCCACTCCGGTGCCGCGAGTCCGACCGGACCGGCCGGGACCGCGGGCCGGTGCCGGCCGAGCAAGGGAGACACCATGGCCACCGACCCGCTCCGCGAGCTGCTGGCGGCCCGCCACGGCGGCGTACTCGCCACCATCAAACGCGACGGACGACCGCAACTGTCGAACGTGAGCTACGCCTACGACGCCGGCGCCGACCGGATCCGGGTGTCGGTGACGGACAACCGAGCCAAGGTGGCCAACCTCCGGCGCGACCCGCGGGTGAGCTTCCACGTCGCGTCGCAGGACTTCTGGTCGTACGCCGTAGCGGAGGGCACGGCCGAGCTGTCAGCGGTGGCCGCCGACCCCCGCGACGCCACCGTCGAGGAGCTGATCGACGTCTACCGCGAGGTGCAGGGCGAGCACCCCGACTGGGACGACTACCGCGCGGCCATGGTGCGCGACGAGCGGATCGTGCTGCGGATCGCGCTCGAGCGGGTCTACGGACTCATCCAGAGCCGCTGACCGGGCCGGCTACCGGACCATCTCGATCGCGCCGTACCCGGCCACGGCTACGGCCGCCGCGGCCGGGAAGGTCAGCACCCACGCCACGGCGATGTTGCCGGCCACACCCCAGCGCACCGCCGACAGCCGGCGGGTCGCGCCGACGCCCATGATGGCCGAGGTGATCGTGTGCGTCGTGGAGATCGGGGCGCCGAAGCCGATCGCCGCGACGTAGAGCACCGCCGACGCCGTGGTCTCCGCCGCAAATCCCTGCGGTGGATCGAGCTCGATCACCTTGCGGCCGAGCGTGCGCATGATCCGCCAGCCGCCGCTGTAGGTGCCGAGCGAGAGCACGCCCGCGGTGAGGAAGTAGACCCACACCGGAATCCCCGCGCCGTGGTGGTGCCCGCCCAGGGTGAGGGCCAGCACCACGACGCCCATCGTCTTGGCCGCGTCCTGCAGGCCGTGCCCGAAGGCCATCCCGGCCGCCGAGCACCGCTGCGCGATGCGGAAGCCGCGGCTCGCCCGCCCCGGCGCGACCCGGCGGAAGGTCCACATGATGGCGAGCATGAACAGGTAGCCGACGATCAGGCCCACGACGGGCGAGATCACCATCGGGATCACGACCTTCTCGAGCACGCCGCGCCAGAGCACGGTCGCATCGGCGATCAGGGCCGCGCCGACCATGCCGCCAATCAAGGCATGCGAGGACGACGACGGCAGTCCGAAGTACCAGGTGATCAGGTTCCAGACGATCGCGCCGATCAGCGCCGCCGCCACCACGACGAGGCTGTCCGTGCCGTCCGGCAGGGTGATGATGCCCTTGCCGACCGTGGCGGCGACCTTGGCGCCGAAGAAGGAGCCGGCCAGGTTTCCGACCGCCGCCAGGACGAGCGCGGCCCGCGGCGTCAGCGCGCGGGTCGACACCGATGTGGCGATCGCGTTCGCCGCGTCGTGAAACCCGTTCGTGTAGTTGAAGCCCATCGCCAGAGCGATGACGAGCGCGATGCCGAGCGTCTGCACGCTCAGCTTTCCTTGACGACGATCGTCTCGATCGTGTTTGCAACGTGTTCGAAGGCGTCGATGGCTTCCTCGAGCTCGTCGGCGACCTCCTTCATCTTCAGGACAGTCAGGGCGTCGTACTCGCCGCTGAAGAGCCGGACCAGCAGCATCCGGTGGGCGGCGTCGCCGTCGTTCTCCAGCCGGTTGATCTCGATCCAATAGGGTTCGAGGTGCTTGTACGACGCCAGCCGCGGCATCGCTTCGGCGGTCACGTCCGCGCACTGCGCGATGACGTCGACGAGGGTGCGCATCTCGCGCGGCACCCGCGGCAGGCTCGACAGCTCGTAGAGCTGCACCAGGTTGCCCGCAGCCTCCATGTGATCCATGACGTCGTCGAGGGTCGAGCCGAGGCGGTAGATGTCGGCCCGGTCGAACGGCGTGACGAAGGTGGAGTTGAGCTTGCGCAACATCTCGTGCGTGGTGTCGTCGTTGGCGTGCTCGAGGTCGCGCAGCCGGTCGGAGATGGACTGGAAGTCCGGCTCGTCGAGGCTCAGCTCGAGCAACACCCGCGACGCGTCCCGGATGTTTTGCGTGGCCTCGGTGAAGAACGCATAGAACGCGTCCTCACGCGGCCTGAGGTTGATCCGCAACAAAGCCTCCAGGGCGGTCGCCGTAACCACACGGCCATCGGCAGTATGCCCCCCGTCGCCCCGCCGACGTACCGACCCGCGCGCGACCCGCCGGATCCGGCTAGCTCGCGGCGATGAACCGATCGAGCACGCGTACGCCGAACCGCAGCGCCTCGACCGGCACCCGCTCGTCGATCCCGTGGAAGAGGGCGGCGAAGTCGAGGTCCGGGGGCAGCTGCAGCGGCGAGAAGCCGAAGCCGCGGATGCCGATCCGCTCGAACGACTTCGCGTCGGTGCCGCCCGACATCATGTAGGGAACTGCGATGCCGGCCGGGTCCTCCGCTTTGAGGCCGGCCGCCATGGCGTCGACCAACGGGCCGTCGAACCCGGTCTCCACCGCCTGGTCGTAGATCAGCCACTCGCGCTCGATGCCGGGTCCGAGGATCTCGTCGAGCTGGCGCTCGAACTCCTCCTCCTGGCCGGGCAGGAAGCGGCCGTCGACCGTCGCCGTCGCGGTGCCCGGGATGACGTTGCTCTTGTAGCCCGCGTGCAGCATCGTCGGGTTGGCCGTGTTGCGCAGGGTGGCTCCGATGATCCTCGCGATCGAGCCGAGCCTGGCGACCGTCGCCTCGATGTCGTCGGGGTCCAGCTCGGTGCCGAGCGCGTCGGCCAGGGCGTCCAGGAACGCGCGGGTGGTTTTGGTCATCACGATCGGGAACTCGTGCCGGCCGAGCCGGGCCACCGCCTCGCACAGCGCGGTGACGGCGTTGTCCTCGTGCACCATCGAGCCGTGCCCGGGGCGGGCCTTGGCCACCAATCGCATCCACGCCAGGCCCTTCTCGGCCGTCTGGATGGGGTAGAGGCGCAGGTCGTCACGGACGGTGAGGCTGAAACCGCCGACCTCGCTGATCGCCTCGGCGCAGCCGTCGAAGAGATCGGCGTGCTCGTCGACCAGGAACCGCGCACCCTTGCGGCCGCCGTGTTCCTCGTCGGCCAGGAAGGCCAGCACGATGTCGCGCGGCGGCTGGTGTCCCGTCCGCATCCACTCGCGGACCAGCGCGAGCGTCATCGCATCCATGTCCTTCATGTCGACCGCGCCGCGGCCCCACACGTAGCCGTCGCGGACCTCGCCGGCGAACGGGTGCATCTGCCACTCGCCCGCATCGGCCGGTACGACGTCGAGGTGCCCGTGGATGAGCAGCGCGGGCCGGCTCCGGTCGGCACCCTCGACCCGCGCGACGACGCTGGCCCGCCCTGGCTCGGACTCGAGCAGGGTCGACTCGAGCCCGACCTCGTCGAGCTTGCCGGCCACCCACTCCGCGGCGGCGCGCTCGCCGACGGTCGTATTCGGGTCGCCGGTGTTGGTGGTGTCGATCCGGATGAGGTCGCTGGTCAGCTGCACTACCTCGTCTACCGCGCGGGTGCTCATGCGTCCTTACTACCGCACCGGGGCGCCGCCGGGCATCTCTCCCCGGCCCCGGTTGGGTCGGGTCACGGCCGCCGGTGGGTTACAGTGTTTCGTCGAGGTGCACGGCGCCCATGCGACGTATGCCGTCGCCTCGACCGCTCGTCCGGGTGGCGGAATGGCAGACGCGCTAGCTTGAGGTGCTAGTGCCCTATTAACGGGCGTGGGGGTTCAAGTCCCCCCTCGGACACGTCACATGGGTAGCGCTCAGTAGTGCCAGATCCCCCGAAATAGCGCTCCGTAGCGCTCAGTATCACGGTCCAAGTCAGCCTCTGGGTGGGACGCGATACCGGCGAAGACCGCGCGACCCTTGGCCGCAGGTGCGTCGGCCAACTGGGTAGCTGTTCGATTTGCGCCCGCGTTACGTCGGAGGCGACACCGGGCTTCGGGGGCGGGTCACCGCCCGAACAAGCGGGCGAGCCAGTTGCTCCGCCGCCGGTGGCCTGGCGCGTGTCCCGGACAGCGGTCGGCCTGCGGTACGCCGGCGAGGACTTGGCTGACGTGCTGGCCGCAGCCGGCCCAGGTGGTCTTGCCGCAGGCCTTGCAGGTGACTGCTCTGCACATGATTGCTCCTTCGTTCGTTGGGATGTGGTTTGCCGTGGGAGAAGGCGATTGTCCGAACGAATATCCGGTTCAGAGCAGGGCCGGAAGGGCCCGGGCGGCGGTGTAGGCCGCGACGGCTAACACCAGGCCGGTGAAGGCGGCCGCGAGCTTGGCGGTATCGGTGCGGTCGGCCAACCGGGCACCGGCGATGCCGCCGATCACCGAGGCGGCGGTGAGGGCGGCGACGAGCCGCCAGTCGGGGGTGGTGCCGACGCCGGCTCGCACGGCCAGGGCGGCGGCGCTGGTCAGCGTGATGACGACCAGTGAGGTTCCGGCGGCGTATTGGATGGGCAGCGCGAGCGCGAGCGTCAGGGCGGGTACGACGAGGAAGCCTCCGCCGACGCCGAGGAAGCCGGTGAGCAGTCCCACGGCGGTCGCGGTGACGAGCACCTTCACCGCCCGCGGGCAGTCGCACAGGAACCCCTCGCGCAGCGAGATGATCGGTTCGTCCACCGCCGCCCGCGCGGTCGGGGTGTCGCCCGTCTGGCCGCCGCGGGCGTGGCGCACCTGTCGCAGGATCATCAGTCCGGCGACGAGGACCATCAGCGCGGCGAAGCAGGCCAGGAGCACCGGCTCGCTGACGAGTGAGGACGCCGTGGCGCCGGCGGCCGCGCCGCCGATGGCGACCAGCCCGAAGCTGACGCCTCGGGCTAATTTGACGTTGCCGGCCCGGTAGGCGGCGGTGGCGCTGGTCAGTGAGGTGACGCCGACGACGACCAGCGCGCCGGTGGTGGCCTGCGACGCGGACTGGTGCAGCAAGTACACCAGTACTGGCACGGCGAGGATGGAGCCGCCGCCGCCGAGCGCGCCGAGGCTGAGCCCGATCAGCGCGCCGGCGAGGACCGCGACAAGCAGCGTCATCTCAGCGCTGGTCAGGCGTCGGGGCCGACGAGTTGCAGCCCGACCTTCTCGGCGTTGGCGAAGCTGTCGTCGATGGCCACAAGTGTGCGCCCGGCCGCGTCGAGGATGGACGCCGCGATGGAGGCCCGGTAGCCGCTGGCGCAGTGCACCCACAGCTCGCCGTCGGGAACCTCCTCGACCCGCCGCGGCAGCTCGTGGATCGGGATGTTGACCGCGCCGGCGATTCGGGCGGAGCCGTACTCGTCGTCCCGTCGCACGTCCAGCACGACCACGGGGCGGTGCCGCCGGACCTCCTCAAGGTCGGCGAAGGTGCCGGTCGGGAACGAGGCAAGCTGGCCGTGGCTCCAGGTCTCGGGGCTGCCGGTGGCCTGCGCGGCCGGCCGGTCGATGCCGATGCGGACCAGCTCGCGTTGTGCCTCGGCGACGTCCTGCGCGGTCTTGCCGAGCAGGGTCACCGGGGTGCCCCAGGTGATCAGCCAGCCCAGGTAGGTGGCGAACGCGCCGTCGAGGCCGAAGTTCAGCGAGCCGGGGGCGTGACCGGCTGCGAACGCCGTGCGCTTGCGCAGGTCGACGATCCACTCGCCCGCCTCGATGCGGCGGCGCAGCTCGCTGGGGTCTGCCTCGGCCGGGGGTGAGAGGTCCGGCGCAGAGGGCCCCTCGGCGTTGCGCGGCGACATGTGCGCGTAGTAGGCCGGATAGGCGCCCAGCCCGTCGAGCAGCGCACGGACGTAGTCCTCCTCGTCCTGGGTGAGCACGGGATTGGTCTGCTTCTCCTGCCCGATCGTCGACTCCGTCGCATCCGACTGGGTGGAGGAGCAGAAGGAACCGAACCCGTGCGTGGGAAAGACGCCAGCTGCGTCGGGCAGCATCTGGGCCAACTTGTGTGCCGAGGCGTGCTGGTGGCGTAACAGGGCGTCGGTGTGCTCCGGGCCCAGCAGGTCGGGACGTCCGGTGGAGCCGTACAGCAGCGACCCTCCAGAAAACACTCCGATGTGCTCACCGGAGTCGTCGGCCAGTGTGTAGGACAGGTGGGTGAAGGTGTGGCCCGGCGTGGACACCGCCGTCACCCGCATGCGACCTACCGGCACGCTCTGGCCGTCGCGGACCGGGGTGCGGTCGAAGCTGACCTGGTCCTCCGCGTTGACCAGGTAGGCGGCACCGGTGCGCTGCGCCAGCGCGAGACCACCGGTCAGATAGTCGTTGTGAATATGGGTCTCGAACACGTGGGTGAGCCGGACCCCGGCGTCGTCCAGGACCGACAGGACGCGGTCGATGTCGCGCTGCGGATCAACGACGAACGCGTCGTTGCCGTCGTGGACGACGTAAGTGCGGTCCCCGAGCGTCGTTGTGTCGATCGGCACAAGGCTGATGCCATTGACGAGCGTGGTGTCTTGACGCTCGCTACTCATCGCGTGCCCTTCTCGACGGGACGCCCGGACCGGATCCACGCCTGGGTGCCACCGGCGACCGAGCGCGCGTCGAAGCCCGCGCCGCGCAGGTGACCCTGCACGAACTCGCCTGGCTCGCGGACCTCAACCACGGCGGCGCCGTCACCTGCGGAGGCCACCTGGTCAACGTGGACCTCTGGTGTCTGGTCGTCAGGCATGAATTCCAGTCCTCTCGAAATACCGCTGGGGGTATACCTCCCGGGTTACAGTAACACCCCTGGGGGTATCGTCCAAGGCGTCGGGGTTCCCCGTTACGAGAAGGAGCAGCACATGTCTACGGTCAACCTGACCGCGGCCGACGTCGAGCGGACCGTGCCCGAGAACGAGGTCGTCCTGGTCGACTTCTGGGCTTCTTGGTGCGGCCCGTGCCGCGCCGCCGCGGGCGCCGAGCAGGAAAGAAAGTCCGCCTGATGCCGGGCTACACCCTCACCACCACCGTTCACCAGCCGTTTGCCGAGACGGTCGAGGCCGTCCGTGCCGCCCTCGGCGAGCAGGGGTTCGGCGTCCTCACCGAGATCGACATCAAGGCCACCATGAAGGCCCAGCTGGATGTCGACGTGGACCCGCAGGTGATCCTCGGTGCCTGCCGACCTCAGCTGGCGCACCAGGCCATCGCCGCGGATCCCTCGATCGCGACCGTTCTGCCCTGCAACGTCGTCGTCCGCGCCGCAGGCGCGGAGACCACCGTGGTCGAGGCCTTCGATCCGGACGCGATGATGGGGCTGGCCGGTGCCAGCGAGACGTTGCAAGCCGTGGCGGCGGATGCTAAGGGCCGCCTCATCGCGGCGTTCTCATCCCTCACCCGGGAGCGGTGATGGAGCTCGACCCTGCCGGCATGACGCCGGTGATCAACCGCATCAAACGCGCCCGCGGCCAGCTCGACGGCGTACTGCGGATGCTCGAGGAGGGCCGCGACTGCGAAGACGTCGTGACCCAGCTCGCCGCGGTCTCCCGGGCCCTCGATAGAGCCGGCTTCGCCATCATTGCCACGGGGTTGCAGCAGTGCCTGGCCGACGGCGACGGACTCGACAGCGTGGATGCGAAGAAGATGGAGAAGCTTTTCCTGTCCCTGGCGTAACGGCCGGGCCGGGCACGGGACCGCTTTGACGGAGGTGAAGCGTTGACCGTTCACGCAACGGTTCAGACGACCATGGCGAGTCTCGCCGCCGCCGGGGATCCGTCGCAGCTGGCCCGGCCCGGGAGCAGATGGCCTTCACCCTCGGTGTCCACATCATCCTGGTGCCGTTCGGGGTGGCGTTCACGTTCATCACGATGATCGCCAATTGGCGGGCGCTGCGGCGAGACGACGCGCACGCGCTGGTGCTGGCGCAGCGCTGGTCGAAGGTGGCCGCGGTGCTGTTCGCGGTCGGGGCGGTGTCGGGCACGATGCGGTATTCGGCGATCTCGCGGGCTGGCGGGTCTAGCTGAGGGTGCCGCGGGCAGCGACCCAGCGGTGCTCGAAGTTGATCACTTCGGCGGCGGTATCAAAGTCGGCGTCGTAGTGCACGAGGGTGAGGCGGTGTTCGACGGCCAGGACCGCAGTGAGCAGGTCGGCGATGCCGACGGCGCGGTGCCGGCCGGTACGGGCAAGTTCACGCTGAGCGGCGAACGCGCGCTGCCAGTGCTCGCCGTCGGTCGGCAGGTGCTCGTAGGCGGCGTGGCGATCAGCGCGGATCTGCTCGTATTCGCCCGGACTGCGGGCGCTGTAGAGGGCTTCGGCGTCTAGCGTGGCGCATGTGGCGACTACTCCCCCGGTGATCAGTGGTTCGAGCCGGGCCCGCACGTCGGGGTGTGTCATGCGCGCCGCAGCGCTGGTGTCGATCAGGAACCGGGCGATCAGCGCCACACCGCCGCCCGCTGCTCCGAGTCGGCCAGATCGGCCGGACCACCGTCGGTGAGCCAAGCAACCTGGCGCGCCCGAGCGGCGGCGGTGGCCGCCTGACGCAACGCAGTGCGAACGGTGTCCGAGACGCCGTCGGTGCCAAGCTCACGTGCCGCGCTGTCGAGCAGCTCGTCGTCGATGTCGATCAGTCGCTTCGTCACACCACACCGCCCCATATACGCGTCCTTCATAGAGTATATAGATTGTGTTGCGTCTGACTTCGTGACCCAGATCGGCGACGATGCGGTCTTGCGTTCCCTCTGTGATGACCTGCGCCGCCAGCAGGTGACCACGATCGCCGACTACGCCCTTGCGACGGGCCGCGGGTTGGAGTTCAGGGGCCTGGCCATTTGCCTGATAGGCCACGCTGGCCGGGCGCTGGGCCACGCCGGAGTCCGAGGTCAGCAAGGACGACTGGGATCTCGTGGTGTTCGGCCACAGCGGCACGCTCTCCTTCGGCAAGATCACGCAGACATGGCTGCGGGAGATCGCAAAGCGATGGGCCGCCGATGACCTGCCGAAACGCCGGGTCCGGCCAGGTCGGCGCACCAGCGCCGGGCTGGCCGTGCGTCACCACATCGGCTACCTGGTGCGGCTGTCGGAATCGCTGCGGGTGCGCCCGGACCGGGGCGAGCACCCGGCCGCCCTCGGCCGGACCGACATGCAGGCGTTCCTGCATCGGCTGGCCTACCTGGAATCGGTCGGGCAGATCAGCGGCGATGCACGCATCCGGGGGTGCCGCGAGGTCCGTGCCGTGCTGACCCGGACCCGCGCGATGGGGCTGACCCGCCCCGGCGGCATCGTCGCCGGCCTGGGCGACGACTTCGTCATCGGGTCGCGGACATCCCGCTCAAGCCCGAACCGGCCGAACCGAACCGGGATTTGCCGCCAGAGATCATGCAGCAGTTGTGCGCGCATCTCGGTGAACTGACCACGCCGGAGACCCGCACCGCGGTCGAGTTGGCCATCGATACCGGGCGCCGCCCGGAAGAGATCTGTGTGACCTGGACTTCGACTGCCTGGCTCGGGACGAGGACGGCGCGCCGGTGCTGCTCTATGACAATCACAAGGCCAACCGCCCCGGCCAGCGGCTGCCGATCAGCGAGCACACCGCCGCGCTCATCCTCACTCAGCAGCAGCGGGTCCGTGCCCGCTTCGCAGACACCCCGGTCGGTGACCTGAAGCTGCTGCCCACCGATCGGCGCAACCCTGGCGGGCGTCGCGCGATCACCGCTTTCAGTCTCGCGTTCGCGCACCGCGTCCGGGTGGACACGCTGCCGGTGCTGCGCACCGACGATGGCATCGAGTACGACAAACGCAAGATGGGGCTCTACGCCTACCGGCACAGTTACGCCCAACGGCACGCCGACGCCGGCGTGCCGGTCGAGGTGCTGCGCGAGCTGATGTCGCACCGCAAACTCGACACCACCAGCGGCTACTACCGGATCGGTGAGACCCGCCGCCGCGACGCCGTCGACCGGGTCGCGGCGATGGCCTTCGACCGGCACGGCAACCGCATCTGGCGCCAAGCCCAGGCCCTGCTGGACTCCGAACACGCCCGCCGCGCCGTCGGCGAAGTCGCCGTCCCGTTCGGCGTCTGCGCCGAACCGTCCAACGTCAAGGCCGGCGGCGGCGCATGCCCGTTCCGGTTCCGCTGCGCCGGCTGCGACCACTTCCGCACCGACGTCTCCTACCTGCCCGACCTACAGGCCTACCTCGATGACCTGCTGCGCACTCGTGAACGGCTGCTCGCCACCACCGACCTCGAGGACTGGGCCCGTGCCGACGCGATGCCATCGCAGGACGAGATCACCCGCATCCGCCGGCTCATCACCCGCATCAGCGGCGGCCTCGACGAACTGCCCGCCGAGCAGCGTGAGCACGTCCAGCTGGCCGTGGCCACTGTCCGCGGCCACCACAGCGTCATGCTCGGCATGCCCCGTATCCGCCAAGCCCTGCCCGACCTCCGCCCGGAGCCCACCCGATGAGCCTCGACGCCAGCACACCTCGCAGCACAGCCATGGTGAAAGGAGGCCAGGCCGACTCCGCCCGGCGCCGCGAACGGGTCCGCAAGGCCCTCGCCGACGCCGTCGACACCGGCGCCGAGGTCAGTGTCAGCGCCATCGCCACCCGCGCCGGGGTGGACCGCACCTTCCTCTACCGCCACCGCGACCTGCTCGAACAAGTCCACACCGCCGAAGTGCAGCCCCGAACACGGCGCAGACCGGCCCAGCGGTCACCCGCGCATCGCTGCAAGCCGACCTTCGCGCCTCCCAGCAACGCTGCGCCCGCATGGCCGCACGAACCCAGCAGCTCGAGACGCGCCTGTCCGAACTGCTCGGCGAACCAAACCTGGCACGCCTCCGGACTCGGCGCGCCCACCGACATCGAGGAACTCCAACGGAAGATCGTCTTTCTCGAACAGCAAGTCGTTGACTTGCGGCTGCAAATCGACGACCGCGACCAGGAACTCGCCGCTGCACGGGGCGCGAACCGCGAACTGATGACCCAACTCAACGGCACTCGCCACGCCAGATAAACCTGTTCAGCGCGCCCACTTGCACCACAACCTGTTGCACGCAATATCGTCTCGACAACAGCCTCGAAGCCTTACAACGTAAGGGATTCACGCACAGACGTCCCGAGGCACCCCCAGAGAACAGGCTCCACCAGGGCACCGGCTACGTGACTCCCAACGACGAACACGAAGGACGAGGTGAAGCCATCCGCAAAGGCCGCAGCGTCGCCACGAGGGGCTCGCATCCGCACGCGATCAAGAATGTCGGCGACGAGACGAGCGTGCATTGCATCGTCGAGATCCTCGGGCCCAGCGCCACCGCGAACCCCGGCCCTCGTGAACACAACGGACGTGGCCGGATGCTCCCGACACCATGAGGATCACCGACCGACGGGGTGAGCCACCGTACGATCGCTACGTGAACCCCTTCCTCGACCGGGCCGGGATCGACGACGCGCTGGTCAACGGCATCGTCGAGCTCGGACCGCCGGGCAGCGGCATCGCCCGGCGACTCAGGACGGTCGAGGCGGCGGCCGACGCGAAACTCGGGCTCTCCGAGGCCGCTCTCATCCAACGCCTCAGCACGCGGCTCGGGGCCTCGCCGCAGCGGCGCGACGTCGATGGGGTCAGCTACCTCGGCTGGGCCACGATCGTCGGGTCGGGTGCGCTGAACCTCAACCCGGCCGTGCTGGTCGTCTTCCTGCGGGCCGGGGCACCGACCCTCCACGTCCGCGGATACGCGAAGCAAGGACTGCTCAAGCAGCGAACCGCGCGCAAGGCGGTCGATCGGTTTCTCGCGTCGCTACAGGTCTGAGTCCGGCGGCGACGGTACGACGCGCCGGCCGCCCGGTCGGGCGCGACGGCTGAAGCGATCCGAGAGCCGCCGGCCGTGCGGGCCGCCGTGCACCCGAACGGTCCATCGCGTGGTATCGCTCCCGAGCCGGATGACCGGCACCGCGTACTCGTCGAAGGCCGCAAGCACATCCCGCTCGAGGCGACTCACTCCGGCTGCGTCGAGCCACCGCCGTCGATCATCCGGCGAGCCGAAGGTCAAGGTCAGCGGGAAGCCCGTCGGTGACCCGTCGCCAACGCCGATCGCCTCGTCACGATCGGTCATCGGGTCGAGAGCCTTGTCGATGTCGAGGTGGAACCGGCCTCCTCGGCCGGCGGTGAGGACGTCGTACAGCACGGTCAGCCGCCGTTGACCGTCGACCAGAAACCATTCCGGCTCCGACCCTGGCTGTGCGCCGGTAACCGGGCGAGCGTCGAACCGCGCGTCGCGACTGCCCGCCCGCAGCAGCATCACCGCGCCGATCGGGTAGTGCAGGGACACGCTGGCGATCAGGCTGATCACCCAGTCATCCGTGACGACGGGCTCGCGTTGGAATTCGGGGATCTGGATCGTCCCGTCGGCCAGTCTCGCGAGCAACTCTCGCAACAGCTCAATCCTGAGCTCCGTCATGCGGGATCAACCTCCTGCTGCGGCCCGTGTCGTCGATGACGAGGAGCTCGCCGAATTCTGCCGTCGGGTCAAGCCCTCCGAGCGGTGATGAGCGCATTTGGGGCCAGGCGGAATTTCTTCAGTTTGCTCTTGGCGGGGCGCACTCAGGCCGGCCCATGTGACGTGGGCGGGCCAGGGCCCCGCGCGTGGATACGCACGGTCGTTGACTCCGGGATGCGTCAGGAGGATTGGGTACCTCCGGCGCCGGAGCGGGCGTCAGCGTTGAGCCGAGGGCGAAGCGGCCGAGCTATGAGCGGCGGTCCGGTCGCCTGAACCGGCACCGGAGGTCGATGACGGGACGCGAAGTGTCATGACAGGGATTCTTCCGTGCGAAAAGGCCGGGTCGCCGTACCAGCGCTGACTCGCCGGATCAGGAGCCGGCGGCGGCGAGGGAGACGGGCCGGCGGGTGATTCGCATGGTGTCTCCTCTCGCGGCGTGATTTCGCACTGGATCCGTGCCATGGTCGCAACCCTCCGTGCCGAGGTGCAACGCAATATCGGGGCCGGGCCGTCGTCGCGACACAATGGAGTGCGTGATCACGCGCCCACCGCACCGTCGGCCGAGCGAGCCGGCGACGGTCGAGACCGCGGATCCTGCCGTGGTGGTCCTCGACGGCGGGATGTCCAACGCGCTGGAGGATCGCGGTCACGACCTGCGCGACCCGCTGTGGACCGCGCGCCTGCTGCGCGATGCGCCGGAGGAGATCCGCGCAGTACACCGTGCCTATTTCGCGGCCGGCGCCCGCGTCGCCACGACCGCCAGCTATCAAGCCAGCGTGGCCGGCTTCACCGCGGCCGGATTGGATCGAGCAGAGGCCGAGCGATTGATCGGGCGTAGCGTCACCCTCGCCCGGGAGGCGCGCGACGAGATGACCGACCACGGCACGCCGCGGTGGGTGGCGGCCTCGATCGGACCGTACGGCGCGGTGCTGGCCGATGGGTCGGAATATCGCGGCCACTACGACGTCTCCACCGCCACGTTGCGAGACTTCCACCGGTCGCGCGTCGAGCTGCTCGCCGCCGCAGATCCGGATTTCTTCGCCGTCGAGACCATCCCCGACATGGCCGAGGCAGAGGTGCTGGTCGACGCGCTCGAGAAGCTGCGGCTGCCGGCATGGTTCTCCTATTCCGTCGACGGTCCGCACACCCGCGCCGGTCAGCCGCTGGCCGACTCCTTTGACGTCGTGGCCGGCAACAACGCCGTATTCGCCGCCGGCGTGAATTGTTGCCGGCCGGCAGACGTCGTACCGGCGCTGCGAATCGCCACCGCCCGCACAGGCAAGGTCGCGGTCGCCTACCCGAACAGCGGCGAGATTTGGCAGCGGGAAAGCCGCCGGCGGCAGGGTGCGCCGGCGTACGACGCCGGCCGCGCCGTCGAGTGGGTCGCCGACGGGGCGGCGTACGTCGGCGGTTGCTGCCGCGTCGGCCCGGCCGATATCGCCGCGCTCGCCGCGGCGGTCACCGGATGCTGACCCGACCCTTCCAGGCGCCGCCGCGTCCGGCCCGATGCCTCCGGGCACTGTCAACGGTCATGGCGAGGTAGAGCAGCCGGCGAGGCTCACGCCGGCGACGATGTCAGCGACCACCGCGGGCCGTTACCCGAGGTCGACGTCGACGCGGGTGTCTGCCCCGCTCCCGTGGTCAGGATCGCCGACGCGGACAAGCAGCGAGTGCACGGCGGCGGTCACGACGT